>JAKAUB010000211.1 GCA_021827845.1 Acidobacteriota bacterium | reverse complement strand
CTCGCGGACTGCTTTTACACGCACCATCAACGCAGGCACTGCGGAACTATTTTTCACCGTTCCGCTCAGATTCCACACATCGCCGGCGCGCGTCGCGCTCGCCTGCAAATGCAGCGTTGCAGGCGGCAGTTCGCGGATGGCACGATAGTCGTTACGCACCAGGCTGCGCAGATAGAAGTTTGTCGAAATCGGTTTGCCCGCGCGGGAAAGCGTGAGCCGCAAAAAATGCACCGGCGTCAGGCCCGCCGGGTAGGACATCCGCAGCGCCGTTACCGTAGAGTCTTCCGCGCTGTCGAGGGTCGCCGACTTCTGATCGACACGCTTGCCGTCGAGGTTAAAGATCTCCGCCATTGCCTGCAGACCGGCCGCCTTGCCGGCGCTGTAATTGACGACTTCGATCGTCTCTTCCAGCGAGTTCCATTGAATATGCAGCGGCTCCGAACCTTTTTTGCTGCCAAAGTACGCCGCCGTCGGCTCAAAGTAATAGTCATAGGTCTGCCATACAAATGACGGCCAGCAGGAGTGACTCATCCACAGCAGTACCCCCATGCGGTAACGGCTTTGTGCCTCAAACATCGCGCGATAAGTGTCGTAGTTGACGAACTGCGCCAGCCGAATCCACTCCTCCACACTATTCGCACCGCCGTAGTTGTTGTCGATGATGGCGCGGAAGCCGGCACCGTCCATCGCGCCTTTCAAACAGAAATCATGCAGCCCCCAGTCCAGCCCCTGCGGCCACAATGCCTTATCCGGCATCATCAATCGCACGCTGTCCAGCGTGGGAATGTTTGGCGAGCCGATCTCGCTATGCAGCTTCTTATCCGCGATGGCAAAGTAGCGGCTGTTCGGCTGCGCACCATAGGGCCCATGCCCGCTGACCACCTTGTCTGCGGAGCTACCGATGTAGTGGACTTGCGGATGCAGCTCGCCGATGGCCTGCCGCAGGCCTGTGTCTAGTGCGGGCGGCGGAAAGCCTTCATTGCGCCCGCAGTACAGGCCCATCGACGGATGGTTGCGCACGCGCAGCAGAAGGTCTCGCGCATTGTTGAGGAACATCGCATCGTTGTTCGGGATCGGGCCGTCCCAAGGGTTCGCCAGCCAAAAGTCCTGCCAGACCATGACGCCATGACGATCGCAGGCCTCGTAGAACGCCTCATCCGGCACCTGGCCCACCCAGTTGCGGATCATCGTGAAGTTCATTTCACGGTGATAGCGCACGGCCGCGTCGTACTCGCGGGCGCGATAGCGCAGCATGGACTCCGCAAAGCCCCAGTTGCCGCCGCGCGCCACAAAGCGCCGCCCGTTCACCCACAACTGCAGCGCACCGCCATCTTCGCTGTAGGTCATCTCCCGCAGGCCCGCCTTGAATGTGCGGCTGTCGATGGTTCTTGCGCCTTCCTGCAACGTGAGACTTACGTCATATAGGTGGGGTTCGCCGTAACCTACCGGCCACCAAAGCTGCGGATTTTTCATGCGCAGCTCGGGATTGCTTTTTGGATCAAAAACAATTTTCTTGCGCTCGTTGGCGCCTAGCCTCACATGTTGAGCGACAGCCACGTCTCCCAGTCGACAGTGCAACATTCCGCGGAATGGAGCCGCCGAGTGATTGACGAGATCAGCCTCCACGGTCACGTCTGCGGAGGATGTATCGGGCAGCGGCAGCTTCGCCCAGACAAACGGACTCTCAATTGTGACCGCCTCTGTCAACGCCAGAGAAACATCGCCCCAGATGCCAATGTCGCGTCCACGCATGGTCGAAATCCAGTCCCAGCCGACGGTCGCGTGGAAGGTTGGATTATCAGCGCCCAGAGCGCCGCCATTCTTGCTGCACACTTCGAACGTCTTCTGGTGCACGCTGCCGGGTGTGGCGTTCTTCTCAATACGCACGGCGAGCGCATACTTCTGCCCGGCGCGAATCTTCTTTGTCACGTCAAAGCGGGCGCGAAGAAATCCGCCTTCAATGCGGCCCAGCTTCTCTCCGTTCAGGTAAACGTCCGCCTTCCAGTCAATGCCATCGAAGTGCAGCCACGCCATTTGCCTGGCGTGTTTCGGCGGCGCTGTGAACTCCGTCCGATACCAGAAGTCCGAATAAAAATACGAGTCGGAAATATAAAGCTGATTCTGTCCAAAGTTTGGATCGGGCACTGCGCCAGCATTCAGGTAAGACGTCAGAACCGTTCCCGGCACTGTGGCCACCAGCCAGTCGTCGCTTTGGAACTCTGGTTTAGAGATGTCTTCGCCCGCTGTGGTGACGAAGTTTGCGCGCTGCAGCCGCCACGCACCGCCGGCCAGTTGCATCCGGCCCACGGCCATCTCACTCGGCGCGGGCTTTGGCTTTGCAACCAGGCCGCCGCGGCCATATACCTCCATCTCGCTCAGAATGTAGCCATACTGCGTGGCGGACCGCGTCATCCAAACGCGCACATAACGGGCGTGCTCGGTTTGCGGCAAATGCAGATCATCGGTATTTCCGGTTGCTCCCGCAATGGTACGGACCGTCCGCCAGTGCTCGGCGTCGTCAGAAACCTGAATTTCCCCCTCAGCCGCGCGCGCGATCCAGAACAGCTTGACGCGGTCGATGCTGCACGGCGTTCCGAGATCGACGTAGACCCATTCTTCGCCACTGCCGGCGCTCATCCACGCACTCGTAAAGCTGTACGGACCACCCACCTCGACGCGGGCATCAGCTTTGAGAAATTCAACTTCGCCCAGCCGCCACGTGCTGAGATACTCCGCCATCGGGCCGCTGGCTGCGCTGTCCACCAGCTCAATCCGGTAGAAGCGCGGGCGTCCGCTCACAGGCAGGGGTATGCGCGGCGTGAAGAAATGACCCGGCTGGCTAAAGTCCGGCGGATAGTTGCCCGTCGAAGCCGCCTGCGGAGCGGAGACGCTGCCGGCCTCCTGCCACTCGCGCCCGTTGTCTGAGGTCCACACGTTGAAATGGAGACTGTCCGCAGCCGCCAGCGGAGGCGAGATGACATACAGACGCACGGCATCGATCTCTGGTGCTGCCTCACCGCCTGCCAGCTCAATATCAACCGCGGCGGGTGAGCCCCTCAGCTCCATCGCATTCATCGGAGAGTGGTCGAGCACCGTCTCGCGGTCCTGCTTCGCGACCGGGCCCTGCGCGTCATAGACGGCCACCCACTGTGGCAGATGGTCGTCCTTGATGCCATCGGTGATCAGTTGCGCAGTCAGGTTGTAGTCGTAGCTGCTGGAGTGATACGCGGGGCGCAGCAGTGCAAGGTTGCGGTACGTGTTGCTGGTGTCGGGAACCAACACCGGGCCGAAGTCAAAACGCGGATCGCCCGGATAGATACCAACGCCACGCGTCGGCTCAACCGGGGCGGCTGCCGTCGCTGTGGGGGCTGCAGCCACGTGGGACGCGTGCGGTTTCGCCTCCGCCAGGCTGTTGACGCCGTCCACCGCAATCACCGCACCTGTCGCGACTGTGCTTTTCAGAAAATCCCGCCTCGTCGTCATACTCTGATCGTTTCCTCTCCCTGAGGGCTAACTGCATTGCGGAGGCGCATGCCGGCTGATCCGGCGATCAGTGGTGCTTCACGCCGAAAAATCCAAAGCGTCTGAAAATCCTCCGTCTTCCGAAGGGGCCCCACATGCTTCGCAAACAGCAGCGCTGCGACGCATCATTCCAAGCAAGAAATATCACACTTGGAAGTCAGCACCCAGCACGGCAGCCGGAAGCAGAGCGCGGGAGATTGGATGGATAAGGATGAAGAAGGACTTTCTGCCCGAGAGAAAAATGGCTGCCCGGCTGCCTGGATCAAGACAGTCGGCGTCTGCGAACCTCTTCGTTCATCGCAGACGCCCGATTCATCCGTGGACAACCCTGCCGGAGGGTACAATCTTTGTCAGGCCGAAGCTGTCTGGGGCGCAGCAAGCAGGTCCTCGATCCGGATGGGAAGCGACCGGACGCGGATCCCCGTGGCGTGATAGACGGCGCCCGCTATGGCCGGCGCGACTCCCGCAAGTCCGATCTCACCCACGCCGCGCGCACCCAAAGCATCCAGGTGATAGTCCGGATAATCGAGGAACGTGACATCGATCTTCGGACAATCGGCATTGACGGGCAGCAGATAATCCGCCAGATTTGCGTTGATCGGCGCGCCGGACCGTGGATCGTACTGCGTATCTTCCAGCATCGCCATGCCGACGCCCATCACGATCGCACCCTCAATCTGGTTGCGCGCCGGGCGGGGATTGATCATCCGGCCGGCATCGATCACAGTGACAACACGGCTGACCCGCAGGCGTGCGATCTCAGGCTGCCACGTGATTTCAACAAAGTGAGCGCCAAAGCTGTGGAAGGAATACTTCGTCTCCCGCCCAAGCGTTCCTTCGGATTTCGCATTGCCGAACACCGCTTTGACATTGGCCCGCCCCAGAATCTCTCCAAAAGCAACGCGCTTTGCGGGTTGCCCTTTCGGTTGCACAAAGCCGTCGCTCATCTCCATGTCTGCAGCGTGGCTTCCGGCAAAATATCCATCGGGGCTGCTGGCAGCCAGCATCAGCAACGAGCGGACGGCATTCTGCGTCGCCTGCAAAACCGCAGGAATCACGGTTGCGGTCGTCCAGGAGCCGCCGCTTACCGGCCCTGGCGGCAGCTTTGTATCTCCCAGAGCGACGTCAATCTTGTTGAGCGGCAGACCTGTTTCATGCGACACAAGCTGCGCAAAGATGGTGTAAGTGCCTCCGCCAATATCCTGCGTGCCACAGGTAACGCGCGCCCTGCCATTGGCCAAAAGCTCCACCATCGTCTCTGCATCCGACCGCATAGCGCCCCACGAACACGCGGCGACACCCCATCCCAAGGTTGCGCCCTGCGCATTCTTCATGGAGCCAATTGCAGGTTTGCGTTGGCTCCATCCGAATTTCTCTGCGCCAACGGTCAGACACTCTTTCAAGTGCCGGGAGGAAAATGGCTTGCCATTGCTTTCATCCACTGCCGGCTCATTCAGCAGGCGCAATTGAACGGGATCCATCTTCAACTGCCACGCCAGCTCATCCATTGCGCTCTCCAGCGCCCAGAGTCCTGGCACCGCACCCGGTCCACGCATGGCCGTCGGTGTGCCAACGTTCCGCCGCGCCAGCCCGCTGGTGATCTTCAGATTTGCGCAGGAGTACAACAACGGCGTTGCTTCACCGCAGCCCTCGGCGTAGTCATCAATCATCGAAGTGTGATTGACGTAATTCTGCACAATCGCCGTGAGCTTGCCGTTCGTCTCAGCTCCCAGCTGGATCTGCTGCTCGATCGCCGGACGGTGCCCTACGCTTTCAAACATCATGGAGCGGCTGATAACCAGCTTGACCGGCCGCTGCAGATTGTGAGAACAGGCCGCAGCCAGCGCCGAATGCGGCCATGGCCACAGCTTTCCGCCAAAGCCTGATCCAAGAAACCGCGTGATGACGCGAACGTTTCCCGGCGGAACACCCAGCACAGCGGCCATCACATCCCGATGATTGACAACGGCCTGCGAGGTTTCATACAGGGTGTACTTTCCGTCTCTGTAGTCGGCGACCGTGGCATGCAACTCAATCGGATTGTGCGTCTCTGCCGGGCTGCTGTATACCGCGTCGTGCTTTACGGGAGCCTGCGCGAAGGCGGCGGCCGCATCCCCACGATGTGACCCCGGATGCATGCCTGGCGTGGTGAGGGGTGTTCCCAGCAGCTTTGTCGCAACGTTCGGCGTTTCCGGCTGGTACGTAACTTTGATGGCTTCGGCAGCCGCGCGCGCCTGCTCCATCGTTTGTGCAACCGCGACAGCTACATATTGGCCGTAATAGTAAACTTCCAGATTTTCAAGCGGTGGTCTATGCTCCTGCTGGCGCATGGAGAAGCCAACCGTAGGCGGCGTGCGATACAAGGGCCCGATATTCTTGTGGGTGTAAACGGCCAGAACCCCCGGCATGCTTTGTGCCTCCGACGCATCCACGCTGAGGATCGTTCCGCGGCTGATGGTGGCCGTCACCGGCCACGCGTACACCATTCCAGGAAGATGATGATCCGACGTATAGACAGCCGTACCGGTGGTCTTCAGCGGAGCATCGATGCGCTGCGTGGCTACGCCAATCACTTTCGAGGGAGTCGCTGTTTGCGCGTTGCTGTCCTGTTCCATGGGTTCCTCTCTACGCGAGTTGTGCGGCCTGCGTCAGTGTATGGACGATGCAGCGTTTTGCCAGTTCTACTTTGAAGGCGTTCTGGGACTGCGGCCGGGCCTGCTTCAGCGCTGCCTCTGCCGCCTTACGGAAATTCTCTGCATTCGGCGCGTGGCCAACGAGCGCCCGCTCGGCTTCATGGCTCCGCCACGGGATGGCGCCCACGCCTCCAAGAGCGACGCGGACATGCTCGATTTTTCCCTGCCGGGTCTTCAATACAACGGCCGTCGATGCCAGCGCAAACTCATACGACGCGCGGTCGCGCAACTTTACGTAAAGGCTTTTGGAGCCGGACGGAAGCGCGGGCACAGTCACGTGCGTAATCAGATCGCCGGGCAGCAGCACAGTTTCCTTCTCCGGCGTGGATCCGGGCAGCAGATAGAACGCCGCAATTGGTACCGACCGCTGACCGTTCACGCCGCTGATATGAATCGTAGCGTCCAGAGCCATCAGCGCCACGTTCTGGTCGGAAGGGTTGGACGCAATGCAGTGCTCGCTTGTGCCCAGAATTGCCAGATTGCGGTTGTAGCCCCCAATCGCGGAGCACCCGCTGCCTGGTGCGCGCTTGTTGCAGGCATAGGCCCGGTCGCGGTAATAGACGCAGCGCGTCTTCTGCAGCAGATTGCCGGCCGTGCTGGCCATGTTACGCAGCTGCCCGGTTGCACCCGAAAGGATCGCCTGCGACAGCACGGGGAATTGTGTCCGGATCAGATCGCTCTGGGCCACGTCGCTGTTCCGTGCCAAAGCCCCAATCTTTACTGAGCCATCCGGAAGCTTTTCAATCGTGTCCAGTGGCAGACCGTTGATGTCGACCAGCCGGCGCGGCGTTTCAACATTCAACTTCATGCAGTCAACAAGGTTCGTTCCTCCGGCAATAAAACGGACGCTCGCTCCCTGCTGAGCCGTCGGCGATGCCGCCTGTTCCTTTACGGCGCCGGCGACATTTTGCGCGGTGATGAGTTCAAAGAGCTGCATCGGTTCTCCTAAGCCATTGCCTTGCGCCGGCAGGACTGAACGGCAGCAATAATGTTGGGGTAAGCGCCGCAGCGGCAGATGTTCCCGCTCAGTGCCTCCTGTACATCTTCATCCCGTTCTCCCCACGGCTCATGCAGCATAGCGGCGGCAGACATCATCTGCCCGCTGGTGCAATATCCGCACTGGAACGCATCGTGTTCCGCGAAGGCGGCCTGCACGGGATGCATGGCCTCCGGCGTACCCAAACCTTCAATGGTCGTGATGGCTTTGCCCTGCTGCATGGTGGCAAGCAGCAGACAGCTATTCACACGCCGGCCATTCACATGGATCGTGCAGGCGCCGCACTGGCCGTGATCGCAGCCTTTCTTGGTGCCAGTCAGGTGCAATGTCTCGCGCAGGGTGTCCAACACTGTGGCTCGCGGGTCCACGCGGAGCTTATGCGTTTTGCCATTCACCTGCAGCGTCACCGGAACCAGACCCGGTATCGAGTTTTCTTCTGCCGCTGCCGCTTCGGGAGCTTTCTGCGCCTCCGCAATCACCATGGGACCGGCAAGCGTAGCCGCCGTGCCAGCCACGGTTGCGGCGCCGGCTCGCGTCAAAAATGCCCGGCGGCTCAGGCCGCGGCCTGGAGCTGAAGGTTTCGGTTCTTCCTTCTCGTCCTTCGACATACATTCTCCTCAACGCAATATAGCGGGGATCAGCGAAGCCCGCGGCAGCCCATGGCACATTATCCCAACACAACAAAGTTCCGGGTCATTCTGCCGGAAAATTTTCAGCCGTTCAGCGGCTTTTTTTCATCCGCTCGTAAGCCCGTGCTTTCAGCCGACGGTGCCGGCTCCACAACGCGCAAGATCAACGCCATCCGGATCCTCTGACTCCATCGCATGCAATCGCCGCAGATCGTCCGGCGTATCAACATCCAGGTCTCCACCCGGCAGCGGAGTTGCAGCAGCGGCGGCCAGCAGGTCTCTTGCTCCGTGAGGGCCGCGCAATGCCAGCAGGGCTGGCCAATCTTCACGCGAAAAGTAGGCTGGCACTCCAGGACGGTCTGCGTAGTGGGATGCCGTCGCTTTGCCGGGTGCGGCCAGACGCAGCAGATGGCCCGCCGAAACTGCGGGCATATCGCAAGTCATAAGGATCGCCCCGCCGACCGTTGCATCCTGGCTGAGCGCGGCAATCCCCACCGACAGCGAACGTCCCATGCCATCGGTCCACCGTGGATTGCTGACGGCTATCACGCGGCTTAGATCACACTCGCTACGTATCTGCGCTTCACAGGCGCCAAGAACCACAACCACAGGATGGCAGCCGGCCTCCATGGCAACACGGATCGAACGGGCCAGCAGCGTTTCCTTCTGCCAGCGGACCAGTTGCTTGGGAACGCCCAGACGGGAGGATGCGCCCGCCGCCAGAATGACTGCGCCGTAACTCACAGCACACCCATTGCGCAGAGTTCGACGAGAGGCGGCCGGTCCTTGCCTTCCGCCAAATACTGTTCGACGGAGTCAGCCGTTAGTTTCTGCGGCCCGGCGCCTCTTCCACTGCAGCACGCCTGAATCTCCGCCAGAATCGAGAGCGCGATGGCATCCGGTCCTTCCGCGCCAATATCGATCCCCGCCGGCGTATGGACACGCTTCAGGCACTCCTCCAGCGGAAGTCTCAAGCTGGCTGAGGCCTGATCGAGAAGCATGGCGCTCCGGTGCCGCGCTCCAAGCAGTCCTAAATACCGCGGCCGCAACGGAAGCAACCCTTCCAGACATTGCCCATCCTGCTGAAAGCTGTGCGTCATGATGACCGCCGCGTCCGCTGCTTGCACACTACCGATGGCCGCTGCAACGGATTCGCTGAATTGTATAGCGGGGTCAGGAAACCGCTGCCGGCGGAGGAGGTTTGTCCGGCCATCCGCAATCGTCACGCTCCAACCCAGTAGCAGCGCCATGGCCGCCAAGGGTTTCACATCATCTCCCGCGCCAAAAAGGAATAGTTTTTGAGGCGGCAGCAGCGGTTCCACAACGATGCCATCCAGCAGGCTGCATGCGTTCGCGCAAGCGCCTCGTACGCTGGCGGTCGCATCGGAAGATAAATCTGGACTGGAAAAAACCAGGTCCCCGCTGGACTGGAAAATTGCCCGCTGCAGCGGTCGGTCCGACTGCGGGAGCCACGTGGCCAGAGTGAAACTCTGCCCGCTCAGCGCCTGTTCCATCGCCTGCAGCAGAGCCTGACATTCTGCGGAATCCACTGGCTCGATCAGGATGTCCAGCACGCCGCCGCATCCCAGGCCAAACGGAATCTCTGAACCTTCCTCGATCAATGTGGAATAGCGCTCGACCACGGCTCCATTTCTGGCCAGCCAGGCGGCTTTGCGCACCAGATCCGCTTCCAGACACCCACCGCTGATGCCTCCCACATAGGTGCCTTGCTTACCGATCATCAGCCGCGCGCCGGGACGGCGGTAGCTCGATCCCTGCACGCCAACCAGCGTCGCCAGAAATCGTCCACTCCCCTGACGCCAGCTATCGACGAGTTGGCGATGTTCGCGCATGAATAGGCGAAGTGTACACCTGCCCTAAATTCTTACCGTAATCGATTTCAGTCCTGTAGCCAATCGATCCTGAGAAGCAGCTCTTCTTTTGTCTGGCGGAAAGAGCCGTCACGGTCGTATCGCCCAAATCGGACGTTGAAGCTGGAAAATGGCAGCGTGATACGCGTCCGTTCGAACATTCGAATCGGGACGAGAAGCCATTCGAGGGATAGGTTTTGAAAAAGGCTCGGAACAGTGAGGAAAGCGTGGAAATTGGCTGCCCCTCAGGGATTCGAACCCCAATATGCTGATTCAGAGTCAGCTGTCCTACCATTGAACGAAGGGGCAGTTCGTGGCGTGGGACGGTGATGTCCCTTACTGAATATATTTGCGCGCCTGCATACGGTCAAACGCCAGGCGACGGCGCGAGAAACTTTCCGGCAAACGCCTGAGTCTATATCGGAAGATCGACCCGCCCCGGCTGATTGCTGGAAGGAATGTCTATGAACCCGTCACATCGCTTCATTTCCGCGCTTCCCCGCTGTCTGGCATCCGTTGCGCTGGCGGTGATCCTGGGAATTACTTCCGGCGCGTTAGCGCTGCAGGTGCACGGCATGAAAGACGCAAAGGTGCCGGCCGGAATGAAGCCCATCCGCACCGACATGCCCGGCCACATGACCATGACGAAGCTGCGCCCCCTGGCGCCCGGAGACCGCGCGAAGGCCGACGCCGTGGTGCTGGCCGCGCGAAAAGCGATGGCACCGTATGCGGACTACCGTAAGGCGCTCGCCGATGGATATAGGATTTTTCTGCCCGACGTTCCGCAGTCCGTCTATCACTTTTCGAAGCGTGACTACGGTATTGAAGCCAATTATCAATTTGACCCGCTGCACCCCACCTCGCTGCTCTACAGCAAAGACGCAAAGGGCCAATACAAACTGGTTGGCGTAATGTACACCGACCGCGCGGATGCCTCCATGGCGGAGCTGAACGATCGCATTCCCCTCAGCATTGCCCACTGGCATCTGCATACCAACTTCTGCGAGGCGCCGCCGGGAAAGCAGAATGAATACTTCGGGCCGCATGCAAAGTATGGCCTGCTCGGTTCAATCACCACAGAGCAGGAATGCGATGCGGCGGGCGGTGACTTCTATCCGCATATCTTTGGCTGGATGGTGCACGTCTATCCCAATGCAAAGAATCCCAGCGAAATCTGGTCGGTCCATGATGACAGCAAAGGCCACGACAACATGGATCACTCCGCCATGGCCGGCATGCCGATGCAGTAGCCGGCCGCTACTCGTCGCGAAGAACGGCCAGCGGGCGCTGGCTCAACAGCCGGAGCGACGCGACCCATCCGCTCATCACCGCAAGGATGCCGGTCAAAAATACCGCCGCAATCATCACTGGCCAGCCGGGCTGAAACGGCACATCCATCTTGTGCAGCAGAATGGCCGTCAAGCCCAGCGCAAAGCAAACGCCGGATAGCCCGGCAATAGTGCCCAGCAGTACAAACTCCACGCTTAGGGCTGCGATGATCTGACGGCGCAGCGCGCCCAGAGATTTGAGAATGGCAACCTCCCGCACACGCTCAAACCGCGTCGCGGTAATGCTGGAGGCAAGGATGATGCATCCGGCAAGGATGGTGAAGGCGGCCAGAAAACGGAGCAGCGTGGCAATCTGATCGACCGCCTTCCGGATCACGCGCTCCACATCGGAGATGTTGATGAGCGTGACCGATGGATACGCGGCATACAGCGCGCGCTCAATCGCTGGAATCCGCCCTCTGGCTGCATGAAAGCCTCCGTACCAGATCGGCGATGAATGGCTCAACAGATTGGGCGGTACGACGAACTGGCTGCGCGCATAGAGGTGCTCGCCGTCTGAGCGGTAGATAGCGGTGACGCGCAACGGGATCGACCGCCCAGCCGCGTGGAACGTCATCGTGGAGCCAACACGCACGTGCAGCAGCTTCGCCGTGTAATCGCTGACAGCAAGCTGCGCCTGCGGATTGCTTCCCTGCCACCAGCGACCCGCAATCACCTTTTCTCCCGGTGGCAAAGGACCGGCCCAGGTAAGCGTAGCGGATCGCAGCCGCCGCTCAGGATAATGCTTGATGTGCAGTTGGCTGGCTGGAACGCCGTCGATTGCCTCCACACGCGCATGCACCAGCGGAATGGTTTCAAAGTTTCCTGTAATGCCCGGCTGCCGATGCAGAATTTGCGTAACGCCGGCGAGTTCATCCGGGCTGATGTCGATCAAAAAAACATTAGGTGCGTTTTTGATCTCCGGGCCGTCAAGATCATGGATGATTGCGTGCTGCATGGCATACACGCTGGCCACCATCATGACACCCACGCCCAGCGTGCTGAGCACCGCAGCCGACTGGTTGCCGGGCCGGTACAAACTTGCAAGCCCTTGCCGCAGCGCCGGAGGAATGCTGAGGCTACGCCGGCGCAGGACACGCCGCAGCACGGCCAGCGTCACGGCAGCGGCTGCCCCCAGCACCAGCAGAACCAGCGCGAGCGCGACGGCAAACCAACTGCCCACCTCCGGCGATTGCGTGAGGAACATGGCTATCCCAGCCAGCCCGACCAGAATGAAAACAATGGTCGCAATCTGCAGTGCATCGCGGTGCGGCAAAATCCGCCACGGCGATGCCTCGATGGGCTCAACGCGGCGGCGGAGAATACTGAGCGGCCGGAAGGTGCGAATCTCCAACAGCGGCGGAAGCGTAAACAGCAGGGTGGTTAGCACCCCGGCCGCAAAGCCGATCACCGCAGAAGAGACGGCGAGGTTTGCCGCCAGCGGCAGCGATACCAGCCGTTGCAGCAGTGCGGCAAAGCCGCGCGTGACCAGTATGCTGACCCCAATGCCCGCCAGCGACCCAACCGACCCCAACAGAATCGTCTGCGCCAGAAAGATGCGCAGAATGCCGCCGGAGCGCGCACCCAGCGCTTTCATAATGGCGATGGAGTCCATGCGCTGACGCAGGTGCGCGTGCATGGCCATGCCCACCCCGATCGCACTGAGAACCAGCGTCACCAGACTGATGAGCGTGAGCATTCCGGCAGCGTGATGTACGCCATCTGCCAGCGCCGGATTAGCCTCGCGGTAGTCGGTCAACTGCGCGTCTGGCAGAATCGCTTCCACTCGCTTCCGTAAGGCGGCGATGGTCATTCCACCATTCGCCGCTGGCCCCTGCGGCAGGCGGAAGAGCAAGCGCTCACTGGCGCGGCTGCCAACGCGAACCAGTCCGCTGGCAGGAATTGCGGCCTGATCGATCATCACGCGGGGTCCGATACCGAACGAAGAGGAAATGCGGTCAGGCTCGGACAGAATGACATCGGCGATGCGGAAGTCGCTGTTGCCCAGATGCATCATGGTGCCCAGCGTCGCATGCATGCGCAGCAGAAACTCCTGGCTGACGACGGCAGTCTGGGGCGCAAGCACCGCGGCCAGAGGCCGGCCGGAGGCGAGCTGCACCGCGCCGTAGTAGGGGTATTGCGCGGGATCGACCGCTTTGAGCGAGACCAGCAGCGGATCATGCGCCGTCGGCGTTGCCGCCATGGAGACCGTCTCCGTCACCAGCGTGTGACGGACCCCCGGCAGCGCGTCGAGCTGCTGCATCTCCGCGGGCGTGTATGTGCGGAAGGTGCGCGCCGACAGGTCCGCAGCCATGATGGTGCGCGCCTGCCGCAGCAAGGTGTGCTCTACCATGACACTGAAGCTGCGCACGCCGCTGAGCGATGCCACGCCCAGCGCCACCGCGGCGATGACGAACAGAAACTTCACCCACGCGGAACGCAGGTCGCGCCAGGCGATCTTCAGCGCAGTGGACCAGGGAAGCGCTACGGTGTTCATTGCAGGACGGGCCGGCCAGCCTCCGTCACATGATCGGCAACAATCTCACCGTCCCGCAGCAGAATGGTGCGGGAAGCCAGCGCCGCCAGTCCTGGATCGTGGGTGACCAGCAGAAGCGTCGTGCCTTCGCTGCGGTTCAGATCCATCAACAGCTGCATGACGCGATCCCCGGTCGCCCCGTCAAGATTTCCCGTCGGCTCATCCGCCAGAATGACCGGTGGCCGCAGCATAAACGCGCGCGCCAGGGCGACACGCTGCTGCTCGCCGCCAGAAAGCTGCACCGGGTAGTGGTGCCGGCGGCTGGCCAGCCCCACAGAGTCCAGGAGAAATTCTGCACGCGGCTGTCCATCCTCCCGCGAATGCAGCTCGTGTGGCAGCAAAACATTTTCAAGCGCGGTCAAAGTCGGGATCAACTGGTAGGACTGGAAGACAAAACCGAGCTTGCGCCCGCGAATCGCGGCCAGCTTGTCTTCCTGCATCCGGCCGATTTCTACGCCATCAATCACAACCTCTCCGCTGGTTGGCGTGTCCAGGCCGGCCAGCAGCCCCAACAGCGTGCTTTTACCACTGCCGGAGGCTCCCATAATGACCGCGAACTGGCCCTGTGGAATCTCGAAGCTGACGCCGCGAAGAATCTCAATCATGCCCGCGCCGCTGCGCAGGGACTTGGTGAGATTGCGAACCTGAAGAATCGTTTTCGTGGGTTCCATGCTGACTCTTAAAGACGAACACACCGTCGGTTTGAGATATGCTGGCGGCAATGCAAGCTGTTGTTGATTGGATTCAGAATTGCAAATTCAGACTCTCTTTGTCTTTCGCTCCGTGGAACCTGCAGCCATGACTCTAGCCGTTAGACGGAGCAGCCTGGCGGATCGGATGCGAGCCCAGGCCGCCGTCCTCCTCTTTTTCTTCGCAGTCACTGGATGCCGTCAAACCGCCCGGCAAGCAGCGCCGTCCGCAGCCCCAGCCCCTTCGCCAGCTGCGGTTCAGACAGACACACCTCCCGCGCATCCGACCGATCACCGGTCAGTGATTGTTGCGTTTGGCGACAGTTTAACGGCTGGCTACGGCACTAACGCCGGCGAAAGCTACCCGGACGATCTGCAGCGCGCGTTGAATGCCCGCGGCTACGACTACCGTGTGGTCAATGCCGGCCATAGCGGTGACACATCAAAAGATGGCGTCAGCCGTCTGCCCGATGTCCTCGACGACCATCCCGTCGTCGCCATCGTGGCATTCGGCGGCAATGACGGCCTCCGCGGTGTTCCTCTTTCGCAGACGGAGGCAAACCTCCGAACGATCATCACGCAGTTTCAGGCGGCGAAAACAAAAGTCATCCTCGGTGGAATCACGCTGCCGCCAAACTACGGCAGTGCCTATATCGCGCGGTTCAACACCATGTACCGGCAGCTCGCTAAGGACTACCACGTTCCCCTGCTGCCGTTCATGCTGAAGGATGTCTACGGCGTCCCCGGCGACATGCAGGCAGACGGCATCCATGCCACGGCGAAGGGGAATCGCCGGGTCGCCGCGAACTTTCTGCCATACCTCCTGCCGCTGCTGCATCGGCAGGCAGGCTCCGGCGGCAAATGATCAGCCCAGAACCGCGCAGGGCTGGATCAGCGTCCCGGCAATCCGGCGGCCAATCGCGAACAATTCATCGGGCCCGGTAAAAATCTTTACATGGCTGGATCCGCTGAAATCCGGCAGATTGCAGCTCATCCCGTTGCGCAGGTTTGCCGCCGCCCGCGCATCCACCGTCACATTTGGGATCTCCGGGAGCAGCGTACGTGGATGCGGCATCGCCCCCTGCAGGCTTCCCTGCTCCGCCAGCGCCGCAATCTGCTCCAGTGTGAGCGTGTCTTCAAGGACGAAGCAGCCGGCGCGGGTGCGGCACAGGCTTGCAAGATGCGCGCCGCACCCCAATCGCTGGCCAAGATCGTGCGCGATCGACCGGATATAGCCGCCGGAAGAAATCTCGATGGCAAACGTCGCGTCGGGTGCCGCGTATTCAGCGATCTCCAGACGAGCGACCGTGATCCGGGCTGCGCGCAACTCCACCGGCTTACCCTGCCGCGCCAGCTTGTAGGCCGGCGTCCCGGCGATCTTTTTGGCGGAGAACGGCGGCGGCATCTGTTCGATTTCGCCTTGAAAACAGCAAGCGGCGCTGCGAATTGCATCCAGCGTCAATGCGGGCTGGCAGGCTTCGCCAACCGGCACTCCCATGGCGTCATACGTATCGGTCGCCACGCCAAAGCGGATCACCCCGCTGTAGGCCTTGTCATCGCCGCGAAAAAACTGCGCCAGCCGGGTAAACCGTCCGAGCAGCAATGGAAGAACGCCGGTCGCCATGGGATCGAGGGTGCCCAGGTGCCCCACGCTTTGTTCGTGCGTGATCTTGCGGACGCGCGAAACAACGTCATGCGACGTAAGGCCACCCGGTTTGTTGACGAGCAGAAGTCCGTTCATACGGGGGTGCAAGCCGCCCGACCGGCGGCGAAGTCCACGCGGGCCGCAGGCGTGTTTTAGGGGTTGCTCTGGCCGGTACGAATCAGCGAGAGAAATTCGTGCCGCGTCTGGGGCTCACGGAACGCCCCCAGCATCGCGGAGGTCACCGTCGAGGATTGCTGCTTCTCGACCCCACGCATCATCATGCACAGGTGCCGCGCCTCAATCACCACACCGACACCCTGCGGCTGAATCGCGTCCTGAATAGCGTCGGCCACTTCGCGCGTCAACCGTTCCTGCACCTGCAGGCGCCGCCCAAACACCTCTACCAGCCGGGGAATTTTGCTGAGTCCGATGACTTTTCCGTTGGGGATGTAGGCGACATGCGCCCGCCCGATAAACGGCAGCATGTGGTGCTCACACAAGGAGAACATCTCGATGTCCTTGACGATGACCATTTCGTCATAGTCGACATCGAACAGCGCGCCACGCAGGATGCTGGCCGCGTCCATCGAATATCCGCGCGTCAGAAACTCCATCGAGCGGCGCACCCTTTCCGGCGTCCGCAACAGTCCATCGCGCGTCGGATCTTCGCCGAATCGCACCAGTAATTCGCGATACAAATCTTCCGTTGAAGCCTTCGTCAGGGGCACATCGGCAGACTGCAGAATTGCTGTCTCTGCCATCACATT
>JAKAUB010000036.1 GCA_021827845.1 Acidobacteriota bacterium | reverse complement strand
TTGGCCAACTGCGAATACGAGAAAACATATTGGCCATTGGGATTGTTGGCGGGGAAGTTGTCGTATAGGTTCTTCAGGTAAACCTGGGAATTCTTGCTGTAGCACGTCGGATTCAATGTGGTCGTCTGCGACGCTGGGTCGTAGGTCGCGCATCCAGCCGGAGCTGTATTCACGATATTCCCCGGGAAGACACCGTTCAGCTCCGCGTTGCTGGGCGGAGTTACGCTCGCGGTGACCGGATTGCTGTTCTTGCGCCACTCTTCCGACCAGAAGAAGAACGTTTTATTCTTCGCGGTGTTGTAGACCTTTGGGATGTACAACGGACCGCCAATGGCGAATCCATAGTCGTTGTAGTGCTGGACAGCGCGTGGCAAGCCGGACTGCTTGTTGAAATAGCTATTGGCGTTGAATGCGGTATTGCGGTCAAACTC
Source organism: Acidobacteriota bacterium (assembly GCA_021827845.1). Taxonomy (GTDB): domain Bacteria; phylum Acidobacteriota; class Terriglobia; order Terriglobales; family Acidobacteriaceae; genus JAKAUB01. Next base: position 16,247 of record JAKAUB010000036.1, on the reverse strand, counting down.
ATACGCCGCGCCGTGAAAAGAGCTGGTTCCCGACCGTGTTTCGACCAGGATCTGACCGCCGCCGCTGCGTCCGTACTCTGCGTCATAGGTGCTGCGTTCCAGCGTGAACTCCTGAATGGAGTCAACACTTGGAACGTTGAGCAGCGTCAGGTTGGAACCGCTATCGTTAATGTCGGCGCCATCCACCGTCCAGTTGTTGGCCGAGCCGCGTGCACCGTTGACGAAGACTTGATCGGTATTGCTCAGGCCAAATCCGACCAGACTGGGCAGAGCACTGACTACGCCGGTTTGCAGGGTAACCAGCTGCTCAAAGTTCCGGTTGTTCAACTGCAATTCCCGAACCTGCTTGCCGGAGATGGTGCCGGCCAGTGCACTGGTCGTAGTGTCCAAAGATACCGAGCTTTGGCGCACTGTGACGGTCTGGTTTACGGAGCCGGGCTGCAGTTGCGCATCGACGCTGCGTATCTGCGCGACATACAGCGTGACGTTCGAGGCTGTATATGTCTGGAAACCAGGTGCCGTCACCGTCAGGGTGTATGTGCCGGCTGGAATGTGCGTAATCGTATATCCGCCGCGCGAATTCGTTTGAATGGTGCGTGAAGATCCATTCACGCCATTTTGCTGGACTGTCACTGTGGCGCCCGAAACGACCGCACCGGTCTTATCCGTTACGGTACCGGTAAGAGTGCCTTGCAGTTCCTGGGCATGCATCCCGGCTGGAAGCATCAGCAGCAAGACGGTCATCGTTGCGATGAGAAGCTTTCGTAGTGACATTCCGGAGAGACCTCACAAAAATGGTTAGTCGAGCGGTGTGTAGCAAACGACAGCAAACGTTTGCGTCTAATGGAAATCCACGCTAATGGCTGGGCTGGTTGATTGTCAACAAAAACCTTGGGGGCAGTGGATAAAGCCGCGGAAACTGGTGTTTGTTGCCGGGTGTGGGATGATGACTACAACCACGATGGGGAAGAACGCCATGCCACGTACCCTTGCGAAAACAAGCGCGCTGCGCCGTGCTTTCGTTCGCGGTATCGTTATCTTTGGCTTGCTCGATGCCGCGTGGGGACAGGCCCCTCCAAGCGCCTCGTCGGCAGCCGGCAATGCCCGCGCCCTGCAGTCGCTGTTGGTAGACGGAACGCAGGCCCTCCGCGATGGCGATAATGTCCGGGCCGAGCAGGATTTTCAGCAGGCCTCGCGAATGGCTCCTCAGTCGATCCAGATTCTCAACGATCTCGCGATTGCTCTGGCGCGGCAGGGCAAGGAGCCGCAGGCGATTAAGGTCTACAACCGCGCCCTCCGCCTGCAGCCCGGCAATGCCATCACGCGCCGCAACCTGGGCATCGCCTACTTCCGCGCGCAAAGGTACGCAGACGCGCTGCCGTATCTGGAATCGTCGGCAAAGGCGTCGCCCACGCTCCAGTCGCTGGACTTGACCGGCGTCGATCTCTTTGCCCTCAATCGATACGCAGACGCAGCGCAGTACCTGGAGCGGGCCAGCCGCATGCAGCCCAGCGATATTCAGACATTGGATCTCCTCGGGAAAGCGTACTGGCGTGCCAAAAATTACAAAGGCGTAACTAGCGTGTTTGATCGCATTATGACGATCAATCCCAACTCGGCGCCCGCGCATTACATGCTTGGTCTGGCCTACGACCTGACGGCCAGAGAGGATGATGCCTATAAGGAGTTTTCAGCCGCACTTGCGGCCGACCCGAAGTATCCGGGAGCACACTCCAGTCTGGGTCTGATCGACTGGCGGATGCATCGGGCTTCCCAGGCCAGGCAGGAGTTTCTCGCAGAACTGGCGCAACATCCGGATGACCCCATCTCCAATTACATGATGGGCAAAATTCTGCGCCGCGAAAATCAGCAGGCGCAGGCCGTCCCGTATCTGCAGGCGGCGATCGCGGCCAACCCTAACTATCCCTCCGCGCTGCTGGATCTTGGGCAGTGCGAGATTCACCTTAACGAGCCTGCGAAAGCGGTAACGCCCCTGCGGCATGCAATCCAGGTGGACCCGTCCGACGCCCAGGCGCACTTCGTTTTAGGGACCGCCTACAGCATGCTTGGACAGACCGCTGCCGCTGCGCGGGAGCGGGCCATCTGCGGGAAGCTTCTGGCGCAGCGCCACGCCGCATCCAGTCCCGGGCAAAGCCATGAGCCCCAGAAATAGCGGCCGCAATCGTTTGCGCGTTCGATAAATTTATACGCTAAAGAAAATTATTCATCGAGAGAACCGCCCCGGTCTTGATATAAAGACCACACGCGTCGCCCCGGCCAGGCGCAGATCCGTCGCCCTCGGACGTCTGGTCCGTTGCGCGGCAGCTTTCTCACCGGCAGAATCCGTTGGCGCCAGGAAGATCGCATGACCGTCACCATGCACGATGTCGCGAAAGCAGCCAACGTTTCGATCACCACGGTCTCGCACGTCCTGAACAATACCCGGCCCATTGCGCCGGAAACCCGCAAACGCGTGCTAAAGGCCGTACAGGCGCTCGATTACTACAAGAACACCTCAGCCCGCATGCTGGTGCGCGGCTTCAGCAACGCCTTTGGCCTGATCATTTCCGATATCGAAAACCCGTTTTTCCATCGCCTGATCAAGGGTTTTGAGCGAGCGTGCCGGGCCGAAAATCTGGAGCTCGTTCTGGGTATGACCAACTATGAACAATCCAGCGCGGAAGCTACCGTCCGCCGGATGATTGAGGACAAGGTCCGAGGCGTCGCCGTCATGACGTCACAATTCGACGCGAAGCTCGTCGATCGCATGCTCGACAGGGAGATGCCCGTTGTGCGGCTCGATGACTCCCGCCTGAAGCACAACAAGAGCAATGTGCATATTGACTACTCCAAGGGCGTCTTGCAGGCGGTCAAGCATCTGCGCTCACTCGGCCATTCCCGCGTCGGCATCATCCACGGCCCGCTTACCGTGCTCTCGGCCAAGCGCTATCGCAAGTTGCTGATTGATGTCGTCGAGCAGCATGGACTGGAGATCGTTGACTGTGCTGAGGTGGAAAGCCATCCGACGGGAGGCGCGGCCGCCATCCAGCGAATGTACGCGCGGCAGGTACATCCAACGGCCGTTATCTGCGGCAACGATCTGATTGCGATGGGCGCCATGGGCGAAGCCTTCCGCGTCGGCTGGCGGGTACCAGAGGATCTCTCCGTCATCGGCTCGGACGACATCGCCTTTGCCGCATATGCGCATCCCCCCCTTAGTTCCATCGGCATTCCAAGGGATGAACTGGGCCTGTCGGCATTTCGCGCCCTGCAGCAGATGGTGGCGGATCCCCTCAATCACGGTTCCGAAACGGCCGTTCCCACTCAGTTTGTGGTGCGCCAATCCTGCGGGCCGGCCCGTCGCTTGTAAATTCGCGGCGCAGGGAAGTCTTCTATCTCTGTCCCACGATTCCTTTGCCTTCCACAACGGTATAGATCGTGTCTTCCTGGGGCAAAGCAATCTTCTCTTTCAAACCGCTGGGCCAATGGATTTCGACCGAACCGGCGGACCTCGCATCTCCCAGCCCGAAGTGCACCCGCTGATCGTTGGAGGAGATATAGCTGCCGCCGCTGATGACATCCTCCCGCTGGCGCATCCCGTTCGCGGTTAGATAGACCGTCGCGCCCACCGCATCACGCGGGCTTTTAGGGCTGCCCACCAGACGCAGTTCCACCCAGTGGTGATGATTGGCGTCCACATTCTTCAGCAGCACGGGAACGCCATCCTCAACATTGATCACCGCATCGATCCGGCCGTCGTTGAATAAGTCGCCAAACGCTGCGCCGCGGCCGGAGACGACCTCAGCCAGTCCCGTGCCCTCCACCGCAGGCACCAGATCAAATGTCTTGCCGTGATCATTGCGATAGAGCAACGGACGCTCCGCGTAGGTGGTGCCCCAGTCCTGCTTGTCCACGGCCGGATACACATGGCCGTTGATCATCAGAATGTCTTTCCATCCATCATTGTCGAAGTCGAGAAAGCCGACGCCCCATCCCAGAAAAGGAACCGTATCGCGCGCCAGTCCTGCCTGATAGCTCACATCTGTAAAGTTCGCATCTCCGTCGTTGCGGTACAGAACCTTGTAATCGTCGGAGAAGTCCGTCGTCATAATGCTGAGCAGGCCATCGTTCTGGTAGTCTCCGACCGCCAGCCCCATCGTCGCCGTTTCGCGGCCATCCTGGTTCAACGCAAATCCCGACGCATAGCTGTCATCGGCAAAGGTTCCGTTGCCCTTGTTCCGATAAAAGTAGTTCGGCGTGGAATCATCGGCAACCGCTAGATCCGGCCTGCCATCATTATTGAAATCGGCAAAGACCGGCGTAAAGCCGTAGTAGTGGTTAGGGTCGCTCACGCCGGCCTTCACGCTGACGTCGGTGAAGGTGCCGTCGCCGTTGTTGTGGAATAGGTGATCGCCCTCACCCTGCAGCCCACGCGGACCACACATGACCGCAACCCCGCGAAACTGACAGAAATGCGTGGTGACGGCCTTTGATCCCGGCGCCGGTGGATTTTTCAGATCGTAGTGAACATACCCCGCGACAAAGATATCCAACCGTCCGTCGCCGTCGTAGTCGCCAAACGTGACGCCGGTCGACCAGTTGCCGAGCGTTACACCGGCCTTCTCTGCGACGTCTGTAAAGGTGCCGTCATGGTTGTTGTGATAGAGCCGATTCTTCCCGAAATTGGCGACATAGATGTCGGGCCAGCCGTCATTGTCGTAGTCGCCGACAGCTACGCCGAACCCCCAGCGGTCGTTGGTTACGCCAGCCTTTGCCGCTACGTCAGTAAATGTTCCGTCGTGGTTGTTGTGGAAGAGCGCAGCATGGGGCGGCGCTGCTTTTCCGTTCATCGCGTCATAGGTCGAGCCGTTCACCATGTAGATGTCCAGCCAGCCATCGTTGTCGTAGTCGAGCAGTGCCACGCCGGAGCCCACCGCTTCCAGAATGAACTGCTTCTCCGGCGTGCCCATCTGGTGATGCCAGACCGTCAATCCTGCCTGTTTCGCCACGTCCTGAAACACAATTGGCCCGGACTTTACAAAGCCGCCGGCCGTGATGGGCCGGTTCTGTGCGTCGTGGATGGCCACGTGTACGCCGCCGGTACTGCTGCCCCCATCATCGGACTGTGTGCTCATCTGCCCACGGGCAGGCGCTGCCAGCGCGAGCAGCACCAGCAGGCACGCGGCTGCACCCGCCGCATGCAACCGCCCCTTGGCCATGGGCCGGAGATCAGGCAGCCGAAGGCGCATGCACCAAACCCAGTCCTGGACGCCGCGGCAGAATCAATTTTCCGTGATCCACCGTCACCCCGCGATAGGGATCGTTCGAAAGCAGCAGGTTGCCGTCGAGATCGGCATAATCCACCATCGGTGACAGATGAGCCGCCGCTGTAATGCTGCAGGAGCTGGAAACCATGCAGCCCAACATAGTTTTAAAGCCAAGCGCGCGCGCCATCTGAATCATGAGAAACGCCGTGCCCATGCCGCCGGTCTTATCCAGCTTGATATTCAGTCCATCGAAGATGCCCACCAGCTTGGGAATATCTTCCGGATGGCGGCAGGACTCATCGCCCATCAGCGGAAGCGCGGCGCGCTCATGCAGCCATCGCAGGTCCTCCAGTCGGTCCGCCGGCATCGGCTGCTCTACAAACTGCACGTTCTGTTTCGACAGCCAGTCGATCTTGCGCGCCGCCACTTCGCGATCCGTCCAGCCTTCGTTGGCATCCACCCGCAGCGGCTTCTGGGTCACGCTGCGTACCGCAGCAATCGTCTGCTCATCTGTATCCAGCCCAACCTTGATCTTCAGAATCGGGAAGTCCGCCGCCTCGCGGACCTTCTGCCGCGTGATCTCCGGCGTATCGATGCCGATCGAGAAGTCGGTGATCGGCGCATCCTCTGGATTCAGGCCGAAATACTCGTATAGTGGCACGCCCAGCTTCTGGCCCATCCAGTCCATCAGCGCAATATCAACCGCAGCTTTGCCGGCCCACTGGCCCGGAATGCGATGATTGACCTCCATCATGACCTTCTGGAAATACTCCGGGGTCGACGCATCCAGCATTGGCTTGATCGCGTTGACCGCGACCTGCGCTCCCTGCGCGTCCTCTTTGTAGCGAACAATCGGCGCGCCTTCGCCAATCCCCGTAATCCCGTCATGCTTGAAATGCACAAAGAACGTATCGCGGTAATTGCTGGCGGACATCACCGTCGTCCAGGTATGGCGAAGCTTTAGACGGATGATGTCGGTGGTTACCTGGGAAGCGGCCGCGCCATTGCCGGCTGCGACTGAAGCAGTGGCGGGCAGCCCGGCAACAGAAGCAAGGCCGAAGGCCCCGGCACTCTTCAGCAGTTCTCGACGGTTCATGGTTTCACTCTTCTCTCTGCAAGCAGCAGTTTGCGCCAGTGCTCATTCAGATCGCTGATCTGGATGACCGGATGGTTCGAGACCGTGGCATGGATGAACTGGTTGTTGCCGATAAACATGCCGGTGTGTGTGATCTTTCCGTCGTGACCGAAGTACAGCAGGTCGCCGGCCTTCAGGCTGGACACCGGGATCGACTCAAACCCGCTCCATGCGGCCTGTACGTCGGCGTCGCGCGGAATGCTGTAGCCCCGCTGCTGCATCAGCATCTGGGTAAAACCGGAGCAATCATAGCCAAAGCTGGAACGGCCGCCCCAGGTATACGGCAGCCCTAAAAAGCGATGGCTGAAGGTCACCATCTGGGCGATGCTCATCGAGCCCTTCGGAATTTTCGTCGCATCCGGATAAAGCTGCACGTCCCCTTGCTGAATCCAGGCGGCGCGCTCATCGGCCAGCCGCGCTTTGAGCCAGCGGCCATCCGGCTTCACCTCGGTAATCTCGAGCCGCGTTTCAAACGGAACTGTCAGCACCGGGGCATGCTTGGTCAGGTCCGGTTCGCGATAAAGATGTGCCGCCAGTTCCTCAACCACAGCTACCCGACCGGTCGCCGCATATGTCTGGCCGGCGGGCTCGGGCAGCAGATCGGCATCCTGCACCCAGCCGGTATATTGATCGCTTCGCGTGCGAATCTTTGTCCATCCCGGTTGCTGCTGAAGCACGTCCACCGTATGGCCATAGGTTGCCTGAGAGACCACGTCGGCATCCGTCGTAGGGTGCGAAAACATATTGGCGACGGGAACATTTATCACGCACCGCGTAGTTGCCGCGCGGGCATAGAGCGCGATTAGTAAAACTGGAATCAGCAGCGCCCACTTCCGGCGAGTCTCAAATCTCTTCACAGCATGCTCCTGGCAGGTTGTGCGCCGCTATTTGGGGGGCGCGCTCGCATCAAAGCTCTTGAGGCCATCGGGGGCCCAGGCGGCTACAATCGCCCGGCCCAGTTTTGCCAGCGTGCGTTCGCCTTCATTATCGACCGACCACACCTGATCGTGATTGTTGTAGGTGAAAATCGACAGAATCAGCAGCCCCTGCTTCGTATTCACCGCGGCCACGTCGTTGCGTACATCGTCCAGTGAGCCGATCTTATCGGCAATCGCGGCGTCTGCATCCGGGTACATAGTTTCAAGGTAGCGCGGAATCCCATCGCGATAAAACTGGTTGCGCAGCATGTGCATGGCGACGCCGCACAGGGCCGCGTCGCCGGGCATCGGAGCAGTGCCCGGTTCTGCTAGATCGCAGGTCACAATCTTCTGCAACACGCTCGCCATCTCGCGCGGCGTCGTCTTGCCCAGCCCAAACTGGCTCGCGTCGGGCGGCAGCGGACCCGTCGCCGGCATGAACACTTTGCGGTAGAGGTACGTATTCTTCAATCCCAGCCGGGCAATCCGATGGTTGATATTGTCCAGGCCCAGATGGTCGATCACCAGGTTGGTCGCCGTGTTATCGCTCATGATGATCATCATGCTGAGCGTGTCTTTGAAGGTCAGCTTGAGTGGCGTATCGAAGAACAATAAAACGCCGGAGCCCGGCACCTGCTCCGCCTTGTGCATCACGATCGGATCGTCCAGGTGCACCTTGCCGGCGCGAATCTGCTCCATCGCCTCATACAGAATGGTCAGCTTGATGACGGAAGCCGTCTGCACCGGCTGATCGGGGTGGATGCCAACCGTCTGGCCGGTCTTGAGATTCTCGGCAAACAACGCCACGTTGCCGTGGTGCGCGGCAACAATCGCCTGCAGTTGCTGTTCCAGGGGCGGGGGATTCTGAGCCCGCGCGGCAAAGCTTGTCAGGAAAAGGCTGACGGCAAGAAGAAGTCGGGAGGAGGGCATTGGCATCTTCGGTCCATGGTACTGGCCGATCCAAAGATTGCAAATGCAACGCGGCTTCCGGCGCAGAATACCGCCGCAGCCGCCGGAATCCGAGACCCCCAAAAGTTTTCCTCTGCGCACCGCAAAATATCTCTTTACCGGCGTTGTGGTTGGAGGCAAATGCACCAGTTTTGCATCAGTAGGGGGATTGCCAACCCTCCGATAAAAAGCGAATATAAGGCGAATACAGGCCATGCCGACCGCCGCCACAATTCGCTCCCAGATTGAGTCCGCTCTGGCGCAGAAAATTCCTGCGGCGCTGTCGCCTTCCACGAGAAATTTCCGTCCTTTACTTTCTACCGGAATCCCGGCTCTCGATGAGCGGCTGAGCGGCGGATTTCCTCTGGGCGCGGTGACGGAACTGACCGGGCCGGAATGCTGCGGCCGCACCTCCATTGCGCTCGCCTTTCTGGCCGGCATCGTGGAAGCGGAAAAAGTATGTGCCTGGATCGACGCCTGCAATGCATTCGATCCAGCCTCGGCCGCAGCGGCGGGCGTGGATCTGGACCGCCTGCTCTGGGTACGGTGCGGCCATCCGCACCAGCCAGCCACTGCACCGCTTCCGCGCGTGGCCGTGCCGGAGGCATGCTTCACACCCAAACCGGCAGTCCGTGGATTGCATGGCGGCGGCTACGGGCCGCATCCGCGGACGGAGGTTCGCGGCATCTCGCAGGCGCTCGAAGCTCTATTCCACCAGCAACCGGCAGGCGAAGAGCCAGCGCCCCCGCAGACTTTCCCGGCGCGCACAGAGCGGCTTCCGGCTGCGGCCATCGCGCGGCGACCGGCTCGCCCCGGGCATTACGCGGCCATTGAACGCGCCCTGCGCTGTACGGATCTGCTGCTGCAGACCGGTGGCTTTGGCGCCATTGTGCTCGATCTTGCCGGAATCTCGCCGGAGTTTGTCTCCCGGATCGAACTCTCCACTTGGCATCGCTATCGGGTGGCTGCAGAAAAGTCGCAGGCCAGCCTGGTGCTGCTGACCCAATATCCATGCGCCAGAAGCAGCTCTGAGCTGCAACTGCGCCTGCTGCCCTCTGAACCGCTGGGAGAAGAAGCAGCCACCGTGTTTACCGGCATGCAGTTGCACGTGGAGGTCGCGCGTCAGCGATTTGCCCCGGATGCCGGCAACGTTTTTGCCATGCGCAAGCCGCCACGCAGCGCCTCCGGCGCGTACTGGATCAACCGCACAAGCTGGGCAGGTCTCCGATGACACCACAGGAAATGTATGTCTGCATGATTGTCCGCGAATTTCCCGCCCAGGCCTTATTGCGCCTGCGCCCTGATCTGCAAGCCCAACCCTGCGTGGTGCTGCAGGGCGAGCCGCCCTTGCAGACCGTCGTCTCTCTCAACACCCAGGCACGGCTGATGGGTCTGCGTGCGGGAATGACGCGCGTGGAGGCGGAAACCTTTCCGGGCGTGGTTCTGCTGCAGCGCTCTCCGGCGGCGGAGGCGGCAACACGGGCGGTTCTACTGGAGTGCGCCGGGAATTTTTCTCCGCGCGTGGAAGAGCGCAGCGAGCCGGCCGCGTTTTTGTGCGGAATTGATATTGCCGGAACGCAGAGTCTTTTCGGGCCCCCGGAGATGCTGACCCGCAGTCTGCGCCAACGCGTGCGCGCTCTCGGCCTGCAGGCGCGCCTGACGGCCAGCAGAAACTTTGAGACCGCTGTCTGCCTGGCCAAAGGCCTGCCGCTGCACCGCTCGCTGCAGATTGCTGCCGATGGGGAAGAGGCGGCCGCACTGGCGCCACTGCCGCTGAGCGTTCTGTCGCTGACCGACGCTCAGGCGGAGACGTTCTCTCTCTGGGGCATTCGAACGCTGGGGATGCTGGCCGCGCTGCCAGAGCGGGAACTGATCGCGCGCGTGGGCCAGCAGGGGCAGCGGCTGCGCCGTCTGGCCGGCGGCACGCTGCCGCATCTCTTTCAACCGGCAGAGATGCCGTTTCTTCTCGAAGAGCATACCGAGCTGGACCAGCCGCTCGAAAATCTGGAATCGCTGCTGTTTGGCGTGTCCGTCATGCTGGAGCAGTTGATTCTGCGCGCACGCGCGCGAGTGCTGGCGCTGGCCGCCGTCACCATCACGCTGCAACTGGAGAGCGGCGCGCCTCATTGCCGCACCGTCCGCCCGGCGCAGGCGGCCAACGAGAAACAGCTATGGCTCAAACTGCTACATCTCGATCTGGAAGCGCATCCGCCGGCAGCTGCCATTACTGCCGTCACGCTGCAGGCGGAGCCCGGCAGTCCCCGCCAGGTGCAACTGGGCCTGTTTGCCCCGCAGGTTCCGGAGCCGGGGCGGCTGGACATCACATTGGCCCGCATCTCCTCCGTAGTTGGCGAAGACAATGTCGGCCGCGCTGTGCTTGAAGATACGCATGCTCCGGATGCTTTTCGCATGGAGCGCTTCCGGCTGCCCGTCCGGCGCTGCGTGCCCGCCAGTCCCCGGCAACCGCGTGCCAGCCTGCGCCGTCTGCGGCCGCCGGAGCGCACCGCCGTCACGCTGCGCGATGGCCGTCCCCAGCATTTGGTCTTCCGGGAGCAGCGCTATGCCGTAGTGCAGGCTTATGGTCCCTGGCTGGAGAGCGGAAACTGGTGGACCGAGAAGGGCTGGAAGCAGGAGCAGTGGGACCTGATCGCCCGCGCTTCGGATGGAGCACTGCTCTACGGTTGCGTCGTGCAGGAGCGGCAGAATCAGTGGCGCATGATTACGCTCTATGACTAGCCCGTATGTCGAACTGCATGCCGCCAGCGCGTTTTCGTTTCTTGAGGGCGGCTCGCTGCCCGAGACGCTGGCGCAGCGTGCCTGTCATCTCGACATGCCGGCCATGGCGCTGCTTGACCGTAATGGTGTGTACGGTTCGGCGCGCTTTCATAAAAGCGCCGGCGAGGCCGGTCTGCGCGCCCACGTCGGCGCGGAGATTGCCGTGGCCAGCCTGGGACAGCGTCTGACCCCGCCTGACTGGCTACCACACCAGCATCTTCCGGAGCCGGCGCGCCTGCCGCTGCTGTGCGCTTCGCGGCAGGGCTACCAGAATTTATGCCAGATGATTACGCGCTTCAAACTGCGTGAGACCGGCAAACACGAGGGCGCGGCGGCTTTGTCGGATATGGAACAATACGCCGCCGGTTTGATTTGCCTGACAGGCGGAGACGAAGGTCCGCTGGCCGCAGCCCTCACCCACGGCGGGGAAGCGGCTGGCCGCGCCGTACTGGAACGGCTGCTCCACATCTTTGGTCCGCAGAATGTTTACGTGGAACTGCAGCGCCATGGCGAACGGGAGCAGGAGTGGCGCAATCAGGCGGCCCTGCGTCTGGCCCGCTCCCTGCGCGTACCCGTGGTGGCAACCAACGGCGTGCGGCACGCTGCGGAAGCGGACCGCGAGATTCTCGATCTGTTCACCGCCATCCGCCACCACACGAAACTGGACCGCGCCGGACGCCTGTTGACGCGCAACGGCCAGCGGCATCTGCGGTCTGCGCCGGAGATGGCCACACTCTTTCGCGATCTGCCGGAAGCCATCGCAGCTACGGTTGAAATCTCTTCGCGGCTGACCTTTCAGCTCTCTGACCTGGGGTATGCGTTTCCGCGATATCCCGTGCCGCCGGGAGAAACCATGGACAGCTTTCTGCGCCAGCGCGTGCACGAAGGGGTGCAGCGGCGGTACGGACCCAAGCGGGATGCGGGCCTGCTGCAGCGCGCCCGGAAGCAAGTCGAGCATGAGCTGGCGTTGATTGCGCGGCTGGGCTTTTCCGGCTACTTCCTCATCGTCTGGGACATTGTGGAGTTTTGTAAGCGGCAGGGAATTCTGATCCAGGGCCGCGGCAGTGCCGCCAACTCCGCTGTCTGCTACGCGCTGGAGATTACCGCCATCGATCCGGTGGGCATGGAGCTGCTGTTTGAGCGGTTTCTTTCTGAAAATCGCGGCGAGTGGCCGGATATCGATCTGGATCTGCCGTCGGTCGAGAAGCGCGAGCAGGCGATTCAATATGTGTACCGTCGCTATGGCGAGCTGGGCGCTGCCATGACGGCCAATGTGATCACCTATCGCAGCAAGTCGGCCGCCCGCGAAGTGGGCAAAGCGCTGGGGTTCGATCCGGAATCGCTGCAGCGGCTCTCCAGCCTGGTGGCGAACTTTGAGTGGCGCGGCCCCAACGACACGCTGGCGCACGCCTTTCAGCACGCCGGGTTCGATGTCGCCCATCCGCGCATTGCGAAATATCTGGAGCTTTCTCTGCGCGTTCAGGATATGCCGCGCCATCTGGGGCAGCATTCCGGCGGCATGGTGATCTGTCAGGGGCAACTGGACTGCGTGGTTCCGCTGGAGCGTGCCTCCATGCCGGGCCGTACTGTCGTGCAATGGGACAAGGAGGATTGCGCGGACCTGGGCATCATCAAGGTGGATCTGCTGGGCCTGGGCATGATGGCGGTGCTGAAAGATTGCCTGGAGCTGATTCCGCAGCACTATGGTCACTCGGTAGACCTGGCGCAGCTGCCGCAGGATCCTGAAGTCTATGCCGCCCTGCAGCGCGCGGATACGGTGGGCATGTTTCAGGTGGAAAGCCGCGCCCAGATGGCTTCCTTACCGCGCAATCACCCGGAATGCTTTTATGACATTGTGGTGCAGGTGGCCATCATCCGCCCCGGCCCAATCGTTGGGTGCATGATGCACCCTTACATGCGCCGGCGCCAGAAAAAGGAGCCCGTCACCTATCCGCATCCGTCGCTGGAGCCGGTGCTGCGCCGCACCCTCGGCGTCCCCCTGTTTCAGGAGCAGCTATTGCGCATGGCGATGGTGGTCGCCAGCTTCAGCGGGGCAGAGGCTGAAGAGTTGCGCCGTGCAGTCGGCATGCGCCGCTCCTGGGAGCGGATGAAAAATCTTGAAGGCCGGCTGCGCGCGGGCATGACCGCGAATGGCCTCGACGATGAAACCCAGCAGACCATCATCCGGAACATCAGCTCCTTCGCGCTCTACGGATTTCCAGAATCGCATGCGGCAAGCTTTGCGTTGATCGCCTATGCCTCGGCGTATTTCAAGGTGCGGTATCTGGCTGCTTTTACCTGTGCCCTGCTCAACAATCAGCCCATGGGCTTTTACATGCCCGCGGTTCTGGTTAAGGATGCACAGCGGCATGGACTGCGCATCCGGCCGATTGCGATTCAACAGTCCGCATGGGCCTGCACGCTGGAACATGAGCCGGACGGCTCCTTATCGGTGCGGATGGGACTGGGATATGTGAAGGGTCTCCGCCAGCAATCAGCGCAGGCGATCGTACAAAGCCGCACCGAGGCCGGACCGTTCCGATCCGCAGAAGACCTGGTGGCGCGCGTACCGATGCTGCAGCGGAAAGAGCTGACACTGCTGGCTCGCGCCGGCGCACTGAATTCTCTGGAGGGTGTCGCTCATCGCCGCGATGCGCTGTGGCAGGTGGAGCGCGCCGGCAAGCCGGAGGGACCGCTGCTTGCCAGCTCCCCGGCGGCGCTGCAGGAAGAAACAGCCGCCCAGGCGCTGCAGCCCATGACAATAGAGGAGCGGCTGGTGGCGGACTATGCCGGCACCGGGCTAACAGTAGGTCCACATCCCATGACCTATCGCCGGGCAGAACTGCGGAAGCAGCGTATTCTCTGCGCCAGCGAACTCAGCCTGCTCCCAGATGGCCAGTGGGTGCGGGTCGCTGGCTGCATCATTGCGCGGCAGCGCCCGGGCACTGCACAGGGTTTCCTGTTTCTTTCGATGGAAGATGAAACCGGAATCGCGAATGTGATTGTTACGCCAGATCTTTATGAGCGGCAGCGGCTGATCGTCACGCGCAGCAAATTTATTCTGGCCGAAGGGCGGCTGCAAAATCAGGATGGAGTGATTCATGTGAAGGCCGGATGCCTGCATTCACTGACGGATGCCGCACTCGACCTTCGTTCGCATGACTTTCATTAGCCGCTGCCTGTCTCGCGATTGCGAGAACCGGCGGCCGCGCTACCAGCGAATGCCGCCCAGAATCTGCGCCATTCCCAGACTGGGCCCGGGGAGCTGATTACTCGGCGTTGAATAGTGCAAAAAGCGCGCCTGCGTGAACAAAACCCAGCGGCGGTTGGGATACAGGCGTCCCTCAAAGCCCATGCCCACATCGTAGAGCGCCTGGTTGCTCGAGTAGGACGAGCCGGTGATCGTCCCGTTGCAGAAATTCGTGAAGTTGGCGTAACCGAGTGGCGAGTACGTATTGCAGTTGATGCCCGACAGCGGCTTACCAAAGCTGGCTGCCATATGGGAAAAACCGCCGCCGCCAATGGCATAAAAGCCGAACTTCGGACCACGCATCAGGTAAAACATCGGATTGCCGGTGAAGGCGATCGTGTTGTAGTGGCCCGAGGGCTCTCCGGCCACCTGCAGGGCCGGCGTGGGCACGCCATTGTGAAAGTAATCCACATCGCCTTCAAGGGTCAGCCGCCGCGTCAGGCGATAGCCCGCGCCGCCCATGCCGGCAAATCCTGCATTCATGTACTGCTGTCCCGCGAGTCCTGTTGCCAGAGCGCCTCCGGCTGCGCCTTGCACAAACCAGCGGGGCGTCGCGGTAGGAGCGGGCGCCGGCTTTGCCACTGTGGCGGTTTGGCTGGAAGAGCTAGACGATTGCGCATGCAGGGATGCACACAGCAGAACCGTCACCGACAAAATCCAAATCTTTTTCAATGGTGGTGGCCTCAAAAACAGTATCTACGATTCTTCGAACTTCGGGAAACAGACCCGGTAACAAAGACGGCTCCCCGGGAACGGATAGGTGCGGACGAAAAGGGGCGGGGAAGAGTCCGCCGTACCGCCTGGCCGGACCATCCCCGCATTCTGTGCACTATCCGTGGATAGGATGGGTGAACCAGGTGCTGACCTCGTTCCACCACTTGTCCACCTGCTGCGCGGCGCCGGCGTGATCGTGCTCCACGCTGGCCGATAGAGCTGCAATTTGCTTGCTCAGGCTCTTCGCCTCATAGGGGCGGTGCGAGGCTTTGCTGGAGGCGTACTGATCGAGCGTAACCGAGGCTTCCTTGAGCGTGGCCGCTGCTTCGCGATAGTGTCCGCTCTGGATCGCTACTTCCGCCAGACCCAGATTTTCGCGGGCTGCCAGCAGCGGGTACTCGCCTTCCGCCTTGACCACTACCAGTTCGTCGGCAATGTGCCGCAGCGACACATCGGCCTGCTGCGCCTGATTTTGCTGCAGCGCGGACTGCGCCGCCACCAGGCGCCGCTCCACCTTCCGCAGATCGAGCGCCACAAACGTGTACTGCGTAGACGCGGCCTGCACCGTCACGGGCTGATGTTTGCTGGCCGGCGCACTGGCATCCTTCCGCTGTGCCATCACGGGCCCCAGTGTTGAGGACTGGTCGAACTCCCAGTAGAGCGGGATCAGGATTGAATGGCCGTTGCTTTGCGCCGTGGCCATCAGACGGCTATGGATCGCCAGTGCTTGATGAATGTCGTGCAGCGCCTGCTGATTCTGATTCGCGGCGATCGCCTGCCGGGCCTGTTCCACCCGCGCCAGAATCTCCAGCGCTCGCTGGGAGTATTGCCGGTTCGCCGAATGCGTGGCCGGCATTGCGGCGCTGTTTGCGGGCGCGGCAGCGGCCTGGGTGGGTGCAGCCTGTACGGCAAAGGGGGCAAAGGCGAGGCATGCTACAGGGACAACGTGCTTCAGCTTCATGCATTTCCTCCTGTTGATGAATCGACGAATCTGAGACGCGAAGGTTGTGCCGTCCGGTCGAATTTCTTGGGATTCTGCGGCTTACAACAGAAAGCCCCGCGTCTCCACGGGGCCTTCCAGAGGGTTTCACGCCCGGCGAACCGGGCGATTGCCGTTTAGTACATTCCGTCCATGCCACCGTGACCGCCCGGCGCCGGAGCTTCCTTCTTCTCAGGAATCTCCGAAACCATGGCTTCGGTGGTCAGCATCAGCCCTGCGATGGAAGCGGCGTTCTGCAGCG
>JAKAUB010000198.1 GCA_021827845.1 Acidobacteriota bacterium | reverse complement strand
CTTTGATGACAGCACGTAGTCAAAGAAACGGTGGCGTTCAGAGCCCAGTTTTCGCGTCGTGTGGAAGCAGGTTTCAGTGCGACGGACAACCTATTGAAACTGCACAGCTAGTATTCAAGGTTAGGCAGCGAGATTTATACTGCCATGATTTGTGGGCCTCGTTTTGAATCCGGTATGCATGGCTGTCCTCGACTGGTTCATTGGATGTGGACGGGGCAAATGCTGCATTGCACGAAACTACGTTAGTCCATTTTGATTCGGAGGGTACTGAACCGTGGCAAAGAACGACTCCAAACCGCGCACGAGTGTAAATCGTCGGCAATTTCTCACCTATGCCGGCTTTGGCGCCGCCATCGCAGTGACAGGCTGGCCGCTCACCGAGCGTGCGGCGGCTGCGTCGCTTTTGCCGGAAGGCATGGGCGTACCCTCGGCCGGATCTGATCCGGCTGACCTGGACATGGGGCCAGTTTCCAGGGAGTATTTTGAGGCGGCGCGCAAGCGTGCAGCAGACCTCGTGTCAAAAATGACCCTGAAAGAAAAGACCTCGCAGTTCGGCAATCTTGTGCCGCCCATCCCGCGCCTCAATATGCCGTCGTTTAATTACTACGCGAGTGAAGCGCTGCACGGGCTGATCCACAAAGGCCCGGTGACTTCGTTTCCCCTGCCACTTGCGCTGGGCTGTACCTGGAATCCTCCACTGATTCACCGCGTTTTTACCGCCGTTTCCGACGAGATTTGGGCATGGCATAAGAAAGATGGCCAGGGGCTGGCGATGTTTTCACCGCCCACCGTCAACATGGGCACGCGTGATCCGCGCTGGGGCCGGATTGGCGAGAACTATTCTGAAGACCCGCTCTTAGTGGGAAAACTGGCGGTGCAGACTATTCACGGGATACAGGGGGACAATCCCCGTTATCTGAAGGCCGTGGCCTGCGCCAAGCACTTTATTGCGAACGATACCGAAGATGACCGTCATGAAACGTCGGCAACGGTGGACCCTCGCAGCTTCTGGGAATATTACAGCCGAGGATTTGATGCTTGTGTTCGTGATGGGCGTGTCTTCAGCGTCATGTGTTCTTACAACGCCATGAACGGCATCCCCACCGCGGCAAATCCGTTCTTGCTGACTGAGTTGCTGCGCAATCGCTGGGGATTCCGCGGCTATGTCGCCTCCGATTGCGACGCCGTAGCCGATATCGTGCGCACGCACCATTTTGTGCCGACGTACGCCGAGGCCGCCGCGTTGGCAGTCAATGCCGGTTGCGACATCAACTGCGGCCAGACTCTGCCGCATTATCTGGGGCAGGCGGTCGACGAAATGCTCATCAGCGGAGAAACGATTGACCATTCGCTGGTTCGTTCGATTACGGGCCGCATCTTGCTGGGTGATCTCGATCCGCAAGACCAGAATCCTTATCACAGCATTCCGGTATCGTGTCTGGAAAGCCCTGCCCATCGAGAACTGTGCCGCGAAGCAGGCCGGCAATCGATCGTCCTCTTCAAAAACGAAAATCATACGCTGCCGCTTGACGCGAAGAGCATGGGTAAGTTGGCAGTGATTGGCCCCATGGCAGGCAAATGCCACCTTGGGAATTACAGTGGCCACCCTGACCACCTCGTTTCTCCACTGGACGGCATTCTTGAACACTTCAGCATCCAGCCGCCTCCGGACGTCGCTCCGCCTGAGCCGATTGAGAAGCATGTACGGAGTTGGCTGAATGGTTTTGAGGGTTACCGCTATGCCGGTCAACCCTCGCAAACATTCACCAGCGGCGACACGAAGGTTACTTACGCCGTCGGCTGTGCCGTAACTGGGCCCAAAGACGAGGAGCTATTCAATGCCGCTGTACAAGCTGCGAAGGACGCAGACACGGTTCTTCTATTCGTTGGCGACGATCAGCAAATTGACCGTGAACAACACGATCGGGATTCCATTCAACTGCCTGGAGCGCAGCATGAACTGGCGCGGGCCGTTTATGCCGCCAACCCAAGGACGATCCTGGTGATTTCGTCCAATTGCCCGGTTGCAGTGAATTGGGAGCAGGATCAGCTTCCCGCCATAGTCGGCGGCATCTTCCTTGGACAGGAGCAGGGGCGCGCGCTGGCGGATGTGATTTTCGGCGCATATAACCCTGGGGGCAAACTAAGCACCACGTGGTACCGGCATGTAGCGGATCTGCCGGATTTCCATAACTACAACGTTCGCGACGGGCGGACCTATATGTATTTTCAGGGTGTGCCGTTGTATCCCTTTGGTTATGGCCTCAGCTACACCTCGTTTCGATATTCTGATCTTCAGGTGACGGGCAGCTCCATCAAGCCTGGCGGCGACATCTCGGTACAAATGAAGCTCACCAATACCGGCAGACGCGCCGGGGATGAAGTGGTTCAGTTTTATGTGCATGTCTCGGGTGGTACGGTGCAACGCCCCATTCGCCAACTGGTTGGCTTTGAGCGCGTTTCCCTTGGCGCCGGAGAAAGCAAAGCCGTGCATTTCACCCTTCACCATGACGATCTTGCACTGCGCTACTGGGACGAATCGAAGTATGGATTTGTTGTGACGCCCGGCACCGTAGATCTCATGCTCGGTTCCTCGTCAGCTGACATCCGCCTTCGAGACCAGGTGAAGCTCGAAGCTTGATTTCCGGAAAGGATGAAACTCAGCCGCCCCTGCACCGCGCCCGGGTTCCTGGCTGGGCGCTGGCCATCCACGAAGTTTGAACCATTGTTGTGGCGGCTGGACTGTCGGTCTACGCAGTGATGCGCCGCCGCCTGTCCCGCCAGGCGTAGTTACCCCGCGGACAGTTCGTGCATTTGTGCGGCATGGAAAGGCCGATGCGCCAGCAGCCGGAATTCAAGACGCGCGCTGCGCCGCACGTGGTAGACCAGCGCCGGCCGAAAGCATACGAGGCAGGTTCCCCGCGGCTGCCGCACGCTGGGATAGAGGATTCCGTTTGAGCGGAGAGCAAGCAGCGTCTCTGCCAGTTGCTGTGAGGCGCGATAGCAAGCAGGGACTGGCCCCGGGAGTAAGTACTGCCGGAACCGCGTTTTTCGCGGGGGCAGATCATGAAAGGCGGCCGCAAAGTCTGCCAGATAGTCGTCAAAGGTTGCGATCTCTTCGTCCGGCCAGTCAATCTCCTCCAGATGCTGCAGGCGGTGGAAGGCGACTTCCGCGGCGGCGGTCTCGGGTTCAATGGCGGCGTACCAGGCG
>JAKAUB010000048.1 GCA_021827845.1 Acidobacteriota bacterium | reverse complement strand
GTCGCGGGAGGTGAAGCCAGCGAGCGCAGATACGCGACCAACTCCGTCAATTGTTGTTGCGTTCCGGAAAACGGAGCCATGCCTCCAGCCCGCATCTTTGGTGTCGGCAGCTGCAGCAACGCGGCGACCTGGGTGTCGGAAAGCTGAGCGACGAGCGGAGCCAGCGCTGGAGCCCGACCGCCCGATGCATTCTGCCCGTGACATGCAAAACAGGCGTGTGATTGGAACAGGTTTCGGCCAGCAGCAATCGCAGCCGTCTGTTGCGGCGAAGCAAGCTGCCCAGCGGGACTCTTAACCGGCGTCATTACCGCGGGCGCGGGCTGTGCTGCTGCTCTGTGAATTGTGGCTCCCGGAACGGGCGATCCGTGAGTGGCGTGTACATTCGCCGCGCTGGTCCCCAGAGCGCGAAGATAAGCCAGGAGTGCCGACATATCGGACGCGTCCAGGTCGACAGCGGGCATTCCTCCGGCCCGCATCTGTGCGTTGGGGTTGTGGAGCAGGGCGACTAACTGGTCGGCAGGAATCCGAGCTGTGATGCCGACCAGTGACGGCGCTGCAGCCGTTCCCGTACCGTCCGGCCCGTGGCATCCTGAGCAGCCATTATCTTGAAACAGCCCTTTTCCCCGCGCAACTCGAGGGTCTACTGGCCCAGTGGCAGCGGCCGAGGCGAGGATTGCGTTTGCCGGGGGCGCTGCCAGTTCCGGCTGAAATGGCGCCTCGCTGTAAGACTTTTCTTCAGCCTGCTGGCGGGCCAGTTGTGCGGCAATCGCAGGGTCGCGCATGTCATCCAGGTGGCTGCGAATCCCCAGATACATCGTTCCCGTCAGCACGATGGCAACGCTCAATACCGGGATGGGGCGGCGCCACGGACGACGCTCAAGCCCGCGATCGAGAAAGGGCAGCAGAAAAAACAGCAGCGCCAGCACTCCCGGCACAACAACGATCGCGAAGACAACCTCCGGGCCCTCCCAGAATTTAAGCCATTCAAACATGGGCAGGTAGTACCATTCCGGCCGCGGTAAAAATTGAGTATTGGCCGGGTTGGCAATCGGCCCAAGCAGGACCGGCCGGAAGTACGCAAAGACCCCGAGCCCCGCGACCAGCAGGAGCGCAAAGGCCATATCCATCAAAACCTGCCGCGGAAAGAAGCCTTCGGGTGGAAGCTTCGGGGAGACGGGATCTTCATTGATGGGTCCGGCCGGGCCGGCCTTGCGAAACAGCGCGATGTGTACGGCGATGAAGCCGAATATCATCGCCGGAATCAGAAAAACATGTGCGACGTAGAAGCGGGAGAGTGTAAGTGTGCCGAGTGTGTCGCCACCGCGCAGCAGTCGCGTCAGCCATCCCCCTACAAGCGGAACCTCCCCGACGATATTTGTGCCTACTGCGGTGGCAAAATACGCCTTTTGGTCCCAGGGCAACAGATATCCTGTGAAACCCATTCCGAGGACGAGCAGCGAAAGGAACGCGCCCGACATCCAGAGCAGTTCGCGCCGGCCTTTGTAGGATCCGTAGAGAAACGTTTGCAGAAAATGGAGCGCCAGCACAATGATCATTGCGCTCGAGCCGTAGGAATGCAGGCTGCGCAAAAACGCTCCGGCCGCCACCCGCTTGGTGATATACGCGACGCTGGTATGGGCGCTTTCAGCCGAGGGCACGTAATACAGGGCCAGGCAGATGCCGGTGATGATCTGAGAGATAAAGATAAAGATCAGCCCGGAGCCAAACACATACGCCAACCGGGCGCCGCCCGGAACCGGTTCGTCCAGTGAAGCATGCAGAACCCCCGTCAGGCCGGTTCTGCGATTGAACCATCGGTACAGGCGCTGGCCCCGACCCTGGCCGTTTCCAGCATGACTGTGTTTTTTCTGTTCCAAGTTGGCCTGCCTTTGTCGTCAGAGCTTAGGTGAGGGGTTCTTTGTTTGGAACATTGGAGCGGAAGTACTGGAATCGCACCAGCAGGCGGCCGCCTTCAACCTTGTACTGCAGCGAATCCATCCCGCGGGGCGGCGGTCCGCTCAGATGGCGTCCTGTTGCTGAGAACCGGCCTCCATGGCACGGACAGACAAATTCGTCTTGAGTCTTTTGCCAGGAAACGCTGCAGCCGAGGTGTGGACAGATCGCAGAGAGCACCCGCAGCTTGCCGTCACCCGCGTGGGTGACGTAGACAGATTGTGCGGAATCCTCCTGCCGCCAGCCATCCATCTGCTGGAAGTCGATCGTGCGCCGTACCGGCTGACCGCTCGCCAGTTCCGCCTTCAGATCGCTGATGTTGCCTACCACCGACCATCCAGCGCTCCCGCGCTGGGCGGTCAGGGGATAAAGCACATATCGCAGCACCGGCACCGCCAGCAACGCGCCCATGCCCACGCTTCCTATTCCAAACAGGGCAAGAAAAAACGAGCGCCGCGTTACCTCTTGTTCCGGCTTTGTGACTGCGGGGGTCTGCTGAGACATTGATTGCTCCTTGGCGATTCCCTTCCTAAAAGTTGAGCCAGAGCGCCATGTATAGAACATTGTTATCGGAGGCATTCCGCCCGGCCCCGTCATAGTTGTTGCCGGCGCCGTTGAATCGCGTGTACCCGGTATACGAGAGATTTATATCAATATTTTGCACGGGCCAGTATCCCACCTGGGCGATATAGCCGCTGTTTTGCGGGCTGCCGTTGTTGCTGCCTGTTACCGGCGCTGGGGCATAGAGCAGCGCATCTGTCGTGCCACTGGTCCGAAACAGCGCACCAGTGAACTCATATTTCCCGCGTAGATGGTAGGTGCTGTCCAGCCGGAAGTTATTCAGGGAATCATGCAGGTTGGCAGACCCGCCGGCGGCGTGTGTTGCTGTCAGCGTCGTCGCCTGATGGATCCACGTTCCGTGAGCATCGAGCAGGTTGGGGCCGAAGGGCCGCTCATACTGGAAATCGATCGAGGGATCCAGATAGTGATCCTGGGGACCGCTGATAGCTCCGGGGTAGGAACTGACGTAGATGCCGTACGTGCCGACCTCGAGATAGTTATCGCCCCATGTCTGCTGCCAGGCATCCCGCCAGTAAGGCGCAGCGATGCTGATGTTGTACGCCGCGCCAGAACCGTTGATCGGGGTGGGAGCGCCCGCATGTTCCGATCGGTAGAGCGTTATGTCGGAGTAGAGATGCTGATCCCAGAACCCATATGCGCCCAGGCCCGCGACATCCTGCGCCAGAGCGCCGGCGATGATGGGCGCCGCGATCGGCCCAACCGACGAGCTGCTCGATATCCACGGAAATCCCCAGGCCGGCGTACTGTTCCAGACATCTTCAACGGTTGGATTGTTGTTGAGGTCAATACCGTACCGGAAGTCTTTTCCAAAAAGCTTTGTCTGGTCCGCGTAGCGCAGATCGCTATTGTCCATGCCGAAGTGGTCGTTCACGTGCGTGTACGTGATCTGCGCCAGGGCGCCAAATTTTGACGCGAAGGCCCCCGCCAGAAACAGGCTCAACTGCTGCGGAAAGCCCGCGGTTCCGTTCTGCGTTTGCGGTTGATTGGCCTGGTACGCACTGTCGGACAAGATGATCATCGCGGACAGCGGAATGTATTTTGACAGCAGAAGATCGCGGCTGTTGCCGACCTTGTCCCGAGCGGTCATGTCCGTAAGAACATAGCCGTCCAGCTTGAACTTGCGGCCGAATGCCGTCAATTCCGGCGGGTTGGAATGACAGACATTGCAGCTCAGTCCGGTCTGCCGTGCAAAGCTCGGGACCGCCCACGCGCGGCCTGCCATGACGAGAGTCGCAGCGATCGTCAGCGATACGCGCAGAACCGCATGCCGGCGAAATAACCACCTTTGTCCGATATTGCAACCTGCACGATCACGTTTTCCAGCCTCCACCACAACCCGATTCCCCACATTCCCTCTCCTGGCTACAGTTAAGGATCGCCTCACTGGGCATGGGAGCAAGTGACGCGTACGCGTAATGGATGTGACAGCCATCACAGCCCGAAGCAGTCACATTTGCTTCGATAGCCCCCTGAGAGCCATTTCAGGGTACCAGAGCCTTGATGACTGACGAGCAGCCGCGGGCGTTACCCATAAAGAAATGGATCGACCCGATTGACTATCGGAGGGTGAGGACGCTCCGTGTGCCGCCTGCGCGCACGCGAACCAGAACGACCGGGCCAAACCGATCGTGGGTCGAGCTCCACTCATTCACCGCCGGCGTTGCGGACGCTTGCTGGCGGGATAGCGGTTTGCCATTTCTCTGCACGCTTCGAGCGGTGGTGTGGATGCGCAGCAGGTAGCTCGTCAGCGCACCTGAATACTGCCCGGTCGTGTCATCCAGCGTGACGGTGGTCGTCGCTCCACGGCGGACTGCGCTCATCGGCTGGCGAAGATACTTGCCGTGCTCATACGCGTAGGTTGTCCCATCGTCGTCATAGATCAGAAAATGCGCCGCGGAAGCATCGGGAAAGATATCGAGGGTGATCTGGCGAATTGCCTGCTGCCCGACATACTGCTCCACCGGCTGCGTTGCAAGGATCGAGCCGCTGCGTACGAAGAGAGGAATGTCTTTCCAGGTAGAGGCGTCCACGGACACCTGGATTGTCTGATGGCCGCGATAATGCTGGCCGGTCGCGTAATTCATCCATTCGCCGGCGGGAAGATAGACCGTCTGTTCCGTCGCACCCTTCGTCACAACCGGCGAAACCAGCAACGCGTCCCCGAACATCCATTCGGAGGTCTGCGTGGCAGCCTTCTTGTCCCGCGGAAACTGCCAGAATAGAGGGCGGACAAGACCGACATTGCCTTCGGTACCTTGGCGCTCATACGAGTAGATGTAAGGGAGCAGCGAGTATCGCAGATCGATTGCATTCTTCGCGGCCGCCTCCGCCACCGGCCCATATACCCACGGTTGCCGCTTTTCATGCAGGTCGCCGTGTACGCGCATGATGGGAACGAATGCAGCGAATTCCATCCACCGGGCATAATTCTCCGGCGTTGGATGACCGTTGAACCCGCCGGTGTCCATGCTCCAGTGAAACTCTCCCGTATCCAGAGCGGCCAGCATGCGAATGCGCTGGAATGCCATGGTTGGGAAACCCGTATTGATGTCGCCGGACCATCCCGCATAACCATAGCGACTGGCGCCCAGGAAGAATGCCCGGTTGATTGACCACACGCGGAGGTTCGAGTCCGCCCGCTGGCCGGTGTAGAGCATCCGACCCATATTCAGAAACTGAAAGTTATTGAAGACGGTGGTGCCGGAGATGTCTGCTTCGTCGTTCCACCATGCCACCATGCCGGCATGGAACGACGGAAGCAGATGCTGCCAGTACCATTCGCGCGTCTGTGGCGAATTGAAGTCGAGGTCCTTCGCCATCCGGCCAGAGAAGTAGTCCGGCATTGGCGGTTCGCCCGGATACCAGAGGTGATGCTCGGTGGCGTAGGCTGCGGCCATGGTTGGCTGCGTTGTGCTGTTCGCTACGGTCAGCAGAATCCGCGGCTTCAGGATGCCGGCAAGCTTTACGCCCTCCTTTTGCATGCGCTCGGCGAAGACGCCTGAGGCTCCGTCAGGAAATTTGTCCGGCGCAACATTGCCCGGGCCGGAAGTGCTGTTCCAGCGCCACTCACCGTAGTTATCTTCACCCCACGCCTTCCAGTCGAAATCCAGAATGAATCCATCGATGGGAATCTGCCGCTGGCGATATTTGGCAACGATGTCTTCGACCTCCCGCTGCGTGGAACCCCACTGGCTATTAAGAAATCCCAGCGTCCATTTTGGCGGCAGCGGCGGCGGGCCCACCAGGCGAGACAGGTTCGCCATGGTTGTCAACGGCGGACCGACGGCGATAAAGGCCTCCAGATCCGGGCGTGAATCACCCTTAAAGACAAGGTTCGTAGGTGTTATCCGAAAATCTCCGACCTCAGAGTCGATCAGGAGTCCATAGCGTGTTGTAAAGACAAACGGACCTCCGCTCTCGCCTTGAATTCCGGCGCGGACAGGGCCGCCTGTGTTGTGTGTCAGGCCGGCCGTCGTGTCGTGCAGGCCGATGCCATGCAATCCGTAAAACGTATCGGTCGGCGCATGGGCCGCCAGCAGCTCGTGCTGGCCAGCGTTGCGCAGCACATCTTCAGCCTCGAGGATGCGGTGACCCTCACGATCTGACACTGAGATATCACAGCGCGCGCCTCCGCGCACCCGCACCGTCACATCCGCGCTGTGAATCACATAGCCATCGCTCTGCCGGGAAATGCTCACGGACGACGGCGGACGATAGCTGGGATCAAGGACCAGCGTGCGGGGAGACGATAGGCCATCCGGCCGCGCATAAAGACGGACCACATTGTCTTCGACAATCGTCACATCAAGGGTTGACGAGTTCGCCGTCACCTCAACACCATTGGAGATTGGTCGAATGCGAGTGCTCCGCGCGTTCTGCGCCAAAAGCGGAAGGCTTGTTGTCAGGAGGAGTGCCGCAGTCAGGGAGAGCTTCGCGATGGACTTGCTGCGCTGCTCTGCGGGTGTGTGTTTGCTCATTCCAGAGGCTCCTTTGGGGGAAAGTTCTATGGGTCGAATGCACGTCACCTTACGAAGAGACTGTCGCCAGATAGGAGAATAAAACGTTGTAAAACTCTGGCTACCGGCGAGCAGCGCTGGAAGTTTCCCATCGCTATCAAGCTGCCTCGTTCCACGCACAATCTGCAGCGTAACATTCGCGTGACCCGACGCGTGCCGCCAGCGCATTCCAACATCCGCAGACCAGCCGTACAGCAGGGAGAGCGTGATCACTTGCTTGTCATAACATTCAACGTACGGGTCCTGCCTGGACGGATAAACCTGAGACCATCCACGTGTTCTACTGATCCCAGGAATGCGAGTTATCCTTCCTGAACGGGAGTGAAACAATGAGTGCCGACCTGAAATTGAATGCGAAAACCTGCGCGCTGGTCTTGATCGACCTGCAAAATGCCATCCTGAGCCGCGATACTAAGCCATACAGCGCCGCCGATGTCGCGAATCGCTGCCGCACAATGGCACAGGCCTTCCGCGAAAGAGGCGGCACAGTGGTTTACGTGCGGGTTTCACTCGACCAGTTCCTTTCGCTCCCGGTCGATGAGGCCATGAGCCTTCCGAAGGAGCTTCCCGCCGGCGCCAGCGAAATTGCCGATGCTGCCGGCATGCAAAGCGGAGATTTACTGATCAGCAAGCGCCACTGGGGTGCATTCGCCCAGACGGCCCTCGAGCAGGAACTGCGGACTCGCGGGATTGACACAGTAGTGTTGGCTGGAATCTCCACTAATATTGGTGTCGAAAGCACACTGCGCCAAGGCACGGGACTGGGGTTCGCTTTTGTCACGGTAGAAGACGCTTGCAGCACCTTCTCGACGGAGATGCAGCAGTTCGCGTTCAAAATGATCTTTCCGAGGCTGTCCCGGGTCCGCACCACGCAACAGGTGGTGGATGCCCTGGTCTGAGCTCCGGCGCCCCTCCCGAGCCCGCGGCGGATCGTGCCGTTTGCGATCTTCATCTGCGCCGCCGGAGGCCGTATCATACAGGCTGCTGAAAAGTCCCATCGTTCCGCATTCTGATTCCAGCCGACTGCGTCCTGTCTCTTCGGTTGTTTTTAGAACTCGATAGGCTTTCGGGATAACTTTCGCAATGCAGTATCTTCGCGCGCGGGTCGGCGGCTTCTACAGCTATCCCTGGCTCGCGGAACGATTCGTATCCATACCGGCTTTGGAGGAATATGCAGATTCGTACCTTCCCTTCGCGGTCTTCCCTGCTTTTCATGGTTGCCCTGTTAGCGTCAGCCCCCGTACACCTGAAGGCGCAAGCCGCCCCCAGCGCACAAACGGCGACGGATCGCCCGTGGATGAATCCGAAGCTGCCCGCGGAGCAGCGTGCGGAGATGGTTCTGAAGCAGATGACGCTCGATGAAAAGCTATCGCTGCTGCACGGCAATGGAATGCCCGGTGTTCCCCAATGGTCCATGCCGCTGACGGCCCTTGCGAACGGCGGCGCTGGGTACGTGCAGGGTGTTCCGCGGCTGGGAATTCCGCCACTCATTATGAGCGATGCGGCCTACGGGGTGCGCGGGAGCGGGGCAAACGGCCGCTATTCGACGGCGATGCCCTCGAACCTTGGCGCTGCCTCGAGCTGGGACACAAAGTCAGCGTGCGCCTATGGCACGGTCATCGGCCAGGAGCTGCGCGCCCAAGGTTTCGATATGACGCTCGGCGGCGGGGTTGATCTCGTCCGCGATCCGCGCAATGGACGAACCTTCGAGTACACGGGAGAAGATCCATTGCTGGCCGGTACCATGGACGGCGCCATGATGCGCTGCGAACAGGGGCAGCATGTGGTCGGGGATATCAAACATTACGTGATGAACGACCAGGAGACAGGACGATTCTTCGTAAACGCGATCATTTCGAAGAAGGCCATGCAGGAGTCGGACCTGCTGGCGTTCCACATCGCCATCGATCTCGCTAATCCCAGTGCGGTAATGTGCGCCTATAACCGCATCAATGGCGCCTATGCTTGTCAGAACTCCTACACCTTGCATGACGTGTTGAAGCAGCAGTGGGGCTTCAAAGGCTTTGTTGATTCCGACTGGGGCGCGACGCATAGTACCGTCGCCTCCTCCGATGCAGGCCTGGATCAGGAACAGCCCATGGCCGATTACTTTGGTCCGAGACTGAAGGCGGCTATCGCGTCCGGCAAAGTCCCGATGTCAGCGATTGACGATCATGACCGCCGCGTCCTGTTTGGCGAGTTTGTTTCGGGAATCGTCGATGATCCGCCGCAAAAGAGCGTTGTGGATGTGCAAAAGGGATTCGATACCGCCCAGCATGTCGAAGAAGAAAGCATCGTTCTGCTCCGGAACCAGGACAACGTCTTGCCGATTGATCCTTCGCGGGTACACAGTATCGCTCTGATTGGCGGCCACGCGGATGTCGGCATGATCTCGGGCGGCGGCTCGGCGCAGGTGGACCCTCCGGGTGGAAATGCGATCCTTCCGCCAGGCCAGGGCGCTACCCGGTGGCAGGAGCATATCTGGTTTCCGACCTCCCCGTTGAAGGCTCTGCGCGCGGCGCTGCCCCAGACCAAGATCACCTTCGATCCCGGAACCGACCTGGCCTCGGCGGAGGCATTGGCGAAGCAGTCCGACGTGGCGATCGTCTTTGCGTCGCAGTGGGAGTCTGAGGGGATGGACTTGCCCGACCTGATGCTGCCGCATGGCCAGAATGACCTGATCGAACGCGTCGCCGCCGCCAACCCGCACACAATCGTTGTCCTGGAGAGCGGGAGCGCCGTCATGATGCCGTGGATCGACAAAGTCGATGCCGTGGTGGAGGCGTGGTTCCCGGGAAGCGCCGGCCACAAGGCGCTCGCCAACGTACTCGTCGGCAAAGTCAATCCTTCGGGCAAGCTTCCCATCACATTTCCGAAGAGCGATGATCAATTGCCGCATGCCACAATCCCTAAACCACCCGCGATGCCGCGAGGCAATCCGCTCGGCACGCCGATTACCGGCCCCATGTCCTACACCGTGCATTACACGGAGGGCCCGGAGGTTGGGTACAAGTGGTTTGAAGCCCAGCACAAGGAACCGCTCTTCCCGTTCGGTTACGGGCTTTCCTACACCACCTATAAATACGCCGGGCTCACTGTAGACTCTGCCAGCAAAACGGCCCGCTTTACGGTGACCAACACCGGCAATCGGGCGGGCACAGAGATTGCAGAGGTCTACGCGCAGCTTCCCCATGGCATGGAGGAGTCAGACTATAAGCGGCTGGTGGGTTGGAAGCGAATCACGCTGCAGCCCGGAGAGTCGCAGACCGTAACCGTGCCCATCGACACGCGAACACTGAAGACGTACAACACCGCGCAGACCGCCTGGGATTTTGCTCCCGGGGCCTATGCAGTCTACGTCGGCGGTTCCTCTGCATCCACACCACTGACCGCGACCCTGATGATCCACTAGGACCGTGCTATCGGTTGGCGTTCCGCAACGCATACGGGACGCCAGCTGCAGCCGGCTGAAAACCCGCGCAAGGCAGAGGGCAGCATGGTCGGAAATTAGCGCACGTGCGGGCGATGCGTTGTCTCGGGTTTGTCAGTTTGCATCTTTCAAACTGGAGAGAACCGCCTGCTGCAGCCGGTTCAGGGTGCGTCCTCTGCGAGTCGCAGCGACGATGGTGCGGGTTGCGCGTCCGTCGCTGATGCGCACATAGCGGCATCCGGCATTGCGATCGATTGCCATCTCCGGCACCAGCGAGACGCCAACGCCGGCCGCCACCATCCCAAACAAGCTGCGGAATTGCCCGCTCTCAAAGGCGATGTTTGGAGTGATGCGGGCGCGGCTGCACGCGGCCAGGCTCAGGTCGCGAAAACAATGACCGTCGCGCAGCATCACAAAAGGCTCCCCGCGAAGATCTTTCAACGACAGTTCCTTCGCAGCGGCATGTCTATGGTCCTTTGGGAGGACAGCGAAGATGGGCTCCGTCCGCAGCGGCACTATCTCCAGATCCTTATGCCGCAGCGGTAGCGCGAGAATCGCAAAATCAAGAGAGTAATCCCGGAGCCCTTCCAGCAGCACCGGCGTCGTCTCCTCCAGAATTCGCAGTCGTGCTTCCGGATATCGTTTCGCGAAGTATGCTGTGCAGCGTGGCATCCAATACGGCGCGATTGTGGGAATCACGCCAAGCGATACGCGGCCGCGCACGCTGGAGGCAGCTTCGAGCACACTCGACCGTGCTGCCTCCACCTGGCCGAGGACCGAACGGGCATGCGGAAGAAAAGCGCGGCCCGCGTCTGTCAGCCGGACAGCCCTGCCCATGCGATCAAAAAGTTTGCTGCCCAGGTCCTCCTCCAGCTTGAGAATCTGCTGGGAAAGCGACGGCTGCGCGACCTGACAGCGCTCGGCAGCCCGGCTGAAACTTCCCGTCTCTGCGATGGCGCAGACGTATCGAAGCTGTTGAATCTCCATAGAGGTTGCCTATACGACAGATGGCTTCTGTGTATTGGAACTATAGGTCTCCATAATGCTACAGTGCAAATGTGGAAGCAATATCGGCGCCGGACGGCTCATTCTTCGCATCCGGTTTTGGAATCCATCACAGATATCGAGGAGAACATGGCGGAAAAAACTGAGACGTCCTCTGAAGCAAAATGCCCTTTCCATACCGGCCCTGGACGGGGCAAGACCAATAGCCATTGGTGGCCAAACCAGCTTGACATCAGCCTGTTAAACATCAACTCCCCGCTGTCCGATCCAATGGACAAGGACTTCGACTACGCCAAGGCGTTCAAGAGCCTGGACCTGAAGGCTGTCAAAAATGATTTACGGGCGGTGTTGAAAGATTCCCAGGACTGGTGGCCTGCAGACTTCGGAAACTACGGCCCCTTCTTTATTCGCATGGCGTGGCACAGCGCGGGCACCTATCGCATTGCGGATGGCCGCGGTGGCGCCGGCGCCGGGCAGCAGCGTTTTGCTCCGCTGAATAGCTGGCCCGACAATGTTCTGCTGGATCGCGCGCGCCGCTTGATCTGGCCCGTGAAGCAGAAGTACGGAAAGAGCATCTCCTGGGCCGACCTTATTATTCTGGCGGGAAATGTCGCGCTGGAAGACATGGGCTTCAAGACCTTCGGCTTTGGGGGTGGACGCCGCGACGTGTGGGAGCCCGATCCCGTGTATTGGGGCGCAGAAGAGGGATGGCTAAAGGATGATCGACGCTACTCCGGTGAGCGGGATTTGGAATCGCCGTTGGCGGCTGTCCAGATGGGTCTCATCTACGTAAATCCGGAAGGTCCCGGCGGCAAGCCGGATCCAATTGCGGCGGCCCGTGATATTCGCGAGACATTTGCCCGCATGGCCATGAACGATGAGGAAACGGTGGCCCTGATCGCGGGTGGTCATACCTTCGGCAAGACGCACGGAGCGGGGGATGTGTCCCATGTCGGGCCGGATCCGGAGGCTTCTCCAATCGAGGCGCAGGGACTCGGCTGGCAATCTACGTTCAACTCCGGCAAAGGCGGCGACGCTATCGGCAGTGGCCTGGAGGTTACGTGGAATAACACTCCCACCAAATGGGGAAATGGCTTCTTTGAAAACCTGTTCAAATATGAATGGGAGTTGACCAAAAGCCCCGCGGGCGCCTATCAGTGGAAGCCCAAGGGTGATGCTGGTGCGGACACAGTTCCCTCCGCACATGATCCGTCCAAGCACCATCAGCCGGGGATGCTGACAACCGACCTCGCGCTTCGCATGGATCCAGCCTACGAGAAGATTTCCAGGCGCTTCTATGAGCATCCAGACGAGTTTGCCGATGCCTTTGCTCGTGCATGGTTCAAGCTGACCCATCGCGATATGGGACCCCGTTCGCGGTATCTCGGGCCGGAAGTTCCTGCAGAGGTGCTTATCTGGCAGGATCCGGTTCCGCCAGTCGATCACAAACTGATCGATGCCGCCGATGTGGCGGCGCTTAAGGCAAAGGTGCTTGCTACCGGCCTTTCGATCTCGCAGTTGGTCACGACGGCGTGGGCCTCGGCGTCCACCTTCCGCGGATCGGACAAGCGTGGCGGCGCCAACGGCGCGCGCCTCCGTCTGGACCCACAGAAGAACTGGGAAGTGAACCAGCCGCAAGAATTGGCCAAGGTTCTGGCGGCTCTCGAGAAGGTGCAGAAGGAGTTCAACGCTAGTCAGACCGGCGGAAAACGGGTGTCTCTGGCAGATCTCATCGTTCTGGCAGGATGCGCTGGCGTGGAACAGGCGGCAAAAAACGGCGGGGCTTCGGTCACCGTTCCGTTCACGCCTGGACGCACGGACGCTTCTCTGGAAGAGACCGATGTCGCTTCCTTCGCCGTGCTGGAGCCGCAGGCCGACGGCTTCCGCAACTACGCAAAGCCTGGCCTCTCGATTCCCGTGGAAGCGATGCTCATTGATCGCTCGCAGTTGCTGACCCTCACCTCTCCGCAGATGACGGTCCTGCTCGGCGGCATGCGCGTGCTTAACACTAACTTTGGTGGCACGAAGCATGGTGTCTTCACGGATCGGCCGGAAACGCTCACGAATGACTTCTTCATAAACCTGCTGGATATGCGGACGGAGTGGAAGCCTTCCGCTGACGCCGAAGGCATTTACGAAGGACATGATCGCAAGACGGGAAAGCTACGGTGGACGGCGACCCGCGCGGATCTCATCTTCGGCTCAAATTCTGTTCTGCGGGCGGTGGCGGAGGTTTACGGGAGCGCCGATGCGAAGGCGAAGTTTGTTCATGACTTTGTCGCCGTCTGGAACAAGGTGATGAATCTCGACCGCTACGACATCGCTTGAGAAAACAGTAGCCATATCATTGCGCGCCCGGTTTGACCGATCCGCCGTTTCACGGGATCGCTGCCAGACTGGGCGCGTTTTATTTTGGGAGCTCAACCATCTCCCGACAGTCAAAGGCAACTTCGCTCGGCCGAGGCTGTTTTTCCACGAGTAGCCTTCAGGCGCAGCTTGTTGTCAGGGCCTGCAGCAAGATTTTTCGACAATCCATCGCAAGCCCGGCACGCGTTCGCTTAAAGGCGTAGGCTGAGAACAGTAGCCGCTGATTCCCTTCCTCGCCTTCAGCCTTTCCTGAGACGCGCAGACGAGCATCCTTCCGTGACGCATTTGATGGCTGGAGTTTCTTTCCTTCCTGGAAACAACTGAATTTTCCGGCACCCACCCCGCGGATGCTTAATACCGGTTTACCCGCACCCGGTTGCGTCGTATCGAATTTCGCAAGACTGCCAGGCGGCATTGAACCGCAAGAACTTTACTAAGCCGGCGTGAACGACGCAACCGCAACAACGAAAGCAGCGACCGATGACCTTGTTAGAGATGCTTCGCCGCGAGGCGATCGCCGCAGCCGTCACTGCGCCTGAAAACACGGGCGGCGGAACACTGCCACCTCCCACGCGTATCGCGGTCGTCGGAAACTATCTTCCCCGGCAGTGTGGCATCGCGACCTTCACCACCGATCTTTGTACCGCGCTCGCTGAAGAATACGGCGGTGCCCGCCTGTTCGCGATTCCGGTAAATGATCCAGACGCGGACTACGATTATCCCGATCGTGTTCGCCTGGAGATCGATCAGGATGATCGCGAGTCTTATATTCGGGCGGCGGAGTTTTTGAACTTTAACGGCAACGATCTCGTCTGCCTGCAGCACGAATATGGAATTTTCGGCGGCGTGGCCGGAGAATTTATCCTTTCGCTGTTACGCAAGCTGACCATGCCGCTGGTTACAACACTGCATACAGTCCTGCGCGAACCAGATCTCCACCAGCGCGCAGTTCTTGAAGAGATCGCCGAGCGCTCCGACCGCCTCGTCGTAATGAGCGAGCTGGCAGTCACCCTGCTGCAGGATGTCTACAAGGTTCCTGGCGGCAAGATCGACCTGATCCCGCACGGCGTGCCCGACCTACCTTTCACTGATCCCAGCTATTTCAAAGATCTGTTTCATACCGAGGGCAAGCCGACGCTGCTGACCTTTGGCTTGCTGTCACCAAACAAAGGAATCGAAACCGTCATCCGCGCACTGCCGGCAATTCTCGCAAGGCATCCCCAGGTGATGCACATCGTCTCCGGTGCAACCCATCCACAGATTCGCCGCCGGGAAGGCGAACGCTATCGGGATGGACTGCAGGCGCAGGCAGAAGCGCTCGGCGTGGCGTCTCACATTCTTTTCAATAATCGCTTTGTCAGTCAGGAAGAGCTGATCTCGCATATTGGCGCGGCTGACATCTACATCACGCCATACCGGCATGAGGCGCAGGTCGTCTCTGGAACTCTTGCAATCGCGCTGGGGGCTGGAAAAGCCATCATCTCCACCCCTTACTGGCACGCCAAAGAATTGCTTGCCGATGCGCGGGGTATCTTAGTTCCCTTCGACAATCCGGCAGCCATGGCCGAGGCAACCATTCGCCTGCTGGATAACGATGCTGAGCGGCACTCGATGCGCAAGCGAGCTTACTTGTACGCGCGCAACACGACATGGCAGAAGACCGCGCAGGCGTACATGGCAAGCTTTCAACGAGCGCGTACTGAACGGATACTCCGTCCGAAACCGGCCCTGCAAGACCTACGCGAATTAACACCCACCCGCGAATTACCGGTCTTAAAGACATCGCACCTCTGGAGCCTGACCGACGACACCGGCATCCTGCAACACGCCATATTCTCTGTGCCAAATTGTCAGGAAGGTTACACAACCGACGATAATGCCCGAGCGTTAATCACAGCAACGATGCTGCGGAATCCCTCTGCCTTTGGTGGAGATTTCATCGACAGCCTGTCGCGGCGCTATCTCGGGTTTCTGGCATTTGCGTTCAACCGCAGTCTCGGACGATTCAGAAATTTCCTTGCCTATGATCGCCAGTGGCAGGAAGAGGCTGGATCAGAAGACAGCCACGGCCGCGCGCTGTGGGCGCTCGGCACTGTCCTTGGCCATTGCCAGGACGAAGGCATGCGAGGCACCGCCGGGGTGTTGTTTGAAGCGGGTGTCCCGGCGGTGCTGAACTTTACAAGTCCGCGCGCCTGGGCTTTCGCGTTGCTGGGCACGCAGGGGTACCTGGATCGCTTTCCGGGCGACCGGACGATACAAGGGGTTCGCAACCTCTTGGCCAACCGTTTACTCGATATCTACGAGCGTACGCATACTGAGGAGTGGCAGTGGTTTGAAGCCAGCCTTTCGTATTCCAACGCTCGACTGTCGCAGGCGATCCTTCTGGCGGGTTGGAAGAGCGGCAATAAGAGAATGACGGACATTGGTCTGGAGTCGTTGCGTTGGTTGCTCGCGCAGCAACACCGGGACGATCCTCATGTCTTCGTCCCGATCGGCTCCGGAGGCTTCTTCACAGCGGGTAGCGCGAAAGCCCGGTTTGATCAACAACCCGTCGAAGCCTCCGCAACCATCGCAGCCTGTCTTCAGGCATCGCGCATCACCGGAGACAACTGGTTCGGAGAAGAAGCCTGGATCGCCTTCCGCTGGTTCCTGGGAGAGAACGATCTGCAGGTACCGCTTTATGACGATGCCACTGGCGGTTGTCGCGATGGCCTCCATCCCGACCGGGTCAATGAAAATCAAGGGGCAGAGTCCACGCTTTCATTCCTCATGGCGCTCCTCGATATGCGGAGTGCCGAAGTTTCAGCCATCCCACAACCGCAACATGAAATGAGCGTTTCACATTGAACCAGAATTTTTCTTCCGCACACCCGGAAGCGACTGTCGCCCGTTTGTCGTCGAAAGACACTCAAAAATCACTGTTCACGCGCTACGACGCCAATCCGATTCTGAGTCGTGATCATTGGCCATACCCGGTCAATAGTGTCTTCAACGCGGCTGCAGTACGCCTCGCAGATGGCGACACGCTGCTCCTGTGCCGGGTGGAGGACCGTCGCGGGCTGTCACATCTGACGGCGGCGCGATCCGCGAACGGTATCGACGGATGGCGTATCGATGCGGTGCCAACATTTCCCGCAGAGCCAGACAAATATCCTGAAGAGATTTGGGGTGTTGAAGATCCGCGCATCACGTGGCTTCCTGAAGAGAAACAGTTCGCCATCGCCTACACTTCCTTTGCCCGCGGCGGTCCCGGCGTCTCTCTGGCACTCACTCGCGATTTCCGCAGCTTTGAGCGTTATGGAGTGATTATGCCGCCGGAGGATAAAGATGCTGCCCTCCTGCCTCGCAAAGTCGGCGGCTACTGGGCGTTGATTCATCGGCCCATGACCGCGCTCGGCGCCCACATGTGGATTTCCTACTCGCCGGATCTGCGGCACTGGGGCAACCACAAAGTTATGTTGCAGGCGCGCCGCGGCGGCTGGTGGGACGCCAACAAGATCGGCCTCTGTTCTCCGCCCATTGAGACGCCGAAGGGATGGCTCGTTCTCTATC
>JAKAUB010000045.1 GCA_021827845.1 Acidobacteriota bacterium | reverse complement strand
GATCTGCCGACAGCGGAGCTTACACTCTGCGACCTGACGCCGCGCCAGTTGCTGCAGCTTGCCGGCGAGCGCTTTACGCCGGCGTTTCAGCGTCTGCTGCAGCAGTACCGCTACGGTCCCGGTGTCTTCAAAGTGGACTATGCGTTGAATGCGCCCATCCCCTGGCGAGCGGCAGAATGTCTGCAGGCGGGCACCGTGCACGTGGGAGGATCGATGGAGGAGATTGCCGCCAGCGAGGCTGCCATGGCGCGCGGCCAATATGCGGAGCGGCCGTTTGTGCTGGTCGCGCAGCCCACACTGTTTGATTCCACGCGCGCTCCCGCCGGCCAGCACATTGCGTGGGTCTACTGCCACGTTCCTCACGGTGCGACGCAAGACATGCTCCCGCGGATCGAAGCGCAGCTTGAGCGCTTCGCGCCGGGCTTTGCAGAATGCGTATTGGCGCGCCGCGTCTGGTCCCCGACCGCGCTGGAGCAGGCAGATGCCAATCTGGTTGGCGGCGACATTGGCGGCGGCTCCGTGAGTGGATCGCAGTTTTTGTTGCGTCCAACCTGGCGGCAGTACCGGACCTCAGCGGACGATATTTACCTATGCTCGTCTTCGACGCCGCCCGGCGGCGGCGTGCATGGCATGTGCGGCTACAACGCTGCCAGGGTTGCGCTCAGCCGGCTGCGCTGACGCGGACCGACGACGCACCCACGTGCGAACGCACAAAAGAAGCCAAAAGAATTGATTTTGTAAGTGGTGGCCAGGGAGGGAATTGAACCCCCGACGCCGGCCTTTTCAGGGCCGCGCTCTACCACTGAGCTACCTGGCCGTGGAGATACTTCCCGAGAGGAATTCTTCGCACGAATGAGGGAGTCGTTGCAGCGGATGCTTCCCGCTGAGTATATCAAGCAGCGGCTCTGTCGCAAAACCAGCGGCCTGGCCCTCGCGACGGGAACGTGGCGCATAGCCACTTCCTTCATTCGAAATCACGCAAATCCTTGGTTGGCAGCGATGCGCGCAGGGCGTTCAAAATTGCGAGGACATCAATCACCTCCTGACCGATGGCTCCCCACAGCGGCGGCAGCCAGCCAAAGGCTGCGGCCAGCATTCCGGCGGCGCTGAGCGCCATACCGCCCGCAGCGCTTTGCAGCGCGATGCGCCGAAACCGCCGCCCAATGTGCAGCAACTCATCGACACGGGTGAGCGACGCTTCCAGCACAATGGCGCTAGCCGCCTCGGCCGTCACATCGCTGCCCGCGCCAAACGCAATTCCCACTGTGGCCGCCAGCATTGCGGGTGCGTCATTGATGCCGTCGCCAAGAAACATCGTGGGCGCCCGTTCGGTCTCTTCCCGCACGATTGCGAGTTTCTCTTCGGGATTAAGTCCAGAGCGGATA
Source organism: Acidobacteriota bacterium (assembly GCA_021827845.1). Classification (GTDB taxonomy): domain Bacteria; phylum Acidobacteriota; class Terriglobia; order Terriglobales; family Acidobacteriaceae; genus JAKAUB01. The sequence continues at coordinate 1,869 of JAKAUB010000045.1, read as the reverse complement.
TCCGCGATCCCCACGATGCGGGCGAGATATTCCACCTCCGACGAGCGGTCGCCGGAGAGGATCATCAGCCGGCGCACCTGGTGGCGCGGGCCCAGATGGTGGATGAAGGAGCGTCCTTCCGGTCGCGGCTGGTCGTGGAAGCGGATAAGTCCGGCCAGTTGCTCATCCACCATCAAAACGCACTCCATCCCGGACGTTGGCGCAGGCAGCCTGGCCGCGAGCGATGCGGGCAGCTTGCTTCGCCCGGTGATGCGCAACAGCCGCCCATCCAACTCGCCCACCAGGCCCTCGCCGGGCTTTTCACGGATCGCGGAAGCATCCTGCAGTGCAAGATGCCGCGTAGCAGCGGCCGTCAGAACAGCGCCGCTGAGCGGGTGCTTGGAATACTGCTCGAGGATGGCTGCCAGGCGTACCACGTCCTCTTCCGATAGGGTGCCAAGGCGGATGATCTCCGTGACGACCGGCTGCCCATAGGTGAGGGTTCCGGTCTTGTCGAACAGCATGGTGCGGATGTGGTCGAGTTGTTCCAGCACTGCCGGTCTGCGGATGACGATGGATCGCTTCGCGGCCAGCGACATCGATCCGATAATCGCCGTGGGAATCGCGAGGAGTAACGGGCATGGAGTGGCGATTACCAGAACCGCGAGAAAGCGCGTGGCGTCGTGGCTCAACAGCCAGGCAAGCAGAGCCAGCCCGACGGCGAGTGGGGTATAGATGGCGCCGAGCTGATCGCCCAGTCTGCGGATGGGCGGTGGCGAAGTTTCGGCTTGCGCAATTACGGCGACGATGCGCGCATAGCGGGAGTCCTGTGAGAGCTTTTCCGCTGTAATCGTCAGGACTGCTTCGCCGTTGAGCGCTCCTGAGATTACGGCAGAGCCCGCCGTTTTGCGTACCTGAAAGGGCTCGCCGGTCAGAAACGATTCGTCCATCGTGGAGGTGCCTGCGATGACCGAACCATCGACCGGGCAGGTTTCATGCGGATAAACCACGAGAGTATCTCCCACGCGAATCTCCGCGACGGGTATGTCCTCCACGCGGTCGAGCAAGCGCCGGTGCGCGACGCTGGGAGTGCGGCTGGCCAGAGCGCGCAGCACGCTGGATGCGCGGGCGGTCGCAAAATCTTCAAGCACCTGTCCGCCCGCCAGCATGACGACCACGATGGACGCGACGATGAACTGCCCCATCACAACCGCTGTAATTACGGCAATTCCTGCCAGCAGGTCCGCACCAAATTGACGTTGGAGAACTTTCTTCAGCAGATCGAGCAGGAAGGGGAACCCGCCGACGGCGATTCCCATCCAGAGCGGCGCATTGGCCGCCGGTCCGTGTAAGTGGACGGCAAACGCCAGCACCAGATGGATCACGATGCCACCCAGTGCAGCCGCGAGACTGACGACTTTCAACGCTTGCGCTCCCGGCGGCGCGGGCTTGACTGACTCACTGCGCGGCCGAACAGCCCCACTATATCAACGCTGCATCATCCCGGCCGGATGCCCGCTGCTTCCCAGCGCTTTCATCTCCTGCAAACTGGCCGCGACCCGTGATGCCACCGGATGGGCTGGCGTATTCTGGCCATAGGAGTGGCACGATGACAGACGGTTTGAAGAATGCAGCAAAAGTTGAGAAGACGGACGATGAGTGGCGCCAGCAACTGACGCCCGAGCAGTACCGGATAACGCGACAAAAGGGAACCGAGCCGCCGTTCACCGGCGCACTTTATCAAAACCACGAGACGGGCATGTACGGTTGCGTGGCGTGCGGGGCCGATCTGTTCCGGTCAGACGCCAAGTTTGAGTCCGGCTCAGGCTGGCCCAGCTTCTGGGAGCCGGTGTCGGCGGATGCGATTGAAACCCACGAAGACACCAGCCA
>JAKAUB010000200.1 GCA_021827845.1 Acidobacteriota bacterium | reverse complement strand
GAAAAGCGCCCGGCCGGAGCCGGGCGCTGTCTGCTCTTCCGATCTTCCAAAATCTACGTTTGGATACGTCCCGCCGGCATCTCCTGCACGGTCGACTTCTGCGCCGGAGCTATCACCGCCGGCTGCTTCAGCAATTGATGGTGCAGACAATACAAGGCCAGCTCCAGCCGGTCGGAGACACCGAGCTTGTCATAAATCTTGCGCAGATAATTCTTGACGACCTGTTCTGTCGTCCCAATCTTGTACGCGATCTCTTTGTTGCGCATTCCCTGCGTCACGCAGCCGATGATCGCCAGCTCCTTGGCGGAAAGCCGCGGCTGCATCCGGGGATTGGTCAGCGCCGTTGCCTGCGCCCGGTAAGCCTCGATCACCCAGCTTACGGACTGATTGTCGATCCAGGTCTCGCCGTCTGCAATCTTGCGGATGCAGCGCACCAGCAGATCGGGAGAGATAGAGCGCGAGATGACGCCCCGCACGCCGCGACGGTAGAGATCGACGATAAAGTCTTCGCTGTTTTCGCTGACCTGGACCACAACCTTGGCGTTGGGCGCGCGCCGGATCATCTCCGGAATCGCCTCCGGCATGCCGTAGATCATCGCCCCGTCCAGCAGCACGATATCCGACGGAAAGCGCTCGAGCGCGGCCAGCAGCCCGGGAAAATTCTCCGCCTGGGCCACAACGCGCATATCGTCTTCAATGGCAAACACCTTGCGGATTCCCACGCGATAAATAGCCTGGGAATCCGCCAGCAGAATGCGGATCGCGACGGCTTCATCGCCAGAGGGAATAGCGGGAACAGCGGCGATTCCGTCGCGCCCGTCCTCAGGCGGTGCGGCAGACGTCGCCTTTTTCTTCGAAATATCAGAGATCGCAGGCATATCGCCTCAGGAGAGCATCTCGTAGTTGTCGATCACGGTGGCAATCTCCACCTGTGTCGGGCCTTTAATGTACGAACGGATCACCCGTCCCTGGCAATGCACCTTTACGTCCTGCGGCGTTCCCAGAGTCGTGGAGGGCATGATCATGTCAACTTCAATGTCGCTTCCCTCATCCAACGGACGAGAGAACGCGAGTAGAACTCCGCTGGCGGAAACGTTAATCGTCTCGGCGTCTTCCCGGCCCGTCGCGGTGCGAATCTGCACCTTCATGCGGACAGGAAACCGAACCGAAGCGCGTAATTCCATCAGCGATCCCGGATGCTCGGGCTTCGTACCCGTGCCAGGCACCCGGAAAGCTCCGTCTTCCGGCTTAACGGTTGTCAACGTTCCCTCCCGTTTGGGGGCTGTAAGTTGCCTACAGCATACACGGGCAAGTCACGAATGGCACGGTTACTTTTACGAGTCACAAGGGTAATTTTTGCGATTATTACAGAAGTACCTCACCACCGCACACCGAATTATCGGGTGGGTTCCCTGAAAGGCAACGCGGCCCAAAAATGGTTGAGCGGGCCCGCTCCCTGACCGATCGGTTCGGCGGCCCGCAGGGCCCGGGTTACGTAGTGTTTGGCGCGTCGCGCCGCCTCGATGGGCTCCGTGCCCAGCGCCAGCTGGGCCGTCAGCGCGGAGGAAAACGTGCAGCCGGTCCCGTGGGTTGCGGTCGTATCCACCAGCTCCCCGGGTAACCAGGCGCAGCCGCCCGGCCAGGCAACGTAGTCGTCCGGCCGCTCGGCGTGGCCGCCGGTCAGCACCACCCCCAGACGCGGATTCCCAGCCCTCGCTGCCTGCGCCTGCAAGGCGCGCGCGCAACGCTCCATCTCGGCCGGACTGGTTGGGATGGGCCCATCCACCAGAGCCGCTGCCTCCGCCAGATTTGGCGTGATCCAGTCCGCTCGGGCCAGCGCGCCGCTCCGCAGCATGGCCAGCCCCGCGGGATCCAGCAGCGGCGCCCCGGAGCTCGACCGCAGGATGGGGTCCAGGACCACCGGCACCCCAGGTTGGGTCTGCAGCCAGTCGAGCACTGCCTCCAATACCGCCAGGCTCCCAAGCATCCCAACCTTGATGGCGGCGAATCGAACATCCTGGGCCAAACAGTCGAGTGTCTCCCGGATCATCGCCGGGGCGATCGGTTCCACGCGGCGCACACCCTGCGTGGATTGAACCGTGAGAGCCGTGACACAAGCCATGCCGTAGACCCCGTGGGCGGCCAACGTTTTCACGTCGGCCAGCACGCCCGCGCCGGCGGAGGGGTCAAAACCGGCGATGGTGAGGGCGATTGGCATCTGAGGTGCAGTCTACCGGAAGGGTGGGATTGGGCTCGAAAACGCCTAGCACAGACGCTCGGCGATGGCAAGCGAATCCTGCAGCTAAATACAATATTTTGTTCGACTTAAGACTGCCTGAACGATATACTTAAGGAGGCAGATGATGCAGCAGAATTCAACCCGGAGTGGAATCACTTTCCCTCGGCCAAGCCGATGGCGCCGCAGTCTCAGCGTCACCGCAGGTCTCTTGCTGGGCGTTGGCCTCGCGATCGCGGGCGTCCGTCTGAGCTACAATGCACCCGCAGTTCTGGTGCAGGAGCGGGCCCGGGCCGGTACGTGGGCCGGACAGCTTGCCGCACGGCACGGCTGGCATCAGGTCGGGCTGGCCTCGTGGTACGGGCCGGAGTTTCAGGGCAAGGAGACCGCGGACGGGGAGCCTTATAACGAGAACGACCTAACCTGCGCGCATCGCTTTCTGCCCCTGGGCACCTGGGTTAAGATCACCAATCTCCATACCCACCGCTGGGTGGTGGTCCGCGTCAATGATCGCGGCCCTGTTCCAGATACCCGCATTGCCGATCTTTCCGAGCAGGCGGCCCGGATGCTGGGAATGCGCAATCGCGGCGTCACGCAGGTTCGCATCGACGTAATCGATCCGCAGGTGGCCGCGGAAGCGGCGCGTCGTGAGCGGATGCTCGCCGACCGCGCAGCGCTGGAAGCCGACTCTATCGTCCCCGGCAACTAACCGCCGCCGTTGCCCCGATACAATCTAGGGCATGGAGCCGGATGCCGCCAGCGGCCGTCGAACTGCAGAAGACACCCTCATCGTCGCCCTCGATGTGCCTTCCCGTGACCGGGCTATTGAGCTCGCGCAGTCGCTCCAGGGCGTCTGCCGCTGGGTGAAGGTCGGCCTGGAGCTGTATCTGGCTGCGGGCGAAGCCGTGGTCCGCGACCTGACGAAGGCCGGCTTTTCTGTCTTCCTTGACCTGAAATTCCACGATATTCCGAACACCGTCGCCGGCGCGGTACGCTCTGCTGGAGCCTTGGGAGCGAGTCTGCTGACGGTGCATGCGTCCGGCGGTCCCGAGATGCTGGCCGCCGCGGCCGACGCAGCCGCCGCGTTACCCAACCCGCCGCGTCTGCTGGCGGCCACCGTATTGACCAGCATGAATGCGGAGCAACTTCACGCGACCGGGGTCGAAGCCGACCCGCTGGATCAGGTGAAGCGCCTGGCCGGGCTGGCCATGGATTCTGGGATTTCCGGGCTGGTCTGCTCGCCGCAGGAGGCGGCCACGCTACGCGGACAGTTCGGCGGGCAGACGTTTCTGGTCACGCCCGGTATTCGGCCTGCCGGCGCTGCGGCGGGCGATCAGAAGCGCGCCGCCACTCCCGGCGCCGCCATCAGTGCCGGCGCCGATATGCTGGTGGTCGGCCGTCCGATCACTGCGGCGCCGAGTCCGGCCGCCGCCGCTGATGCAATCCTTGCAGAGATTCGCAGCGCACTCGGAAGCCAGTAGGCATATCGCCTCTACCGTAGCGTGCGTCCGCTCGATGGCCGTCATCCTAAGCGCGGCGAACGATCTCCGTACTGCAGAAAAATGCGAATACCGGGATTCTTCGCTTCGCTCAGAATGACGAACTCCGCTCCGCAGCAGCATTGAAGGTGCTACGAACCGCATCCCCGGACGTGCAAAAGCCCACGTCGCAAAGCGGCGCGGGCTGATGCCTGCAAAGGTTGCTTTTCTTTCGGGGATGCCCCGCGATCAGAGCTTCTCGAAGAAGTCGCAAGCCGAGCAGGAGATGTATACCCCGCCCGGGGTGCCGCGTTCGCGATCCTTGACGCGCTTCACAATGCGCGTCGGCTTGGAGCACTTCGGGCAATCCGTGCTCTTGGTCGTGTCCATCTCTTTTTTCCGGTCGCCGGTCTTGGCAATCTTGGCCATTTTTCTCTTTTACCTTTCCATCAGCGCGCGTTCTGCCGCACACGTTCCTGCCGGATCGCTCCGGACCGTCTGACCCGTCAGACCGTTTCGCGCGAATCGCTGTTTCCGCTAGTTTATATCAGCGCCGGGCGGTACCTCCGGAGCGGCCGGGGAGAATGGCTGCGGCGTGGCCGGGATCGACCGCGGAATCCGCAATACAAAATAAAGCGCCACACCCAGCAGCAGAAGCGCCACCAGGCTACCCTCCGGCCCATACTCCCCGCCGGAGATCCACAGGGGCGCATTGACCGACGTGTGAATAACCGCCGAAGCGCTGCGGTGACCGGCCAGCGGCTGCCCGAAAAGCAGCGCGATGCTGACCAGCCATCCAGCATGCAGCCCCCACGGCATCCAGAGCCCGCCGGTGCGCAGGCGCGCGATGCACAGCACAATCGCAGCGACGCCGCTGATCCAGACAGCCGTCGGCGTCGCGCCCGGCGTATGCAATCGCAAAAGAGCGAAGCCCACGCCTGCCAGCAGCGTCGCGCCAAAACCGCTGACTGCCTGCGCCAGCTTCTTGAATGCATATCCGCGGAAGGCGATCTCCAGCATCAGCGCCTCAGTCCCCAGAACGGAGAGTTCCCGAAGCAGCTTGCCCCAGAATGGCGCAGCGCCGGAAAACTGCACGAAGACCTGGCCGAATACGGCGTTCATCAGCATGACGCCCACGATCACCGCCCACCCTATGGCGAGACCCCAGCCGAACTGCCGCGCCCCTTCCGCGCCGCGTGGAAAGCCGGTGGCTGTCAGCGGATGCGAGGACCGCTCCCACGCCACCTCCATATAACTGAAGCCCAGCAGGAGCAGAAATATATTGAATAGATTGCGCAGCAGCGGCAGCATGTCGCCGTGGCTGAAGCCTCGCGCCGCGCGTTCGGCAATGAGAAAAGCCAGCAGCGTCCACAGCAAAGCAGCGATGCTGCGCAGCAGAGCGGTGCGATGACGGTGCGGCGGCGGCGAAGCTGGCCGGGCGCCGCCTGGGAATTCAGGCGGAATGTGCGTGGCGGTCGCGGACATCGGAGACTCTGGCGGCCGCTGCCGCCCCTCTTCAGGATTCAGTGTAGAAACGGGCAATCTGGCGGAAGCGCGCCAGGCGTCTGGGTACTAAATCTCCCGCAGGAATTTCTCGAACTTCCCGCAAATGCTGCGTCAGTGCCGTGCGCAACAGCTCGGCGGCCTGGGCGGTATCTTCCTGCGCGCCGCCGGGCGGCTCAGGAACAATGGCGTCCGCGCAGCCAAGGCGCAGAACATGTTCGGCACTGGTCTGGAGCGCCTCTGCGGCCAGCTCGCGCTTGCTGGCGTCGCGCCACATGATGGAGGCGCAGGCTTCCGGCGAGATGACCGAGTAAACGGCGTTTTCGAGCATCAGCACGCGGTCGGCGACGGCCAGCGCCAGTGCGCCGCCGGAGCCGCCCTCCCCAGTGATGGTCGCAATCACCGGAACCGGCAGCCGGGCCATCTCGCGCAGGTTGCGCGCAATGGCTTCGGCCTGGCCGCGTTCTTCCGCTCCCAGACCCGGATTGGCGCCCGTCAAATCGATAAAGGTGAGGATCGGCCGCCCGAACTTCGCCGCAATTTTCATCGCGCGCAGCGCCTTGCGGTACCCTTCGGGGTTCGGCATGCCAAAGTTACGGCGCACCTTTTCTTTGGTGGTGCGGCCTTTCATGTTGGCAACGACGAGTACCTGCTCCTCGTTAAAGCGCGCCATCCCGCAGATCATCGCAGCGTCGTCCCCAAAGGCACGATCGCCGTGAATCTCACTGAACTCCGTGAATAGGGCCTCAATGAAGTCCATGGGATACGGACGCTTCGGGTGACGCGCCAATTCAGTTTTCCGCCACGCTTCGGTCGGTGATGCCGGAGTTTCCGCCGGCTTCGCTGCCTGAGTGTCCGCCATATCGTTAAACCACGATTCTAGCCACGTTAGTGCCGGGGCACAACCAAAGCGAAGAATGGCCGGGTATACAGCCGGTATCCCCAAGTGCGAATCTCATACAGTGCCGCGTGGCGAAACCGCCCGCGAGAACTGAGCCACGAATGAAAAAGGCGTTCCGCCCTGTCCTCCTGTTTTTGTTTCATGTCGGGTATCTTGGCCCATTTCTTATGGGCATCCTGGACTCCTCCTTCCTGGTGCTTCCCTTCGGCAACGATCTTCTGGTGGTGGGCCTGGTGGCAAGTCACCCCCACGGATTTCCCTGGTACGTTCTCTCGGCGGCCGTCGGCTCTACGGTCGGCGCACTGTTTCTGGGCGCAGTGTCCCGCAAGTTTGGCGAGGAGGGCATCCGCAAAGTCGCAGGCAACAACAAGTTTGAGCGGTTGAAAAAACATCTTGGGCAGCGGGCTGGACTGGCGGTCGCGGTTGGCGGCCTGGCGCCCCCGCCGTTTCCGTTCACCATGGCGATCGCTGCTGCCAGTGCGCTCGGCTATCCACTATGGAAGATGGCGACGATCAATTTCTTCAGCCGTGCGGTACGCTTTGTGATCCTCGGGTTCCTGGCAATCCGGTTCGGGCCGGCGGTTCTGCGCATCGCGAAAACCCCGGAGTTTTTCTGGAGCATGGTGGTCTTTATCGCGTTGTGCCTGGCGGCCAGCGTCGTTTCGATCGTGCACTGGGTGCGCTCCGCCAAACCGGACGGCGCCGCGAAGCCGCAAGCCAACGAGCAGCACGCTACTGGTTGACGCCGCTCGAGAGAAAGCCGCCGTCCACGACCAGAATCTCTCCCGTCACAAAAGAAGCGGCGTCCGATGCCAGAAAAATCGCGGCGCCGACCAGCTCTTCCACCCGGCCGAAGCGGCCCATCGGCGTGCGTAGTAAAAATTCCTTGCCGCGCCCCGTGCTGTCGAGGAGCTCAGCATTCAGCGCCGTGCGGAAGACGCCCGGAGCGATAGCGTTGACGCAAACCCCGTGCCGGGCCCACTCCACCGCAAGCGACTTGGTCAGAGACGCCACGGCGGCTTTGCTGGCCGCGTAGGCGGCCACCTCAAAGAGTCCGACAAAGCTGGTTAACGATGCAATGTTGATAATCCGGCCGTAACCTCGCTGCACCATATGGCGGCCGAAGATCTGGCAGGCGCGCAGCGTTCCGGTCAGATTGGTGTCGAGGATCGACTCCCATAAGGATTCATCAAGGTCGAGCGTCGGTGTACGGCGCGTGATACCGGCGCAGTTGACCAGGATGTCCACGTGGCCGAACTCGGCCAGCACAGCAGACTGGAGGGTCTCGAGCGAGGCGCGATCCGAGACATCGCTTGGGATCTCCAGCGACCGCCGCCCGAGCGCGCGAATCTCCGCCGCAATTTGACGAACGTGATCTTCGCGTCGGGCTGTAGCCACCACATCGGCGCCAGCTTCGGCCAATCCCCGCGCCAGCGCTTTGCCAATCCCGGAGGTTCCGCCGATCACGACGGCAACCTTCCCTGCGACATCAATGCCTTTTGGATTCACTGCGCTTCCCGTCTCCATGGCCGATAGGGGTTGTATAGCACGCTCACGGGGCCGCCGGGCTACCGATGGAAGCCGACGCGATGATCGTCCTCGGACTCGCCGCCCTTAACCTGGCCGTACTCCAGCAATGTGACGATCACGATGCCGCCCAGAACATTTCCGGAGACAGCGATCCCAAGCCAGCGGAAATATTCGAGGAGACTGACGTGATGCAACAACATGGCCGAGAAAATTTCGCCGCTGCTGGCGATGCAATGGGCAAAGCCGCCAATGCCCACAACGAACGTAAGCAGCCAGATGAGCATGACGGAGCCGGTAATCGAGTGGCTGCCGCTCACCAGCCATGCGACCAGGGCGATAATCCAACCCGCAATGACGGCGCTCCAGAAGGTATGGCCGGGAGTGGAGTGGATCAGATCAAGGCCGGCAGAGACCATGGCTGCTGTCGAGGCCGGACGCAAGCCGCCCGAACGTGCCGCCAGCAAAGCAAATAGAAACGCACCCAGGATATTGCTGGGAAGCACAATGGACCATAACCGCAGCGTCGTCCAGACATGCTTGCGCTCGGCCAACATGAGCGCGACCGGATACAGCGTGTTCTCTGTGAACAGTTGGGCGCGTCCGACGATGACGGCGATAAATCCGATGGGATAGAGAAGTCCGGCGATCAGGCGGCCGGTGCCATGTGTTCCCAGCACGCCCGCCACGACAGCCGTGGAGAGTCCGGTAAGGCCCATCGTGATGCCGCCCGCAACGCCGGAGATGCCGAGCGCGATGGCGGGCCGGTCCAGCTCATGCCGGGCATTGCGCGAGACCTGCTCATAAATCTCATCGGCAGTGGGACGGTCGAGTTGCAGTTGCTGAGCTTCCGGCGCCGGCTCAGCAGGCGGCTTTTCCTTAGGCGGCCGCCGGAATGGCATGCATTCTCCGCGTCTGTTTCAGTCTCATGAAAGCTTCGCCTTTCCATGCTCCCCCGCCTGCGAGGGATCACTCTGTAACACGGCCTTCAACAGATGATAGCTGCGGACCAGCGCGTTGCCTGGGCTCTCCCAATATTCCGCGGAATCGACCGCAATTCGGATGACAGTGATCTCGGGATCATCCTTTCCGCTGGGAAACCAGATGGCGTGCATCGGCCGCCAGAGCTCATGAATCTTCTCACGATCCTTGCTGAGAGACGCTGTCCCTGAAAGCGCGACGAAGGCGTGGGCGTCATTATTCACGTACGTGAGACTCGCGTTGGACCCCTCGCGGATTTCGTCCACCTTGCCGGAAGACTGGCGAGTGAGAAACCACAGCTGTCCATTGAACTCCGACTCCTGCGTCGCCATGGGGCGGCTGTGCAGTTGACCCTCGGGCGTTACGGTGGTTAGCATCGCGATCTTCACATCGCGGATGAGGTTCCAAATTTTGCTCATCGCTTCAGAGTTGCTCATTTCGCCACTCATTCTTTGCTCCTTCAAGTGGGATTAGATGCGCGTGCGGGGCGTTCTCCTGCCGCAGGACTTCCGCCCGGCGCCACAAACGCGGCGCGCGCTTTACTATCGTGAAACAGGAGGACACTCCGATGCCCCTGCTGCATCCGGATCGCCTGTTCCCGGCGGATCCCGCTACGCGCGCAATTGCCAAGCGGCTATTTGCGCCCATCGAGAACCTGCCAATCGTGAGCCCGCACGGCCACACCGATGCAGGCTGGTTTCAGGAAAATCGCCGCTTTGCCGATCCTGCGGCCTTGCTCATCCGGCCGGATCATTACGTGTTCCGCATGCTCTACAGCCAGGGCGTTCGGCTGGAGCAGCTCGGCGTCGGAGGAGGCGACACGGCCGATCCGCGAAAAGCATGGCGGCTGTTCGCGGAGAATTACTTTTTATTCCGCGGCACGCCTACGCGGCTCTGGCTGGATTATGTCTTTGAAACACTCTTCGGACAAACGGAGCGGCTGCAGGCCGCCAACGCCGATCGCTATTACGACGCCATCGAAGAGCGGCTGGCCTCGCCGGAGTTTCTGCCTCGGGCCCTGTTTGAGCGATTCCGGATCGAGGTGCTAGCGACGACCAACTCCCCGCTCGAGTCTCTCGACGCCCACAAGGCGCTGCGAACCTCCGGCTGGAGCGGCCGCATTATTCCCACTTTCCGTCCCGACCCGGTCGTCGATCCCGACTTTGAAGGCTTTCGCAAGAACATTGCGCAGCTCGGCGAAAACACTCACGAAGATACCAGCGCGTGGAAAGGATACCTGGCTGCGCTGCACGCAGAGCGCGCGCGATTCCGCGAGCTGGGCTGCACGGCGACTGACCATGGGCATCCGACCGCGGCAACTGCGGACCTGTCGCAAGGGGAGGCCTCGCATCTCTTTGCCCGCATTCTGGCGGGACAGGGGTCGGCGAAGGAGCATGAGTTGTTCCGCGCGCAGATGCTGACTGAGATGGCGAAGATGAGCCTGGACGACGGACTGGTCATGCAGCTGCATCCCGGCAGTGTGCGCAACCATAACCGCGCGCTCTTTGAAAAGCATGGCCGCGATATGGGCGCGGACATCCCGGCGCCGACCGACTATGTGCACGCGCTGCAACCGTTGTTAAACCGCGTGGGCAATGAGCCGCGGCTGACTCTGATTCTGTTCACGCTGGACGAGTCAGCCTATAGCCGTGAGCTGGCGCCGCTGGCCGGTCATTACCCGTGCCTGCGGCTGGGCCCTCCCTGGTGGTTTTTTGACAGCCCGGAAGGAATGCTGCGCTTCCGCGAGACCGTCACCGAAACCGCTGGCTTTTACAACACCGTCGGGTTCAACGACGACACGCGCGCCTTTTTGTCGATTCCGGCGCGCCATGATGTCGCCCGTCGGGTTGATTGCGCATACCTGGCAAAGCTGGTGGCTGAACACCGCCTGGAAGAAGAGGAGGCGCACCAGGTGGCGCACGATCTGGCCTACGGGCTGGCCAGACAGGCGTACCGGCTGTAGCCGGGGCAAACGGCAAACGCCGGATTCCGAGAGGAGTCCGGCGTTTGAAAGTTACGAAGGACGCAGGCTTTATGCGCGCGAGAAGGAAGCAATCGCGTGCGCTTCGTCGTCGCTCACGTCAAACACGGTGTAGAGCTTGGTGATCTGCAGCAGATCGTGAACCTTCTTGGTGAGATTGAGCAGTTTGAGTTCCCCGCCCTGATTGCGCACCGTGGTGAAGGCGCTCACCAGTTCGCCGATTCCCGAACTGTCGATGTAGTTGACCTGGCCAAGGTTTAAGAGAATGCGCTTTTGGCCTTTGCTCAAAAGGTCGCGGACTGCATCGCGCAACTGCACGCTGCCTTCGCCCAGTGTGATTCGACCACTCAAGTCCAGGATGGTGACACCATCGACCTGGCGGGTGCTGATCTTCATGCTCACGGAAAATCCTCCTTACGCGCTGTTCTGGGTTGAAGCCAGATTTTTAATGAGGGTTAGTTCGGTGCCCGGATGCAGTAGCTTGAAGTGTACCTCGTCCATAAACGACCGGATGAGAAAAATTCCCCGGCCGGAGCCACTCAGCAGATTTTCGGGCGCCGTGGGGTCCGGCAGCGTCGCCGGGTCCAGACCTTTCCCCTGGTCGCTGATGCGGACGATCAAAGCCTTTCCGTTGTTCTCGAAAACGGCGGTGATCTTCTTTTGCGGGTCATACGCGTTGCCATGCAGGACCGCATTGACTGCGGCCTCACGCACCGCCATGGTGAACTGAAAGGCGGTATCGTCATCCATCCCGGACTTCTGGGCAAGATGTTCTGCAGCTTCCTCCACCTTGCTCACGCTTTCCAGCGAAGAGTCCAAAGTGTAGCTGAACCGGCTTGCCATGGATTCCGCCAAATGCGTCGCGCCGCCCTTAAGTGTTTGTTGAAGAATTGCCGGCCTGCGCGGACCATTGCTCAGCATCGCGCCAAATTGCCATACAGGGGCAGTTTGCTCGGAGATTCGCCATAGTGTCAAGAAGTGGTTCCGCAAAGACCGGCGGCGGCGGCATCTTTCAGTAGACTAGGGGAGCGATCGGGGGTTGCCAGGCATGGCAGTGGCAGAGGGCAAAATACGCGAGCAGCGGCTGCGCAGTAACGGGCGCGAATCTCTGCTGATCTACCTGTCCCTGCTGCTGGGCATGCCGGTTCTCGATGTCAACGGCAATCGCATCGGGCGCGTGCGCGAAGTAACCATTACCCCCGGCATCACGCCGCCCGTGGTATCCGCGCTGGTATGGGGACCAAAAGCGAAACCGCAAGCGGCGCCGCCCTCCAGTTTCCAGCACCTGCCCGACTCTCTGCGGCTTGCCCACACGGACCAGGTACGGTCCTTCAGCTATTCTGAGCCGCTGCTTATGCTGGATCGCGACCTGCTCGACCAGCAGATCATCGACGTCCACGGCCGGAAAGTTGTGCGCGTGAATGACATCACCCTCTTCTGGCAGGTCTCAGAGGCCGGAGGCGACCTGCGCCCGCTGGAAGTGGAGGCGGGCACACGCGGCGCAATCCGCCGCCTGCTGAAAGGCCTGGCGCCGCGCCACATGATCGAACAGATTGCCGCCAAGACCCCGTCGACGGTCATCCCGTGGGACTTCGTGGATCTGATCGAAGCGGACCCCGCACGTCGCGTTCGCCTGAAGATTTCGCACGATCGCCTGTCCACCTTCCATCCTTCGGACCTGGCCGACATTTTGGAGGATTTGGCCCCGGCCGAGCGCACAGCCATTTTTACTGCGCTGGACGAAGAAGTGGCCGCCGAAACGCTGGAGGAAGTCGAACCCAAACTGCAAAAGCAATTGGTGGAGTCGCTGGACCACGAGCGGGCCGCCGACATTATGGAAGAGATGGACCCGAGTGCAGCGGCCGACCTGCTGGGCGAACTGCGCCGGGAGCAATCAGAAGCCATCCTGGAGGAGATGGAGCCGGAGGAGCGGCAGGAGGTGCAGGACCTGCTGGAGTTCAGCGAGAACTCCGCAGCCGGCCGCATGACCCCCCAGTACATTGCGGCGACAGCGGACACCACCGCGGAACAGGCGGTCGGCCTGTTGCGCAGCTTCGATGACGATCCGGAGACGGTGACCGCTGTCTATCTGGTGGATGCTGCCGGAGTTTTGACCGGGCTGGTGCCGCTGCCCCGGCTGCTGCTTTCGCCTCCAGATGCAACGCTGGGCACGCTCGCTGAAACACACTTCGTAAGCTGTCCCCAGACCATGCATGACCGGCAGGTGGCCGAACTCTTCGACCGGTACAACCTGTACGCGCTTCCGGTGGTGGATGAACACGGCGTGCTGGTCGGCGTCATCAATGCCGACCAGGTGATCGCCTTCCTGCGCGAGCAGGCCTGACCCGCTGCAATGACGCTCGAAAACCGCCCGCTGCGAATTCTGTACGTCGCACCGCAGCTGCGCGGAAGTTACGGCGTCTACCGCCTGCGTAGCCTCGAACGGCTGGGACATACGATCATCCCCGTCAGCATCGAGAAATACGAAAACTACGGCCACCCGCTTCTTGCGAAAATACGATACCGGCTGCAATCAGGAAGCACCGTAAACCGCATGAACCGCGATATGCTGCGTCTGGCCACGGAGCATTCCGTCGAGGTCGTTTGGTTCGACAAGGCACTTTTCATTCGCCGGGAAACTCTGCAATCTCTGCGCGACCGAGGTATCGTCACGGTCGACTACATGATCGATAATCCCTTCGGTCCGCGGCGCGACCCCGGATTCGGTCTCTACGCACGGGTGATCCCGGATTACGATTTACACGTCCAGCAGCGGGACGTAAGTGTTGAGGAGTACCTCCGGCGCGGAGCCCGCAGAGTGGTGAAGGTTCAGACCGCATACGAGCCGACTGTCCATTTCCCGCCGCCGGCGGGATGGTCGGATGCGGATCGCACGCGGGGTGTGTCGTTTATCGGCACTCCATACGACGACCGACCCCAGTTCCTCACCGAACTCTGGCATAAGTATGAACTGCCGGTCTGCATCGCCGGCCCACTGGTATGGGCTTCTAAACTTCAGCGCGAGGCGCGCGAGGCGATCTATCCCGAGCCTGGTGAACTTTCCGATGCTGACTACCGCAAGGGCATCTGGCAATCCCGGATTAACCTGAGCTTTCTGACGCGCAGTAACCGAGACGAATATGCGCACAAGAGTTTTGAAATTGCTGCGTGTGGCGGCTTTCTACTGGCGGAACGATCCGCCGGTCATGCCGAACGTTTTGACGAGGACCGCGAAGCGGTCTTCTTTTCCGGCGTCGAAGAATGTGCCGACAAGTGCCGCTTTTATCTGAAGAATGAACAAGCCCGGCAGCGAATCGCCGCCGCCGGGCAAAGACGTGCCGCATCGTCTGGCTATGACAACGATACGCAGTTGCGGAAAGTCATGAAGACGGTTTACGAACTGCTGGCGACTCGGCCCGGATATTCTCACAATGATTGTTGATCTGGAAAGCGGCGCAATCCCGGCTGACTTTTCTGCGGCCATTTGTATCGTCGGAGCGGGGGCTGCGGGACTGATTCTGGCCGCGGAATTGACCCGCCGGAAGATCCCGGTTCTGCTGCTGGAAAGTGGCGGCCGCGACCTGGAAAACAGCGCGCAAACGTTAAGCATGTACGAACCCGTTGGGCAGCCGCAGCAGCCGCCGAGCATCGGCAGATTTCGCGGGCTGGGAGGAACGACCAAAGCCTGGGGCGGCCAAATCCTGCCGCTGACGACCGAGGACTTTGAATCTCGCGCGTGGATTCGCGGCAGTGGATGGCCCGTTTCGCTCAGCCGACTGCAGCCGTATTATGACCGCGCGATTCGCGCGGAGGGTCTGGCGCCTGCCCTGCAACAGGATGGTGCTGTCTGGCAGACGCTCGGAATGCCCGCACCCACCATGGGCGATGATCTGGTTCCCTACTTCACGCGCTGGTGTCCGGAACCAGACTTTGCCCGTTTGCATCGCGAAATCTTCTCATCACCATTCCTCTGCGTTGCACTTCACGCAACGGTCACCGCAATGATCCTGAACTCCGATGGCGAATCGATCGCAGGATTACGATGTCGCACAATTTCAGGACGCGATTATCTGTTTTCAGCGCCGACCTACGCGCTGTGCCTTGGGACCATTGATACCGTGCGGCTATTGATGCAACCACTAGGTGACGGGGTCCACGCACCCTGGAACAAGAGCGCCAATCTTGGCCGGAACCTGCAGGCGCATATAGATTTCAACGCAGCCGATGTCACGCCGCTCGACGCTGTGCGTCTGCATCGCTGCTTCGCCAATATTTATCTCAACGGCTTTAAGTATCATCCCAAATTGCGTCTTGCTCCCGCAGCTCAGCAACGGGAGCGCATGCTCAACATCGCTGGATTCGTCACCGCCAGGCATCCCGCAGAGCGCAGCCTTTTTCGGATCAAAGCGATGGGTCGCAATTTGATACACGGCAGATTTTCCGGAATCGCACGCGATGACTTATCGGCTGCATTCGCCCAATTGCCTCTACTTTTCAAGCTAGCGGATGGATACGTTCGAAAACACCGCGCCCACTGGATGCCTGGATCCGACATCCGGTTTCGGGTGCATTGCGAACAGGAGCCGCGGGCGCAGAGCTACATCCAGCTTACCGGCGAACGGGACGCCACCGGCATGTTGCGAGCCCGCTTCGACTGGCGCGTTTCACCGTCGGAGTGGAGGACCATCCATCGCTTCACGCAAATCGTGGAGCGGGAGTTCGAGCAACGCAAACTAGCAAAGCTGCAATTGCATCCCGAACTGCTGCGCGAGGACGGATTTCTCGGCTTGAAGTTCGAGAACAGCCATCATGTCATGGGCGGCAGCCGGATGGCTGAAGACCCGGCGAACGGCGTCGTCACGCCGGAGCTTCGGCTGCACGGGGTGCGGAACGCCTTCGTCTGCAGCGCCTCTGTGTTTCCAACCTCAGGATTTTCTAACCCCACTCACACGTTGATTGCCCTCGCCATACGGCTGGCGGATCATCTCGCTGCGCAACTGGGAGGTCCACATGCTTGAAACGGTCGCTCTACCCGGAAGCGGGCGTCTGACAACGCGGCTGGGATTCGGCGGCTCCGGTCTGATGGGCGGTCTCAGCGAGCGGGAATCCCTGCGCCTGCTGGACGCTGCGTACGAAAGCGGGATCCGCCACTTCGACGTTGCGCCCTCCTATGGCCATGGGCAGGCCGAGCGCTGCCTGGGGCAGTTTCTTACTAGCAAGCCCGATGCAACCGTCACAACGAAGTACGGCATCCTCCCGCCGCCGCGCGCCGGAATGCTCGACCTGGCCCGCAAGATTGCGCGACCCGTGGCCCGTCGTCTGCCGGCGGTTCGCCAGCGGCTGGCGCGAGCCGCCGCCACCATGACCTCCAGCGCCAGCTTCTCAGCGGCTGAGGCGCAGCAGTCGCTCGAAAGCAGCCGGCGTTGGCTGCAGCGCGATCGGATCGATTGTTTTCTGCTGCATGAAGCGGAGGCCGGAGCGCTTGAAGACCCGCGGTTGCTTGAATTTCTTGAACAGGCGCGGGATGCGGGGACGATCGGCACCTTCGGGATCGGGTCTGAACGGGAGCGCGCGGATCGCATCTGGCAGCTGCATCCAGCCTTCTGCCCGGTCCTGCAGTTTGAGAGCTCTCTGCTTGCCCCTGTAGCGGAATATCCAGGCTCGTTCCAGATTCACCATCGCACCATCTCGGGGGCGCTGCCCTCTCTGACAGAGAGTCTCGCCGATCCAGCCCTCTGCCGCCGCTGGTCCGCAGCCGTGGACGCCGACTTGCAGCACCGCGCGACGCTCGCCGGACTGCTGCTGGCCGGCGCACTCGTCTCAGGCCGCAGTGCGATGGTTTTATTTTCCTCGCGCAACGCGAATCACCTGTCACGCAATGTGACGATGTGCACCGACGCGCAGTGGATCGAACGTTCCCGCCGGTTACTGGCGCTGCTGCACGAACCGTAGCCGCTTCGCGGACGCTCCCTGCAGGCGGCGGGTTGAACGCCACACCGGCTACAGGTTCTGACGCGGGCCAAATTTCTTGCGAATTTCAATCCCCCGGCTCACCGCTCCCTCCACCGGTTCGTGTACCCTGAAACATCCGGAGTCAATGAAATGGCGCGCCGCTGGAGGACCCAACTCGCCCTGTTTTTGGCCGTCATCGGGCCAGGCTTCATCACGGCCAACGTCGACAATGACGCCGGGGGCATCCTCACCTATTCCCAGGCTGGCGCGCAGTTCGGCTACACGCTGCTGTGGACGCTGTTGCCCATCACTCTGGCGCTGATTGTCGTACAGGAGATGTGCGCCCGTATGGGCATCGTCACCGGCAAGGGCCTCAGTGATCTGATCCGCGAGCAATTCGGGCTGCGCCTCACATTTTTCTTGATGATCCTGCTTGTCATCGTCAACTTCGGCAATGTGATGGCGGAGTTTTCCGGCA
>JAKAUB010000186.1 GCA_021827845.1 Acidobacteriota bacterium | reverse complement strand
CGGCGCCCACCAGGTGCGCGTAGCGGGATTCCTGGACAACTTCTTCAGCGCCGGCGGCCTGCATAACCTCCATCACTTTCTTTTTCCCGAAGCTGATCAGCTTGTGATCGTTGTCATGGAGATTGAAGGTGACCTTGGCAACCGGCAGACCAAACCGATCCTTCTCCTCTGCAAGCTCCACGCGATTATCCGCCCAGGGAAGAATCTCTCCCAGCAGCCCAAACGCGGCCCAGTGGTTGTAGTCCATCATGATGCGCCGCATGCCCCAGCCCCACGCGCCCTTCGCTGTCATCATCTGCTTGGCAACGCAATCGGCAGCGGACCCACGGTCTGGATCGCAAAGCCACGCGCAAAATCACGTTTGGGGTCGGTCTCGTAGAACTCCTCGGTCAGACAATGCGCGGGCGGTGCCTTATACATCCGTACAGGCTGGTCAAACCGGCCGAGAATCACGTTGCCGGCCTGCGCCATCAGATAGCGGCCTACCGTACCGCTTGAATTTGCCAGACCGTTTTCATAGCCGGGACACGCCGAATTCAACAGCAGACGCGGCGTCTCAATCGCATAGCCAGAAACAATCACGGCACGCGCCTTCTGGAAGCGCTGCCGGCCCTCTTTGTCGAAGTAGCTGACGCCCGTTACGCGGTTTTCCCGCCCCATGTGCACGCGGCTCACCATGCAGTTGTCGCGAATCTCCGCTCCGTTCGCCAGCGCGTCCGGCACGTGCGTGATCAGCGTGCTGGCCTTCGCACCCACTTTGCACGCCTGAATGCAAAAGCCGCGGTAGATGCAGTGCTGCCGGTCTCCATGCGAACCAGAGAGAATGGCCACCGGCCCGCCGATGCTCACGCCAATTCCCAAGGCGGTGCAGCCTTTGATCAGCGCATTGCCGACACCTCCCATCGGGTGAGGACCATATGCGTAGCCATGCGGGTCGCCCCAGGGAAAGTACGCGGGGCCCGCGACCGGCATTTCGAGCTCGAGCTGCTCGTAATATGGCTTCAGCTCCTCATAACTCATGGGCCAGTCGAAGCCGACGCCGTCCTCTGCGTAGATTCGAAAATCTGACGGGTGAAGCCGCGGTGTGAATGCAGCCCAGTGCACGGAGCCGCCACCAACCCCTTTGCCGGAGTTGTTGGCGCCGAGCGCTAACGGGTTCTTTCCGCCGGTGATCCGCAGGTCTTCCCAGTACAGATTGTGCGAACCTGCTTCATCGCTGACCCAATCCCGCTCCGTGTCCCAGAACGGTCCCGCTTCCAGCCCCACAACACGGAAGCCCGCGCGAGCGAGCCGCTGCAGCAGCACACCGCCCGCTGAACCAACACCGACGACGATGTAGTCGACTTCCTCCTCACCATACCGCCGCATCGGAACATCGATGTGTTGGATGGGGCCCAGTGCGTTGCCAAATGGAGCGCCGTAGTCAAGCCCCGCTCCTGTGGTGTTGTTCTCTCCGCGACTCAATGCGTTCCTCCCTGGCCCGGCTGCGCAGAATGCAGGTCATGCCCGCTGACAAGTTCGTAGACATCAGAGACCGAATCTGCCGGCGCCTCCCATTCGTAGCGCTGCTCGGTCACCTCCCACGGCTCCGCCTCGCCGCGCTCCAGCCGCATATAGGCGCGTGGATACGCGGGTCCGCCGAAACCGACCTCATCCCACGCATAAGGATGCGAGTAGTACGCGTCGCAAGCGTCCTGCACCAGGAGCATCCAGAAGCGATGGATCGGCATTTTGTCCCAGAGGTGTTTTGCGCCCAGCGGCTTGCCGTCGTGAATCGATCGCAGGAGCTTGTCCTGCTCCAGCGCCGTGAGTTCGAGAAATTCGCGCCCGAAAGCAGACTTCGCCGTGGCGTCGATGATCTGCATGCCCAGGCGGTAGGCCTCTCCATCGGGCGGCATGCCCTCGTAGCGGTATCCATCGATGCGGTGATGAAACAGGCGATCGTCAACCACTGGCACGATAGGGATTTTGTACGGCGGCTCGCGGTCATCCTGCGGCAGAATGTGATCGAAGATTGCCGTAATCAGCGGCGCTTCCTGAGGAGTAAAGAAGCGCAATTCGAGCGAACGCGTCATGCGCTCCTGAATCGTTTTGCGGGTGGCGGCATCCCACGCATTTTGTTGGCTGAGCGTCGAGAAGCCAGGATAATAACCGGGTTGCGTGCGATCCTTGGGTTTCACTTCTCCCTCCGCAGCAGACTTGCCAGCAGGCCCAGCACACCACATGCGCTGAACAGCAGCGGTGCCAGCACGGGTGGTCCGTACATGATGTTGTAGAGAAGATGCTTCCGCCCGCCGGGCCGCCGCGCAACACCGCGCGCGTGATACCAAAAACCCACACCACCATCGGCCACTGCAGCCAGCGATAACGCAGGCAGCCACGTATGGGCCGCCCGGCGGCTTTTGATGGCCGCAACGCTGGCCCCCATCAACGCAGGCGCCAGAATCACCGGCGTCCATTGCGCGGCGTAGCGGAAATTATTTTTGTAGTGGGAGTACCAGGCTTCAAAGCCACTAAAGAATGCGGCGATTGCCGTCGCTGCCGCCATGTGCCGCTGAAATCGTCCCTCGCGCAGGTCCTGCTCCAAACTGATCGACTCATGCCGGCTCACCGTACTGCCCGGCATCTTCGTCATCCAATGCCCGGCGTGAGCGGCGCGGGGAATCCACGGAAGATCGCCTTTCGCCGGTTCATGGCCTTCATGCTCCCGCCGCATGTAAGACGCGATCAGCCCCAGATATGCGCTGATCCCGAATAGCAGCGGCGCAAACACCGGAGGCCCCATCACCATGTTTGTGACGGGAAATCTCCAGCCGCCCGGCTTTCTGGCGATACCGCGTACGTGAAAATAAAAGCCGAGCACGCCGTCCGCCAGCGTTAATGCGGCGAGCGGCCGCAACACAGTCCGTGCGCCACGGCGGCTCATAAACCCCGCGAGACCGCCGCCCGCCAGCGCCACGCTGAGAATCACCGGCGTGTACATGACGCGACGGCTGTAGCTGCCGCGATAGTGCTCGTAACTGACCTCGAGCCCGGTAACCAGACTCGATCCTGCTGCCAGCAGCGCGAGGCTTCTCTGAAAGCGGCCTTCGCGAACATCCTCGTCGACGCTTCCGACAGTCTCTTCCAACTCATGCTCTGGCGACCCGAATCTGTAGACTCGCGCTGTTGTTCGACTCGCCGGCCGCTCTGTTTCGATGTCCATCGCACTTCCTGATATTTCGCGGAGAGTCGGGAAGCATACGCTTCGCGCATACTTTCCGACTCGGTGAGTTGTAGAGAAACCTTACGGAGGC
>JAKAUB010000179.1 GCA_021827845.1 Acidobacteriota bacterium | reverse complement strand
CCCGTACCGGCCGACTTCTCCTGATGCCGCCGCACGCGGATCCAGTAATCCAGCGCCTGCATCGCCAGATGCAGATCCTCATCCGCCTTGATCTCGATCACCACCAGCCGTCCGTTGCGCCGGATCGCCAGCAGATCCAGCACCGCCCGGTCCGCCGCCGTAAATGCGGGCACCTGCGCATAGATCGGCTCAGGCATCAGCCCCGCATCGATCGCCTCAGGCGCCTGCCGCAGACGCGACTCCAGCCACCGCTCCGGTTGCTGCCGGTACAGCGCATCGCGCTTGTTGCCATCGGGTCGCCGCCGCTCGACCAGCGCCCGCAGCAGTCCGCGAATCTTCGCTTCCGTGTCCGCGCTCAGCTCGGTCGCACTCGCGCCCGACCCAAACACAGTCCGCTCGGCGTGCCGGAAATTCTCCTGCACCGTCGTCTCAACACGCGCAAACTCCAGCCCGTGCCACAGCAGCGCCACCTCGGTCGCACTGCGGAACACCACCTCAACACCAGCAGCCGCGTTGGCCGGAAACAACGCCCGCACCCGCGCAATCGCCGGGCCAAACCGCTCCCGCGCCGCCGTCATGTCCGGCGCGTGGTACAGCCGCGACTCCAGATTCCCCTGGCTGGTGTGGTCCCGCAGAAAAAGCTGCTCGCTCGCTTCCTCCAGCTCATACAGCTCCCACGTGGCGGCCCGCGTGTCCATCCACGCCATGCGCTCGGCCGTCACCGTCGCGCGGCCCTTCGGCACCATCACCTTCAGGCCTGCGACGTGCCGGCGCCCGTCGGCATGCTCCCGGCAGTGGTGCAGCCACAGCACCCCCAGCGTCAGCACCCCATCGATCAGCGCCTGCGACTCTTCCGCGTTGATCGCAATCACCGCCTGCGCCGTGTTGCCGCGCACCAGCAGGCCCCGCGCATACGCTGGCCCAAAGCTGCGCTCCAGGTCCATCGCCGTGCGCAGACCCTCCATCTGCCAGTCAGGAAACGCCGCCCGGCACGCGCGTTCCAGCACTGGCAGGTAGCGCGTCCGCGCCGTGTCCCGCTGCGACGGCAGCTTGCGCTGCTGGGGAT
Organism: Acidobacteriota bacterium; assembly: GCA_021827845.1. GTDB lineage: Bacteria > Acidobacteriota > Terriglobia > Terriglobales > Acidobacteriaceae > JAKAUB01. The sequence goes on along the minus strand of JAKAUB010000179.1, from coordinate 2,287 downwards.
GCAGCTCCAGCGTCTGCGGCTTCGTCTGCCCCATCCGCAGCACATGCAGCCGCAGTCCATACTTCCGTGCCGTCACGCCCACCACATTCCGAATCAGGTCCTGCTCGTCCGACCACACATGCAGCACGCAGCGGCCATGCTCCGCCGTCACCGTCACGCGCGCCAGCCGCAGATCGAACAGGATGCGGCCGCCCTCCACCAACACCGAGGACGGCTGCGCCTCCAGAAACTCCAGAATCTGCGCCGCCAGCGCTTCGGGCTGCGGCCCCTCTACCATCCCTTGCGCTGGCGCAGTCCGGTAATGTGCGCCGTGTGGTGCCGCCCATGCCAGGCATACAACCCGGCCACCTGCTCCAGCGTCTGGCGTCCATTCTGCGGATGCTCGTAGCCCCGCTTCCACTGCGCCTCATCCAGGCTGCGCAGCAGCGTTGCCCAGCGTGTATGCACCGCCTCCAGCAGTTGCAGCGAAGCCTCCACGGGCAGCGTCCGCGCGTCCGCCAGCTCCGCCCACGCCGCTTCGTTGTACGGGCAGATCTTCGGCCACTCTTCTGTCAACGCCATCCGGACCCGCCCCGCCGCCTGCATGTGGCTGTCGGCAACGTGGTGCACGGTCTGCCGCACCGTCCATCCACCCTCGCGATACGGCGTATCGAGTTGTTGCTCCGTCAAGCCAGCCACCGCTGCCCGCATCGCTTTGGGCAGCGCCGCAATGGCGTCAATCGCCGCCGTCCGCTGCTCCGGGCTCAGTGTCGCCGGCCGCTCATATTTTCCTGTTGGATACCGCAAATCGTCTGTCATGCCCCCACGCTATCACGCACCCCAAACCGCCGCCGGTTGAATCAAGCGCCACCCTTCCCGAATCCAATATTTACAATGCAAGCAGGCGTGCCAGTGCGTCCCCGCCTCTGAAAGCAGACCCCATGGAACCAGCCTCCGCAGACACCCGCAAATTTTTCTATGAGCATCTCGGCCTCAGCGATCGTCTGCTGGAGCAGTGCCTGTCCGCCGCCCTCTCCGCCGGTGGCGACTACGCCGATCTCTATTTCGAATACATCACCGCCGGCTCGCTTTCGCTCGACGAGTCGCTCGTCAAGTCCGCTACCAGCGGCATCAGCGCCGGCTGCGGTGTCCGCGTCCTCTCCGGCGAGCGCACCGGCTACGCCTACACCGATGATCTTTCGCCCGAGCGCCTGCTGCGCGCCGCCCGCATAGCGGCCCTCATCGCCAGCGGCCCGGCCAAAGAACCCGTCCAGGGCTTTCGCGCCCCGGCCAGCGCCGCTTCGCTCTACCCACTTGCCGGATCCTCAGCCAACGGAGAAGTCGCCGCCAAACTGCTTCTGCTGGAGCGAGCCGACAAAACTGCACGCGCCTTCGACACCCGCATCGTGCAGGTGCAGGCCAGCTATGCCGACGAGCAGCGCCGCATCCTCGTCGCCGCCTCGGACGGCAGCTTTGCGCACGACACCCAGCCCATGGCGCGGCTCAACGTCTCCGTCATCGCCAAGCAAGGGGACAACATCGCCCGCGGCAGTGCTGGCGGCGGCGGCCGCGTGCTGCTTGACTTCTTTCTCTCAGAAAAGACTCCGGAGCACTTCGCGCTCGAAGCCGCGCGCCAGGCCATCCTGCAGCTTGGCGCCGTTCCCGCGCCCGCTGGAGAAATGCCCGTCGTACTCGGCCACGGCTGGCCCGGCATCCTGCTGCATGAGGCGGTCGGCCACGGCCTCGAGGCCGACTTCAACCGCAAAAAAACATCCGCGTTTTCCGGCCTTGTCGGGCAGATGGTCGCCAGTCCCAAAGTCACCGTCGTTGATAACGGCACCATGCCCAACCGCCGCGGCTCCCTGCATGTCGATGACGAAGGCTCACCCACGCAGCACACCGTCCTTATTGAAAATGGCGTGCTCAAGGGCTACATGAGCGACAAACTCTCCGCCCGCCTCATGGGCATCGCCGACACGGGCAACGGCCGCCGCGAAAGCTATCAGCACATCCCCATGCCACGCATGACCAACACCTACATGCTCGCCGGGGACGATGACCGGCAGGACATCATCCGCAGCGTGCAGCGTGGCCTCTACGCCGTCAACTTCGGCGGCGGCCAGGTAGACATCACCAACGGAAAATTTGTCTTCTCGGCGTCGGAAGCCTATCTCATCGAAGACGGAAAAATCACCGCGCCCGTCAAAAACGCTACCCTCATCGGCAACGGACCGGAGTCGCTCAAGTATGTCTCCATGGTCGGCAATGATCTGGAGCTGGACGAAGGCGTCGGCACCTGCGGCAAAGC
>JAKAUB010000117.1 GCA_021827845.1 Acidobacteriota bacterium | reverse complement strand
CGGAGCGTGGTTATACCGCTTACGATTACCTGCCGCAGTCAGCCAAACGCGGCAACTACGACTACATCGTGCAGACCTCCGGCGCCCTGGCCAATAAGCTGTTCTACAGCGCCGGCACGGACCTGCCCAACTACTCCGTCTTCGGCTTCCAGCCGACGACCCACGCCAGCGCCGCCTACTATTTGTCGAAGCCCGCCGCAGCGGGGACATTCTCCGGCAGCAAGCTGCGCTTCAATTACTCCCAGGGCATCCTGGAGCCCACGATCGCTGAGCAGCGCGGGTCCATCTACGGCGTGCTGCAGGGCCTTCCCAACGGCCAGCAGTTAATCACGCAGAACAAAATCACTCCGGTCGGCGCGCAGAACTCCAGCACCTACGAGGCCGGGATTGATCAGAACATGCTGGGCACGCGCGTGCTGGTGCATGGCGGCTACTATCACAGCCTCTTCAGCAACCAGATTGAGTTTGTCGATGCGCCCGCGCTGCTGCAGCTCGGCGTGCCTCCCGCGGTGGAGCAGGAGATCGCCAACACTTCATTCGGCGCATATATTAACTCGCTCAGCTTTAACGCGCAGGGCATCGAGACCAGTGCGGAATACCGCGTCAGCGATCACATCTATGCTCGCGGCGGGTACACGCTGCTGAACTCGACCGTGACAAAGTCCTTCTCCAGCGATAACGCGGCGCCGTCGTTTAACCCTAACTATCCGAATACGCCGATCGGCGCTTACTCTCCGCTGGTCGGGCAGCGGCCCTTCCGCCGCGCCAAACACTCGGGCTATTACTCGGTGATCTACGCCCGGCCCCGTTGGTATGCGCAGATGTCCGGCAGCTTCATGGGCCGCCGCGACGACAGTACCTTTTTGACGGATGCCGATGGCGGGACCACGCTGCTGCTGCCGAATCACAACCTGGCTCCGGGGTATCAGCTCCTGAACCTGATGACGAACTTCCACGTGGATCGCCACATCTCGGCGTACGCCGTAATGAATAACCTGCTGAGCCAGCATTATCAGGAGGCGTTCGGTTATCCTTCGCTGCCCTTCAACGTGCGCGCCGGCATGCAGTACACGTGGGGTGGAGACGCAAAATAGCTGCCTGAAAATCATTCAGCCGGAGGGTGGGACGCGTTGATGGCATAACCTCCGGCTGGGCGGCCTGTGCAACACCGCGATGGCGGCCTGCATATAATCATGGAGAGAAGTTCACGGCGCCCGGCTGTCAAGTCGTTTCGACGACTGTTATGTTCTCTGATCTCTGGTCTTCTGAAGGTCGCCAGAGACCCATCAAAACTCCTTCAGCGTGCAGGTTCGAAGGAGTTTTCCGCCGATGCGGGTTCATCTCATCAATCCCAGTGATATTTCCTTTGGCATCGGCGTAATTACGCCTCGCTGGCTGTATGTGCTCGCCGCTGCCACGCCGGCAGCTTATGGTGACCCGGTCATCACGGACGAAACCCTGGAACCTTTCGATCCCGCGAGCGTTCAAAAAGGGGACGTCGTGGGCATCGGCATCCATACAGGCAATGCACTGCGTGGCATGGAGCTGGGCCGTCGCGCGCGTGAGCTGGGCGCAAAGGTCGTTTACGGCGGCGTGCACGCCACGCTGTATCCCGAGGAAGCATTTGAGCTTGGCGCCGCGCACGCGGTGGTTCGCGGGGACGGCGACGTCATCTGGAAAAAGGTGATTGCTGACCTGGTCGCCGAAAGGCCGCAGAAGATCTATGAAGGCGGCCGCATACCCGGAGATCAGTTTCTGCCGGCGCGCTGGGACCTGGCGCCGCGCGAAAAGTATATGTGGGCCTCGGTCCAGACGGTCCGGGGATGTCCAAAGCACTGCTCCTTCTGCTCCGTCTGGCGCACCGATGGGCAGAAGCCTCGCCCCCGCGTCTCGGATGTGATCCTCGAAGAGATTACCGATCTCCGGCGGCGCGGGTTCCGCTTCATCGCCCTTGCCGACGACAATTTCTATCCAGTGAGTCTGGAAGACCTGCGGCTGGCGCGCCAGCAGGGCAATACGGCGCGGGTCGCGGAGCTCACCGGCATCCGGGCAGAACGTTTTGAGCTGATGGGCAAGCTGGCACTACTGCCGCGCGACATGGTCTTCTTTACCCAGATCACAATGGAAGCCGGCGAAGATGTCGAGTTTCTTGACGCCATGCGCAAGGCGAACATTAAAGGCGCTCTGGTCGGTGTAGAGTCCGCAACGGCTGAGGGACTGAAGGCCGTGTTCAAGGACTTCAACCTTTCCGGCGACAACCTGATTGCCCGGCTGCAAACATTTCGTGACCACGGCGTGCACGTTCTGGGATCGTTCATCTTCGGCCTGCCGACGGACCGCCAGGATACCTTCGCTGCCACGGCGCAGTTGGCGAAGCGGGCGGGCATCACTTTTGCCCAATTCGTGATGCTTACGCCATTCCCCGGCACCGTTGACTTTGACCGCTGGGAAAAGGGTCTGGGCCCGGAAGTCGAGCATGTCGCGGGCGTTCCCATCACGCGGCACTGGCTGATCCCCGCCGCAGTGCGGCCCAAGATGTTCAGCCCACACAGCACCATGAGCTCGACCGAGATTCGCGAACGGACGCAGGGCGTCTGGGATGATTTCTACAGCATGCCGGAGATTTGGAAGCGGTCCAGATGCGTGCCCACGCTTCGCGGCCGCCTGGCCTTCCTGTTCGTGTCAAAGCTATACCGGCAGATGTATGCCAAGACCGGCATCTCGACGGACAGCGCGCGGCGGCAGAAGGCCACGCGGGTCGCGCGACTGCTGGCGATTCCGTGCCGCCGCTTGTTTTCGGCGCGGCCGATGCCGGAACTTCGTGCGCCGCAGGTTGTCCGAAATCCCTCCCCGCTGCCGGTGCTGTAGCGAGCGCTAACCAATGACGCGCCGCGTAAAGCCGCGAACCCCAGCCCAGCCGAGCAGCAGCAGCGACAGCGAGAGCGCGGCGAGAATCAGCCAGGCGGGCATATGCGGCAGCGCCGGCGTCAGCGCTGCCCGCAGTCCTTCGCTCATGTAGACAATTGGGTTGATCAGCACCGCGTATTGCAGCCAGCGCACGTGGTAGAGCAGCGCCCACGGGTAGTACACGCAGCCAAGGAAAGTGATGGGCACGACTACGACTGAGAAGATGAGGCCAATCTGGCGAGGCTCAACCGTTGTGCCGATGGTGAGCCCAAGCGCACCCGAAACCAGACTGGCCAGGATGGCGACGGCGATCAAAAGCCACCAGCTGCTGACGTGGACGTGCACCGGCTGCGAGGGAATCAGGTAAGCCAGCGGAAATACAATCGCCGCCGATAGCAGGCATTGCAGCGCGCTGAAGCAGACCTTCTCCATGGCGACCGCGGCGACGGGAAT
>JAKAUB010000115.1 GCA_021827845.1 Acidobacteriota bacterium | reverse complement strand
CTCGCCTTGACGAGTGTCTTCCTGCAGGATGACGGTATCGATCCGCGTGGGCTGGGGCAGCGTCAGCGTTACGCGCTCCCCCGTTCCGCTGGTGGCTGCGACGGGATGGGAAAATCTGCGCCGAATCTCCCGCCCAAAGGCGGCAGCCGCTTTCGCATCAGGCTCCGGTAGCAGCCCGTCAGTATTGGCGGGAATGTTCAGCAGCATCTGTGCGCCGCGGCCCACGGAGCGGTAGTACACCGACAACAACTGGTCCTGCGTGAGCACCTTGCCGGCGTTGTGCGGATTCCAGAACCAGTCCGGACGGCGGATGGAGACATCGGCCTCGTTCGGCATCCAGACACTGCCGTTCGGGTCGCCATCCAGCGCAGTCGCAGTGCCAGTTTTTGCCTCGGTCGCGTGGATTCCGTTCCAGCATGGATACGGCGCAAATCCATTCTCATTCCCCACCCAGCGGATGGTCGCATTCGGCCCCTGAAAGATGACGGCGTCGGGCTGATACTTTCGCAGCAGATCGCCGACCGGCGTCACAGTCGAGCCATCGAACCATATCTCCACCAACGGGCCGTAGCTGCTGAAGACCTCGGTGAGTTGCTTGCGATAAAGGGCGTTGTACGCGGCCTGCTGCGCCGGTGTTTTACAGACGCCGCCCACCCCGGCCCCATGATGGTTATCGCGCGGAGAGACATACACTCCCAGTTTGAGTCCATACCGCCGGCATGATTTTGCGATGTCGCCCAAAACGTCACCATGGCCGCCGCGCCATGGTGAGTTGCGGATGCAATAGTCGGTGGTCGTTGTGGGCCACATGCAGAAGCCGCCCTCGTGCTTGGCGACGAAGACAATGTATTTCGCACCCAGGCTGACGGCGGTCTGCGCCCACTGATCGGTGTTGAGATCCTTGGGATTGATGGCGCTGGCCGGCGTGGTGTTGTTATCGACCTGCGTGCCCTGCCAGGTCTGCGGGCCGAGGTGTACAAACATGCCCAGCTCCAGGTCCTGCCAGGCAAACTGTGCATCGGAGGGCCGTGCAATAGCGCGCATGCCATTGGCAGCAGGAGCCGCGAGACTCCACGCCGGGCGTGGAAATCCGCCTGCCAATGCTGACCCAAATCCCAGAAATATCCCGTTAGCGAGGAGTGAGCGGCGGCTGTACGGCATGGCTCTCAATATATCGCCGTGGGGCGGCGACATATTGCAAGCAACACGGGCGCCGAATACAGCTTGTCCATCGCTTGCTGGCCACACTGAATGACCTTGAGCCAGCGATCTACGCCGCGCCCTTCCTGCAGGCGGCGCATTGAACTTTCGATGGATTTGAAAGAAGAAGCGAAGAATGCGGAAGACCGACGCCGGCTGCGACGCGCTCGTCTTCTTTTCGCAAAATGGTAGGCACGATTGGATTCGAACCAACGACCTCTACCGTGTCAAGGTAGCGCTCTAACCAACTGAGCTACGCGCCTACAAACGAACTCCCTCGATTGTAAATGGAAACCGGCGGCTGTGGGCGGTTGCAGGATCAGCGGCCGGCGCACCCCTGGGTTACGATAAGGCAGGACCGACAAATCGCCGTGCTTGGCCAATTACGCGCGCTGCCCAATCAACTCACGCTGCTGCGGCTTTCCATCATCCCATTTCTCGTCCTGTCCATTCTTGATGGACATTTTCATCGCGCATTCATTCTGATCGTGATCGCCGGCGTCAGCGATGCGCTGGACGGCGCACTGGCACGCCTGTTTCGCCAGCGCACGACGCTGGGCGCCTACCTGGACCCGGTGGCGGACAAGCTGCTGCTCAGCACCCTGTTCCTGGTGCTGATGCACGTCGGTCTGGTTTCGCGCCGTGTAACGGTGATGGTGTTCAGCCGCGATCTGGGCATTATCGTAGTGGGTGCGCTGCTCTTCATCACGACGGGCATCCGCGACTTCCGGCCCAGTCTGCTGGGCAAAGCAAACACGCTGGCGCAGATATTGGCGGTGTGCTCCGTGGTGCTGGCGCAGACGCATCCGCTGCTATGGGTGCTGCGGGTGCGGCAGTTTTCGCTCGAGGCCACACTGTGGCTCACGGTCGCCTCTGGCTTCCATTACCTATGGCTGGCCGGGCAGCGGCTGGGCGCGTCACCGGAGCGCGGCGTCTGATGGCCAGCCCTCAGGCCTCCGGCGTTGCGCCCTCGGCATCCAGGTCGGACCGCTCCTCAATCTCCATGTCTGAAAATTCGCTGGAATCAAAGACTTCGCCGCACTCCAGACATTCGACAAACTCACTGTCTTCGTCGCGCGACACGACACGTACACGGGGATGTTTACAGGCTTGCATGAGTAGAGGTTTCGCTGCAGATGGCTCCCGATGGCGTTAGTCTCAAATATGGGACGCGGTTTGTCAAAGGAAAATCCATTCATCCGGCATCTCGCAACCGTCCCTGAAATTGACGATACGAACCATGACGGCAGATCAAAAAAATCGCCCGCCCATCTATCTGGATAACCACGCCACGACGCCCGTGGACCCGCGGGTTCTGGCGGCGATGATGCCCTGCTTTACGGAGCAGTTTGGCAATGCCGCCAGCCGCAGCCACGCCTACGGCTGGGCGGCCGAGCAGGCTGTGGAAACCGCGCGCGCGCAGGTGGCCAGCCTGCTGGGCGCAACGGCGAAGGAGATTGTCTTCACCTCCGGCGCCACGGAAAGCAACAATCTGGCGCTCAAGGGCGTCGCGGAGGCGCTGCAGGCCAACGGACGACACATCATCACCCAGGCCACGGAGCACAAGGCTGTCCTGGACACCTGTGCGCACCTGGAACGTCAGGGCTATCAAGTCACCGTCTTGTCCGTGGATCGCGGCGGTCTTGTTTCGCCCGAACAGGTGCGGGCAGCGCTGCGCGACGACACGATTCTCGTCTCCATCATGGCGGCGAATAACGAGATTGGCGTGCTGCAGCCGATCGCAGAGATTGGCGCGATCTGCCGCGAGCGCGGCGTGCTGTTCCACAGCGACGCTGTACAGGCGGCGGGAAAAATCCCTCTGGACATGAAGGCCCTGCCCGTCGATCTGCTTGCAATCTCTGCACACAAAATGTACGGGCCCAAGGGAGTGGGCGCGCTCTACGTCCGCCGGGGTGGCCGCAGGATTCCGCTGACCGCACAGATGGATGGCGGCGGCCATGAGCACGGCCGCCGCTCCGGCACGCTGAACGTGCCGGGTATCGTCGGTCTGGGGGCAGCCTGTGCCTTGGCACAGCAGGAGATGGCGGAAGAAAGCGCGCGCCTGCGCCGGCTGCGCGACCGTCTGAAGTCACAGCTGGAGGCGGCGCTTTCCGATGTGGCCGTAAACGGCGCGATGGAGCCGCGCCTGCCGGGCAATCTCAATATGCTTTTCCGTGGCGTCGAAGGCGAGGCGCTGATGATG
>JAKAUB010000023.1 GCA_021827845.1 Acidobacteriota bacterium | reverse complement strand
TCGCTGCGCGCTGGGCTGCCCGTGGAAGCGGCCGCCATGACGGTTAATCGCTACTGTGCTTCTGGACTGCAGTCGATTGCACTGGCGGCGGAGCGCATTCGCTCGGGTGGCGCAGAGGCGATCGTCGCCGGAGGCGCGGAGTCCATGTCGCTGGTGCCGTTCGGCGGCAACAAGATTTCCATCAATCCATGGCTGTCTGAAAACTATCCGGCGTCGTATCTGTCCATGGGGCTGACCGCAGAGCGGGTGGCGAAGCACTACGAAATTTCGCGCGAGGAGTCGGATGCATTTGCGCTGCGCAGCCATCTGCGCGCGCTGGCGGCAATCCAGTCGGGAAAGTTTGCCGAGGAGATTGTTCCGGTTCCCGTAGCTATGGCTGAACCAGGTGCAGGCGGTACGCCGCAACTGCGCGAACAGATGTTTGCCATGGATGAAGGTCCGCGCGCCGATACGTCGCTCGAGGCTTTGGCCAAACTGCGGCCGGCGTTTCATGCAAAAGGTGTCGTCACGGCAGGAAATTCTTCGCAGACCTCAGACGGTGCGGCAGCGGCAGTCGTTGTTTCCGAAGCGTGCCTGCGCTCGATAAACGTCGCGCCCATGGCTCGGTTTGTGGCATATGCCTACTCCGGCTGTCTGCCGGAAGAGATGGGCGTCGGTCCGGTCTATGCAATTCCCAAAGCACTAAAGCTGGCGGGCCTGACGCTGGCGGACATCGACGTGATTGAGCTGAACGAAGCCTTCGCGGCGCAATCGCTGGCGGTGATCAAGCTGCTTGGACTCGACCTTGAGAAGGTGAATGTCAACGGTGGCGCGATTGCTTTAGGGCATCCTCTGGGCTGCACCGGCGCCAAGCTGACAGCGACCATCCTGCAGGAGATGAAGCGGCGCAAGGCGCGCTATGGTCTGGTGACGATGTGTGTCGGCGGAGGCATGGGCGCGGCCGGCATCTTCGAAAATCTGCAGTCTGCGTAAACATTCGGAGCAAAGAAAAAAAATGAGCGAGCAGCAAACAGCCATGCGCATTCAGGGCGGAAGCTTTCTTCTGGAGGACGCCAAGCCGGAGGATATCTTCACACTGGAAGATCTCTCGGACACGCAGCAGCAGATTGCGCAGACGACCACGGAGTTTGCCGAGAACGAAATTCTGCCGAATATTCCGCGGATTGAAAGCAAGGACTTCGCGTTTACGCGCGCATTGCTGCACAAGGCCGGCGAGCTGGGACTGATGAGCATCGATGTTCCGGAACAGTACGGCGGCCTGGAGCTGGATAAGGTTACATCCGCGCTGGTGGCGGACAAGATCGCCGTGTGCGGCAGCTTCTCAGTGGCCTTCAGTGCGCATGTCGGCATCGGCACTCTGCCACTGGTCTGGTACGGCACGGAGGAACAGAAGCAGCGCTATCTGCCGAAGCTGGCCTCCGGCGAATGGGTTGCGTCCTACGCACTCTCAGAAGCGTCGTCCGGTTCTGACGCGATGAATATCCGCACGCAGGCTGTCCTGTCTCCCGACGGGCGGCACTACATTCTGAACGGCGAAAAGATGTGGATCTCCAACGCCGGCATGGCGAATCTGTTCACCGTCTTTGCAAAGATCGATGGTGAGAAGTTTTCTGCGTTTTTGATTGAAGCGGGAACGCCGGGCCTGAGCGTGGGCGCAGAGGAACATAAGCTGGGCATTCGCGGCTCCTCCACCTGCCCGCTGGTTTTGTCGGACTGCAAGGTGCCAGTTGAAAATCTGCTGGGCGAGGCCGGCAAGGGCCACCACATCGCCTTCAACACGCTGAATGTTGGCCGCTACAAGCTGGGTTCAGCTGCGGTGGGCGGCGCCAAGATTGCCTTCCGCAACGGCGTGCGGTATGCGCGGGAGCGCAAGGCGTTCGGCAAACCTATTAGCTCCTTCGGCCTGGTGCAGCAGATGATTGCCAATAGCGCTACCGGCATCTTTGCCGGGGAGAGCGCGGTGTATCGCGTGGTGGGCGCTATCGACGCCTCGCTAGCGGCCATGGATAAGAGCGCGCCAAACCCTTCGCTGGAAACACAGAAGCGGATCGAGGAGTTTGCAGTCGAGTGCTCGATCCTGAAGGTGTGGTGTTCGGAGATGCTGGACCGCCTGGTGGATGACATGCTGCAGGTGCATGGCGGCTACGGGTATGTGGAGGAGTTCCCTGCTGAGCGCAGTTATCGCGACTCGCGCATCAACCGCATCTTTGAAGGCACGAATGAGATTAACCGGCTGATCATCAGCGGCTGGATGTTGAAGCGGGCCATGCAAGGGCGGCTGGCGCTGATGCCTGCGATCCAGCGCGTGATGGATGAGGTGATGAGCGGCCCCGTGGCGCGCGAGGAGCAGACCGGCGAGCTGGCTGCGGCGCGCGCGATGCTGGCCAGCGGCAAAAAGCTGGCACTGTTCTGCGCAGGCGTGGCCTCGCAGCGCTTCGGCACCACGCTGGCCGACGAGCAGGAAGTTATGGCCGCGCTGGCGGACATTCTGATCGAGGTGTTGGTGCTGGAGTCCTGCATTCTGCGCACGGAAAAGATGCAGGGCACTCGCAAGCTGCCCGTTGCAATGACGCGCTACTACGCAGCGCACGCGTTTGGCGTGATGGAGCGCGCCGCCGAGACGATCCTGAGTGCCGCGGCCGAAGGAGACATGCTGCGCACGCAGATGGCGGTCTTCCGCCGCCTGACGAAGCACGACCCGGAAAACACCGTCGCGCTCGGCCGGGAGATTGCGGCGGCAATGATTGACGCTGGCCGCTACACCATGGACTAAGCGGAGGGAGTTTCCGCTGCGAGCAGCCGGCGCAAGTGCCGCGCGATCTGTAATTCTTCTTCCGCCTGCACCGCCAGCACCTTCCCTGCTGGCGGATTCTGTTCTTCAGCGAGCCCAAACATTTCCAGCCCCGAGCAGATCCGCGCGCGAATCTGGGAGCTGTGCCAGCCGATGCCGCCGGTAAACACCAGAAGGTCAATGCCGCCCATCAGGGCCGCATACGCGCCGATCATCTTCTTCACGGAGATGCAGAAGGCTTCGACAGCGAGGTGCGCCTGCGCATCGCCGGCGGCTTCCTTACTCAGCAGCGATTGCATGTCGCTGTCGCCGCCGGAAAGCCCGGCCAGCCCGCACTGATGATTCAGCAGCGCCTCCATGGCATCTGGTGTCAGACTCTTTGTGCGCGCCAGATACACCAGCACGCCCGGATCAAGATCGCCGCTGCGGCTGCTCATCACCACACCGCCGGTAGGCGTCAGCCCCATGCTGGTGTCGATGGATGTGCCGCGATGGACAGCAGCCACGCTGGAGCCATTGCCCAGATGCGCCAGCACTGCACGATCTGGCAGAGCGTTGGCTAGCCGATGCACAATCGACTCATACGAAAGTCCATGGAAGCCATAGCGCCGGATTCCCTCTGCGAAA
>JAKAUB010000120.1 GCA_021827845.1 Acidobacteriota bacterium | reverse complement strand
CAGAGAACGGCGGCCGCGCGCAACAGCTTGCGAACGCGAGAGACGCGGGGACGCGGGGCGCAAAACTTTTCGTGCAAACGTTCAAGTCGCATAGGGTCTACCATACCGCGGCGCTGGAGGATTCCGTGCTCCAGTTTTGATACCAGTGTTCGCGGTGCACAACAACACTTTTGCGGGCCGGCCGCGAACCCAGAAGCACCTGATAGAGTTCGATGTCGCCCCGCCGAAATGCGTCTGCGGATCCGGCCATGTATAGACGCCAGATGCGATAGGTCTGCTCCGGGATGTGCTGGCGGAGCGCAATTGCGCTAGATTCCAGATTCTCGACCCACAGGCGCAATGTCCGCTCGTAGTGACTGCGCAAATTTTCGACGTCGCGCACCTCGAATCCAGCGGCCTCTGCGATCTCCACCACCTCACCCAGCGTGGCCAGCTCACCATCCGGAAAGACATAGCGATCGATGAAGGAGTCCTGCGCCGGAGGGACGGCGGCCGAGCGCGCGATGCCATGGTTGAGAAACAGGCCGTTGGGCTTGAGAATTTGCAAAGCGAGCTTGAAGTAGTGGCGCAGGCGCTTGCGGCCGACGTGCTCAAACATTCCCACGCTGGCGATTTTGTCAAAGCGAGCGTCGGACCGCGGAAGCTCCCTGTAGTCGCGCAGCGCCACCTGGCAAAGCGCATCGAGCCGGGCGTGCGCAATGCGCTGGCGGGCGACGGCAGCCTGACCCTGGCTGAGTGTGATGCCGCTGGCGTGCGCACGATAGCGGGAGGCCGCGTGCAGCACCAGGCTCCCCCAGCCGCAGCCGATGTCGAGAAACCGGTCGTTCGGCTGCAGCTCCAGTTTGCGGCAGATGAGCTCGAGCTTGTTGGCCTGCGCGCTTTCCAGAGACTCGGAGGGATCGCGAAAGTAGGCGCAGGAGTAGACCAGCGTCGGCCCGAGCCATGGCCGATAAAACTCGACCGGCTGATCATAGTGATAGGCGATCGCGGCGCGATCGCGCGACTCGCTGTGCCTGGGACCGTGGCGCAGCAGCCGCGCAAAATCCGTGGAGGCGCGCCAGACCGCCCGCAGCGCGTGATAGTGCGAGCTGGCCGCGGTGTGGAGCACGTAGCGCACGACGGGAAAGACGGCGAAGAGATCGCCTTCGACATCCAGGTCGCCGTGGATGTAGGCCTCCCCGAGCGTGCGCTGGGTGGGGTTATCCATCAGCGCATTCCAGGCGGCGGCGGAGCGGAACAGGAGGGCGCACTGCGGTTCCCGGGCCGGGTCGGATCGCCAGGACCAGCCGTCGGCCGCGTGCACGGCGAAGGAGACTTCGTGGAACTCACGAAACATCTGATCAAAGAAACGCGTGCGCCGGACAAAGTCGTTCGTCAGAGACATTGGGATCTCCTTCCCCAGCAAAGATGAGCGGCATGCGGAGGAGAGTCATGCTTCTGTACGGGATAGAGGATGAGACCTCGGGAGCGGTTGCCTAAAAAAGCATCGTGTCACGATATATTTGCTGTCCATGCAGCGGTGACCGCGCGACCAGCGGGAGCCTGGAGCGCCCGGCGGCGAATGGAAATTCGATTGACGCTGGCAGAGGGAATGGGGCAGTATGAGCGCACTGGCGAACGGCAATCGACCGGCCACTCGGCACCGTTGTGGCGGTGCGTTGGTTGTGCTGAGGATGCGCGAATCGCAGACGGTCTGGCTGCCTCTGCGCGCGCGAGGAGTGAGAGCACAGAAATCGAAGCGGCAGCTTCAGGATCGGCATCGAAATCATAATGAGTCAACGAAAATTCCGCTGGTGGCAGGGTGTGGCGTTTTACGCGGGCGTGCAGGCCGCGCAATGGGGGCTGCGCCTGGCGGTTCGCAAGCTGCGCGAGCCGCAGAGCGGCGAGCCCCGGGTCAACGACCGGGAAGCCTACCAGGCGCAGTGGCTGCCGAAGTATGCTCCGCCGCCGGCGGCGTTTCCCATTGCGTGGAGCATTAACAGCCTCTCCACCATTGCGGGCGGGCTGTATGTGTTGAACCTGCCGAAGCGCACGCCGGGGCGCACGCAGTTTCTGGCCTCGCAGGCAGCGGCGTGGGTTTTGTTCGCGGCATTCAGCACGGCATATTTTGAGCTGGAGTCACCGATCAATGCGGCGGCCGTGACTGCCGCGTACACTGCGGCGACCACGGTCTCCTTGCATGCAGCCTGCGCAAAGATGCAGGACAAGCGCGCGGCCGCATCTCTGCTGACGACGCTGGCGTGGCTGCTGCTGGCCAATCCGCTGGGGCTGACGCAGGCCGCGTGGAACTACGATCCTTTCTGGAAGGCCGGGCCGTTTCTGGAGCCACCGGCGGGCTGGGTGCGGTGATCGCCCACGTCTTGCGGCGGCCACGCGGCCCGATCGTCCCTTGCGCAAACTGACGCTGGCGCCGCTGGCGGCGGCCACGTACTTTATGGTGTCGGGCGGTCCGTATGGGCTGGAAGACATCGTCGGGCAGGCGGGGTATGCCCGCGCACTCACCATGCTGCTGGTTGTTCCGCTGCTGTGGAGCGTGCCGACGGCGCTGATGATTGGCGAGATGGCCAGCGCACTGCCCGAAGAGGGTGGCTTTTACGTGTGGGTGCGGCGGGCTCTGGGCCCGTTCTGGGGCTTTGAAGAGGCCTGGCTGTCGCTGACGGCCAGCATCTTCG
This sequence comes from Acidobacteriota bacterium, assembly GCA_021827845.1. Classification (GTDB taxonomy): domain Bacteria; phylum Acidobacteriota; class Terriglobia; order Terriglobales; family Acidobacteriaceae; genus JAKAUB01. The sequence goes on along the minus strand of JAKAUB010000120.1, from coordinate 15,388 downwards.
ACATGGCGATCTATCCCGCGCTCACCATTGCGTACCTGCAGCAGATTGACCCATCCCTGGTGGCCGGCCGGCGCGCGTTTGCCGGGGAGCTGGGGATCGTGGCGGTCTGCGTGCTTTGGAATCTTCGCGGCGCGTACTCGGTGGGTGAGGGCTCGCTGTGGCTGCTGAATCTGCTCCTGCTGCCGTTTGCCGGGCTGGCCGCGTTTGGTGTCTGGGGAATGGTCCGGTCCGGGGTGCATCCGGCAGCGATGGGGCGGCCGCTGCACGGCAGCCTGGAGGTAGCGCTGCTGTTTGTGCTGTGGAACACGATGGGATGGGACAATGCCTCCACCATTGCGCAGGAGGTGCGCAACGCACGGCGGAGTTACATCCGCGCCATGCTGGCCTCGGTGGCGCTGGTGGTCGCGAGTTACATCCTCCCGGTGGCTATCGTGTGGCTGGCGGGGATTCCTGCCAATGCGTTTGTTACGGGAGCGTGGGTGGAAGCGGCGCGCACCCTGGCGATGCACACGGCGGGCGCCGGCATCGCATCAGCGGCAGCACTCTCCGTTGTGGCGGGCGGCGCGCTGACGGGAGTTGCGATGTTCAACGCGCTGACACTTTCTTACGCGCGCCTGCCGGCGGCGATGGCGCGCGATGGCCTGGCGCCGCGCGTGCTAGAGCGTCACATGCGGAACGGCGTTCCCTGGGTGGCGGTGCTGGCGTGCGCTGCCGCATGGACCGTGGTGTTGCAGCTCACACTCAATCGCCTGCTGGAGATGGATATTATGCTATACGGCCTGAGCCTGGTGCTGGAGTTTGCCGCGCTGGCGATGCTGCGTGTACGGGAGCCGCATCTGCCGCGCGGATTTCGGATTCCCGGCGGGACAGCGGTGACCGTTGCCATCGGCGTACCGCCCACGCTGCTGATCGTCTTTGCGATCTGGAAGGCGCGTCACGACCTGGTGACGCCGCACGTGCCGGCGGTCGCAGCGGGCACACTGCTGGCGCTGGCGGGGCCGGTGGTGTACGCCGTGCTTCGCCTGCGCCCGCGGCAGCCGGTGGTGAGCGAGCCGTAGGCGGATGCGACCCGCGCAGGACGTTGGAGAGGGCGGAAGCAGAGGCCGTGGCAGGCAAATTTTTGCGCAAAGATTTTCAGAGATCGGCGGGTCTTCACCACCCTCGGTGCAGTTTCGCGATGAAAGAAAAGGCATACAGGAAAGCTGCTGCCGGGCGCGCCGGAATGTGCTAGTATCGGCTTCGCTATCCACCAGCCGGCACACGGCCTGTAAAAAATTCTCCCCGGATTTTCGGTCGAACTTTTCGAGTGAAGGCAGCGGCGGTCATGGCATTGCGGTAGTCTTTTTGGATACGTCGTCTCGCAGCGAGCGGCGGCCTTCTTCTGGCCATAAGAGCGTTTTCCGGAGCACGAGTGTCCGTGATCTTTAGGAACTTGACCGGCGCGCCCGTAACGTTGAAAGTGAAAAAAGCATGTCGTCCTTTGCACCAGCTTCTTCCTCTTTAAATCCGTGGCTCCGCATTCTTACGGCCATTGAGAAGAAGATCAACCACCAGTCGTTCGATACCTGGTTCAAGCCCACGCGCTTTAGCCGCATCGACGGCCGCGTTCTGGTGGTCAGCGTCCCCACGCGCGAGTTCGAGCACATCGGCGAGCGCTACAACGATGTGATTCTGGAAGCGGTCGATCAACTGAACGTGGACGTGGATGAGGTCCTGTTTGAAGCGGTGCAGCAGGAAGCGCCGCCGCCGCGCGTGCGGCAGGATGGCGGCTTTGGGCCACAGTCCGCGCGCACGCCCGCGCCAGGCCGCAACCGGCTGCCGAACGGCATCGCCGGGCAGCAGGCGCGCTTTGACTGGGACACCGCTGCACAACTGAATCCGCGCTATACCTTCGACGCCTTCGTGATCGGCAACGGCAACCAGTTTGCCCGCGCGGCGGCAGAGGCGGTTGCGGAGCGGCCCTCCAAGGCCTACAACCCGCTTTTCTTGTATGGCTCCGTCGGCAACGGCAAGACGCACCTGATGCATGCGATTGGCCACGAGGTGAAGCGGCACCAGCCGCACGCGGCCATCTGCTACGTCTCCAGCGAAAAGTTCACCAACGAGATGATCAATTCGCTGCGCTATGACCGCATGTCGAGCTTCCGCGATAAGTACCGCTCGGTGGATGTGCTGCTGATCGACGACATTCAATTTCTGGCGCAGAAAGAGCGGACGCAGGAAGAGTTCTTCCACACCTTCAACGCGCTGCACGAGAGCATGAAGCAGATTGTGATTGCCAGCGACCGCCCGCCCAAAGAGCTGGCGGAGATTGAAGACCGCCTGCGCAATCGCTTTGAGTGGGGCCTGATCGCAGACATTCAGCCGCCCGATCTTGAGACGAAGGTCGCGATTCTGCAGAAGAAGGCAGAGAGCGAGCACGTGACGCTGCCGGTCGATGTGGCGCTGTTTGTCGCCTCCAACGTGCGCACCAATGTGCGCGAGCTGGAAGGCGCGCTGACGCGCCTGGTGGCATGGTGCAGCCTGCATGGGGTGGAGATTTCGCTCTCCGTCACGCAGCAGTGTCTGAAGCAGTTTATCGACACGCAGGTGCGCAAGGTGACCATTGAGGCGATTCAGCGCGCTGTTTCCGAGCAGTTTGGCATGCGCGTGGCAGAGCTGAAGCAGAAGAACAACTCGCGCGCCATTGTGGTGCCGCGGCAGATTGCCATGTATCTGGCCAAGCAGTTGACGGAGGCGTCGCTGCCCGAGATCGGAAGGCACTTCGGCGACAAGCACCACACGACCGTGATGCATTCGATCGCCAAGATCGACGAGATGCGGCACACGGATAACGACCTGAACCGGATGGTGAATACCCTGATGGAGCAGCTCACCAAATAGCCGGGCGCAGCTTTGCGCGCAATCCAAAAGGCCGCCGATCCAGGCGGCCTTCTTCATTGGCAGTGCGGCGTCAGATGACGCGAAGCAGCAGCAGGATGATCAGGATCAGCAGGATCAGGCCGAGTCCGCCGCCCCCGTAATAGCCGATCCCCGGGCCCATGCGATATCCGCCGAAGGCGACCACCAGCAGTAGAACGATAAGAATGATGAGCATTGCTTTCCCCTTGCAACCCCCCAGCAGCAGCGGGGCATGGTTGGTGAAGCGGTGAGGCCCGCAGTTCAGTCGGTGATGGCAATCTGCGGGTGGTCGAGCGTTCCCGTAATTTTCATCGGGAACACCATGCGTCCGTTCTTTACTTCAGCGTCCTTGAACAGCCGGGCGAATAAATCCATGAAGAATCCCTGCCGCTTTTCGATCGTTGCTGTCGCCCGGTAGTCCATGCCGTCGTTCAACTCGTCAAAGCGGCCACCACCATTCAGCACGATGCCGTAAAAGTCCAGATTGAGGCGCTGGCTGGCGATCTGTTTGCTGTCGAGCTGGAGATCCCCGGCGAAGACGGAAAACGCCGACACCGGGAGGGACTTTGCATTGGGAGTCCGAAATCGCGCCAACTGTTGCATTTTGCTGTCCTTATTCAGCGCAGGCAGCTCGCCCTGATGAATGGCGAACGTGCCGGTGCCGTGGATCCCGGAGAGAGGACTCTTCGTGTATTCGAGGTTGCCGGACAGATCGAGCGCCGCAGCCAGCATGCCCGTCATCTGCGGGGGCCCGGGGTGGAACTGGCGCAGCAGGTAATCGACCTTGATACCGTCCACGTGCATGGTGGTTGAAAAGCTGGGTTTCTTTTGCCCGTAGTGGATCAGAAAGTCTCCGTAGGCACGGCCTGCATGCGTTTGCGTGGTGAACTGGTGAAACGTCAGCTTTGAAGCCGTCAACTCCAGATGGCTCTTGAGATCGGTCGTGTGTACCACGCCAAAGCGCGCGGCTTTGGCCGTGAACTCGCCGTGGATGGGGTGTGCCTGTTTGCCGGTCGAAAAGGTGCTGAAGTCGATGTGGCGCAGCGTCGCCGAAAAATCTCTCAGGTCGAGCACGACCGGCCCCGGCGCATCCTGCGGATCGATCAGCGCGGACCCCAGCAGCCGGCCATCGACAATCTTCAGTTTCTGAATGCGGCCCAGCGCCAGCGTATTGGACTGCTTGCCGGGCGCGTGACGATTCTGAAAATTCCAGAGGCCATCCGGATCGTTGATGAAGTTGATGACGGGCCGGCGAAGCGTGACGGTAGAGAGAACCAGCGTCTTTCGCAGCAGCGGCGTCCAGCGGACTGCAAGATCGGCTTCCGGGATGTTGAGAAGATCGCCCGGTGGAAACGGCTTGGGGTCGATGACCTGCACGCCGTAGGCGCGAATGCGAAGGACTGGCCAGACGCTTAGCTGCACCCGCTGGATGGCGATCTGCTTGCCGGTTCGCTGCTCCAGATAGGCGACCGCCTGCGGAAGGTATTGGTCCGGATGATTCACGATGTGCCGCACGTAGAGATAGCCGGCCGTCAGCACGGTCAGCCCAACTACCAGGATCGCCAACGCAATTTTGCCAATCGTTGCCATTGCAACCCGTTGAGATGCGGTCTCGGGCAAAATCGTTCGCGAGCGGTTCGCGAGAGAAGCTGCGGGGCCTACTTTTCGAAAATCCAGATGGGCGGAACGGAAGCCTGTTCGCTGATTGCCCAGCCCACAACGGCATATCCGGCCAAAGGGACGGAAACCGCGGGCGATATCAGTACGGGCCGAGGATAGGAGTCGCCTTTGACGCGCGTGCCGACCAGAACAAAGCCATCGGTGTGATTGCCCTGAAAGGCCGTGATGATATATCCGGCCTGTGCCAGCGCCGTGGCTGCCGGTCCGATGCCGTCATAATTTGTCAGCGTGACCTGCGTTTCGTATTGCGTGTGGGTGTCGGCGGTCCATCCATAGGAAAGAAACCTGTAGCCGCCTAGCGACTCATCAAACGAGATGGCCGTGACCACGCGGCCGTCGGCGCCGTCGGCCGCAATGGCGCCCGGCAGCGCCGCGGCACTCGCGTTCTCCAGACGGTAGTCAAATCCGGTCTGCGTGCTGTTGGTAATGGCCGAAAACCCGAAGATCTGCTCCGGCGTTTCGATATCCAGCGAAGTGACGACGGAGCTGGACGTGGAATACTTGTTCAATTCAGAGACCAGATTGGCGGGAACATCCGGAACGTAAGCCATGGAATAGGAGGAGGGCTTCGGCTGGGTCCACAGCCCATAGGCCCACCAGCAGTCCTGAGGGATATTTGGCCCGCATTGGCCGGCTCCCATCCGCAAGGGAGAACCGGTCACGCCCTGATATGTCCATCCAGCCGGGTAGATGAGAACGGTTCCCGCTAGAAAATTGGGATAGGTTGTGCTCGCCGTCGTAGGGGCCGCCACCTGCTGAAAGCGCAGGTCGCCCGGGGCGGGTGAGCGCGGCCCGACCGCCAGCGTGGCCGGTTGGCTGGTAACGGTCTGGCCCAGCGCCTGAATGGTGACCGTGAAGACCGAATTATTTTCCCCGAGGCTAACCGGCGGCGTGGTGTAGGTGGCGCTGTTCGCTCCCGGGATCGCAACGCCGTTCTGGTTCCACTGATACACAGGGTTGGGCACTGCGCTGATTTCGACAGAAAATGTTGCTGTCTGGTTCAGCGGCGTATAGGCGCTTTGCGGCTGCTGGTAGATCAGCAGCAGCGTCGCCTGCGGCTGGCTGGAGGCGGCGGTGTGGGTCGCGCCACAGCCGGCTAAAGATAGGCCGAGGAGAGCCCAGAGTATTTTTAAAGGGACACGCCTACACTGAATATTTACTGACTGCATAGAAACCCTAATGGCCTCTTTGGAAAATCTTGTGGCCTAAATTAGTGCTCTTTGATCTTTGGTTTTACCGGCTCTTGACTAGCCACCGAATGCGTTCTTGTCAAAAGTAGCAGGCGGCCTTCTGCGTCGTTGAGTGCAGTCAGGTGCACGTTAAATTGGCCGCCTAGAACTTCGACGCGGAAGTAATAGACTTTATCGGACCCAGCGGTGAAATCGTAGAGGGCTGTATGCTGGAGCCCTCTCCGTTGTTGGAGGTCGGCGCAAAGGCGGTGTGGCCCCGGTTCGATTTCTGCGCTGACATACGATTGCATGCAAACTGCGCCGATCCAGTGACCGTCAACTCCAATGCGGCTGAGGAGCCAGCACCCCTGTAGGCCGTTGACGTCCTCCGCAAACACAACAACACGTGCACGCGACGTTGGAGGAGTGGCGAGCGACGGCCTGGAGGATACCATCCGAACCGAGAACCTCGCCGAATCGGGGCCACACGCCTGAGACACCAACACCTTAGTCTGACCGACGGCCATCAGGGAGGGAGCCAACAAAAAGACAGCAATTTTAATAAGAATCTTCATTCCTTATGTCAACTTTCTGGGAGGCGTGTTTACTGACAATTCGACGGTGCCGCCTGCGGGAGCGCATATGCAAACGTGTGATATATGGTGTCTTCGTAAACATCAACATATTCTCCGCAACCCACGTCCGAAGTCCCAAGCGTTACCTGTGCGGTGTGACCTGTGGTTGTCGATGTTCCGGCAGTTTCGGTTTGAGAGTAGGTGAAGGTGTCTGTAGCTGTAATCTGCAGGCCGAAGGGCCCGGTTCCTCCATACCCAAATTTGTGATCATATCCTACCGAGTAAGATGTCCCGTTGGACAAAGTTTCCAAACTCATGTTGGAATCTGTGACTGTGTAAGGGTTCTTAACTGGAGCGGCTCCCTGTTGTTCGGGGCCTTGTAGGAAGAGCGAAGTTACCAGCACATAGCGATTGCTGTCAATGCTACTGGGGGATGTGGTATCGCTGGTCACATTGGCTAATTCATCCTGAGGAATTAACTGCGCAAAGTCGGCGGCGGTACAGCCGCAAGCGTTTTGCGATGTGCATTCGCTATCGGGCAACGGATTGGCACAGATCGACTTCAATCCGGGCAACGTGGTGCCCGAGTACCGAATCTGCGATTCGAGCCAATTTAGTGGTATTTGGGTGGGGTTTCGGAATCCCGCGACATTTGAGTTCAATATATCTGCTGGCACGGTTCCGTTCGGAAAGTTCCCAGTAGCGTCCACCGATGGGCCGAGGGCATACGTGCCAGACGCGGAGCCGGTTTGCGTTACGGTCACGGTTGGATCAACCAAAAGATAGATCTGATCCTGAGTATGATCCATCTTTTGCTGCGTAGACGCGAGCTGAGATCCGGACGTGGTCTGATACGAGGTCGTGTATGAACTGGAGTCCCCTTGTGATTGGCTAGAGCCGAAGGTGACGCCGTTATCCACACCTAGAAATCCGTAATTGAATGCTAACGTTTCAGAATTGGAGAAATTTTGAGAGATCGATGTTGTCGCGCCCTCTGACTGCGAGGTACTGAAGCCGCTCGTGCTGGCATTGCCTGGCGCTATGTAGAGGATGGACAGAACCTGATACTTTGGACTTGCGTTAGCTGTAGGCACCATATTCTCGCCCGAGTAATTCACTGTCACATAGAGCGGCTGGCTGTAGTTTTCGGAGTTCGTGTATGTCGCGGTAAAGCTACCGCTGAATGTACCTCCCGACGAATTCGGATAGAACTGAATGGGAATTGTGAAGGTTCCATGGCCGGAAATATTTGTCCAGCCTGTCGGCATCTCTATAGTGCCACCTGGTACGTTTACGGCTTGATTCTGCGAAATCTGGAATTCTCCCGGCGCCCCAACGAAGACATTGACAGTCTGCGTGCCGGAAGTGGTTCCGTAAAAGCTGCCAAAGTTAGGCGAGACGCTTACCCGTTGGGCGTGAGCAGCTACCGTGAAAATTGCGAGAAGGGCAATGCCGAGGGATACTCGAATGCGGGGGGGGGGGATTACCATAGTGCTTTTCATAAACGTGCCTCCGAACGCGCGGTACTGAGCTTGCGGTTGGGTCGGCTCGTAACATGGAGACGGCTCTACAGCGAGAGCAGCGAACAGCACCGTCAAACGTTGCGGGAAGTATTGGACGGCTGGTCAGCATAAGTCAAGTGAATTTGAGCGTTCACTGAAAAGTATTGCAAAATAAGGCTGAGTTATCGCGATGGATGCTAATCGATCGCAGCAACCCGAGGCGAGGAACGCTCTTCCGGAATCGGGCCGCTTGGTTTATACTCAGAACTTGCTGTCTCAGCAGACTTTTGTTTCTTTGCAGGGAGTTCTTTCATGCCGAAGCGGACCTTTCAACCCAACCGCCGCCGCCGCGCCAAGACGCACGGGTTTCGTACCCGGATGAAGACCAAGTCCGGGCAGGCTGTGCTTTCACGGCGCCGCGCCAAGGGCCGCAAGCGTGTGGCCGTCAGCGCGGGCTACCGCGACTAGCGTTTCTCCGGCCGCCATGCGGATCGGGTGGCTACGTAAACACTCCGACTACCAGCGGGTCTATCGGGAGGGCGTGCGCCGTTCGGCGCCCCTCCTGACGTATTTTTTCGCCCCGCAATCGTTACAGCGCAGCAGTTCTGACGGTGCCGACGCGCCGGCGCCCGCGACTCGTGTTGGGCTGACCGCCGGGCGCGTGCTGGGCAATGCCGTCGCGCGTAACCGCATCAAGCGGCGCATGCGGGCCGCGGTCGCGCAGCACCGCGAGGAACTGCCGTGCGGCATGGACGTGGTGCTGCATCCGCGCGCCACGGTTCGCGACGTTCCGTTTGCCGAGATTGAGCGCGACCTGCTGCGCGTCTTCCGCGCCGTCCCATCGCTAGAACATTTTGCTGCGGAGGCTGCGAAGACTCCGCCGCGCCCGGCGCATGCGGGCCGCAAGCCGCGCGCAAAGGCTGGCGCGCCGGCCGCACCCGCGCGACAGAACGCCGATGATCGATCCCGCCAATAACAGCGGTGCAGGGCGCCGCGCCGCGCGCGTCGAGGCGCTGGCCCGCGGGTATAGCCGCTGGATCTCCCCGCTGCTGCATAGCGTTTCGGGCTCGCTGTTTCCGCTGCCGGGGGGATGCCGGTTTCAGCCGACGTGTTCGGAGTATGCGGCGATTGCGGTGGCGCGCCACGGCTGGGTGCGCGGCGGCTGGCTGGCGCTGCGGCGCGTGGGGCGGTGTCATCCTGGGCGACGCGGCGGGTTCGATCCTGTGCCGTAGGGCGGCGACCTGGCTCCGGGAAGGCAAATTCTCTTCGGGAGCGACAACAGGGAAAGCGGGAGCATTTTTTCGGTTGGGATCGATTGCGTGCGGCGTGATTGGGAATGCAGGGATTCTTCGCTTCGCTCAGAATGACTCTGTCTCTTCGCTGCGCTCAGAATGACTCGGTCTGTTTCGCTGGGCTCACAATGACTCTGTCCCTTCGCTTCGTCAGGGTGACGGTGTTTCTTCGCTTCGCTCAGAATGACTCGGTCTCTTCGCTTCGCATGGCTTGGTCGCTTCGCTCAGAAGGACGCTGTCTCTTCGATGGGCCGATCTTTGCTACAGATCCATCCGCTTGAACTTCCACTCCGGCACGGCGCGGATGATGCCCATGATCCAGCGCCAGAACCACGGGGTGTAGAGCGTATCGCGGCGTTTTTCGATGGCGCGCTGGATGTCCTGTGCGACGGTTTGCGGCGTGACGAAGAGCGGCCCCTGCGGCAGGTGCGCCGTCATGGGCGTGGCCACAAAGCCGGGCTTGATGGTGAGTACGTGCACGCCCTGCCGGTCCACGCGGTTGCGCACGCCGGCCAGAAACGCGTTGAGCCCGGCCTTGGCGCTGCCGTAGATGTAGTTGCTCTTGCGGCCGCGGTCGCCGGCCACGGAAGAGATAACGGCGATGACGCCGCTGCGCTTCTCCGCAAAGTAGTTGGCCAGCCAGGTGACCAGCGAGGCCGCGGAGAGAAAATTCGTCTGCAGGCTGCGCGCTGCCTCGGCAAAGTCTTCTTCGCCGGCGGCCTGGCTGCCCAGCGAGCCGTGCGCGATCAGGGCGCAGTCCAAGCCGCCGAGGGCGGCGACGGCGCGCTCCAGCATGGCCGCGTGCGCGGTGGTGTCGTCGAGATCGGCGGTCTCAGCAAAGACGGCGGCGGCGCCGCGCGTGGCCAAGTCCTGCGCTACGGCGTCAGTGTGCGCCGGGTTGCGCGCCACCAGATAAAAGCGAGCGCCGGCCGGCGCCAGCAGGCGCATCCACGCCTGCGCCATGGCACTGGTGGCGCCAAAGACGGCGATGCGGTGCAGCCCGCCCTCGCCGGCTGGGAGGCGGTCGCGGCGATGATTACGCATCGGCGGTCACCCGTTCCCAGAAGGCGGAGAGAAACGCCGGGTCGCGATACTGCGCAAACTGCTGCCACTGCGGATAGAAGGCGCGGAACTGCGCGCCGGTCATGCGGGCATCCTTGGCTGGATACAGGCGGCCGCCGAGTTCGCGGGTCATCTCGGCCAGCCGGTCGAACAGCGGAAAGGTCACGCCGGGCTGGATGGCGATGTCGAGCGCGAGCGTGATGCCGGGCTGCGGGAAGGACATGAGGCCCGGCGACGGCCGGTCGCCCATCACCTTCAGCACAGCCAGAAAGGACGCAAGGCCGGCGTCGGTGATCGCCTCCAGAATGGCGACGATGCCGTCGCGTCCGTAGCGGAACGGGATGACGCACTGAAACTGCAGAAAGCCGCGCTTGCCGTAGATGCGGTTCCAATGGAGCACGGCGTCGAGCGGGTAAAAGAACGGTTCGTAGTCCACCAAGCCGGTGACGTGGCGGCGGAGCTGCTTGTGGTAGTACAGGCCGTTGAACAGGCGCATGGTGGGGCGGCTGAGCGCGAAGGCAGGAAAATCCAGCGGCACGCTGAGGCGCGGCTTGCGCGACGGCTTGCGCTCCTCGATGGCCTCCGAGTGGTCGCCCACCATGTAGATGCCGCGGGCAAAGTTTTTACCGCGCGACACGCAGTCGATCCAGGCGACGGTGTACTCCGCATGCCCGTTGCTGCTGGAGAGCGCCAGAAACTCATCGATGCCGCGGAACTTGATGCCTTCGTAGCGAATTTTGCGCGAGGTGATGGGCCGGAGCTGCACCTCCGCCCAGGTGATGAGGCCGGTGAGCCCCATGCCGCCGATGGTCGCGGCGTAGAGATCGGCGTTCTCCGCCGCGGAGCAGGTGAGGCGCGCGCCGTCGGAACGGACCAGCTCAAACGCCGGGACATGCGCGCCGAAGGTGCCGGCGACGTGATGATTTTTACCGTGGATGTCGTTGGCGATGGCGCCGCCGACGGTCACGAATTTTGTGCCCGGCGTGACCGGCAGAAACCATCCGCGCGGGACGGCGAAGCGCAGAATCTCATCGAGCGTGGTGCCGCTCTCGCAGCGCAGCAGCCCGGTGGCCGGGTCAAAGTGCAGCAGCCGGTCCATGCTGAGGGTCGAGAGCAGCGTGCCGTCCTCGAGCAGGCAGACATCGCCATAGCTGCGGCCCATGCCGACGGGCAGCACCTCGGGCGGCAGCCGCGTACCGCGCGGAAAATCATCGCGCCAGTAGAGCGGCTCCACGCGGCAGTCCAGCCGCGGGTAGCGTCCCCACGATTCAAAGACAGGCTTTTTCGGCGTACCGGGCATTCCTTTCGATGATACAGAGGGGTGGCAAATGCGGAGGGATTCTAAAACCATGGTCCCAGGCGTGATCGGCGCCGTGCCGCCGAAATCCCGTACCGTGGGCTGCTGCGAGTCACGTGACCCAGTCCATGGCAGGAGTTCAGGGCATATCACCCCGTAAGCGTTTGAACGCAGCACCTCGTCAGAGTGATCTGGCTCAAGCAAAAACCCCAAGATGGCGACAATTCCCAGCAGCCTTCTTCAGCGAATCTCTGTGTCGGACATAATGAGAGCTTCACTTGCAAACGCGAGTCGAATCCGACGGAATGATGCTTAACGGGCTCGCGCCGTCGGTGAAGACCAAAGAGTCGATTCTCCAACTTCCACCCAGTTTTTTAGCGCGAACATCAAGACTGCCTTTACCTTTTGGTCCACTGACTGGAATGCTTAGGTTGGCTGAGCCACCATTATCTGATTCTTGGATGCCGCCTGTCACAATCCATCCCGGCTCGACCGGTGAACCTAGCGAGCTCACGATGCAGGGAGATGCCTGAGCTGTGCTTATCGTTAGCTTGTAAGCATCGGAGCTTTTCATCATTGCATTAACCCCAACGAAAAGCGGGACGACAAAGAGAAGGCCAAGAGACGCGACCGCAAGTATGCCTACTCCCTGTTTCCCACGTTTTGTGAGTTCTGGTGGCTCGATCCACTCGCCTGCGGCGCTATATCGTTTCCACGCCCCAAATGCGTGGCGAACACGAGGACGTTTCAGATACCAAGCAATCCACGCAAGTTCAACTACGATGCCACCCAGCGCGCTTATGGCTAGAAAAACGGGCCTCACGAAGACGATCGAAACCAGAATGCCAGCGCTGATCCCAACCACGATGCTTGCGAGCATGGCCTGACGTGCCCAGTTCTTGAGCTTCCAGAGCCCAAACCCAAAAATGGCGGAAGCGACATATAGCAAAAACCAAAGGCCATCAAGTGCGAACGAGATTACTCTCATCCATGCAACTGATTGAATTCTCCGGCCAAATATTTGCTCCCAAAGAAAAGCCGTGCCACCGCTGAGTCCAATGATCGGGAAGACGAGAGCTCCGATGCAGCCGGTCCAAAGGACTAGTAGTGCGATCAGCGTTACGCCTGCGGGCCTTTTGCGGTCAGTGGTCATGTTGCATGGAAGCATACACGTAACGGCCGGAATAAGTCGGCTTTAGCTGGCGGCTAAGGCCCGGCGGCATGCGGCTGGCGCAAGGTAGGCAGCGCATGGATCCTGGCTCCGGATTTCTTCTCGGCGCAGCGCAGATCAAAAAGGTTTTGTAAGTTGAGCCAGAAGGCCGGTGAGGTGCCAAAGAAGTGCGCCAGGCGCAACGCCGTATCCCCGGTAATTCCGCGGGTTCCGTTCAGGATCGCCGTGATACGGTTCGGGGGAACATCAAGCTGACGGGCCAGTTCTGCAGCGCTCATGCCAAGTTCCTGCAACTCGTCAGCAAGATGTTCTCCGGGATGGATAGCGGGAACCTGCGCCGAAGTATTGTGCTTAGTGGTAGTCAACGATCTCGACATTCTCAGGTCCTTCCGCCGTTGCTGACCATTCGAAACATATCCTCCAACGGTCATTGATCCGAATGCTGTATTGCCCGCGCCGGTCCCCGCCGAGCGCTTCAAGCCGGTTGCCTGGGAGTGCCCGAAGATCATTCAGCGAGAGCGCTGCTGCCAATCGGTCCAGCTTCATGCGTGCAGCATATTCGATAGCCTCGAACGGCTTGACGCGCTTGCCGTCCGCGAAATCTTTCGTACGCCTGTCCCGGTAGCTGGCGATCATGGATACGGTATCAGTAAAGTACGTAGTACGTAAAGGGTACTTTTCGTAGAGCTACCGCGAGACCCCGGCGGAAGCAGCGGGCAGAATCTCTTCGACGTCGACCCAGGCGGTGGGGTAGTTGCCGGTGTAGCAGGCGTTGCAGAAGCCGCCCATGCTTTCGCCGCCGCAGGCCTCGGTCAGGCCTTCGAGCGAAAGGTACGCGAGGGAGTCGGCCTCAATGTAGCGGCAGATCTCTTCGACCGACGCGTTGGCGGCGATCAGGTCGCGTTTGTGCGGCGTATCCACCCCGTAATAACAGGGCGAGATGGTGGGCGGCCCGCTGATGCGCAGGTGCACCTCTTTGGCGCCGGCGCCGCGCACCATGCGGACGATCTTGCGGCTGGTGGTGCCGCGGATGATCGAGTCGTCGATGAGAATGATGCGTTTGCCTTCCAGCAGATTGCGCACCGGATTCAGCTTGAGCTTGACGCCAAAGTCGCGCACACGCTGCTCGGGCTCAATAAACGTGCGGCCCACGTAGTGGTTGCGGATGAGCCCGAAGTTGAACGGGATGCCGCTCTCCGCGGCGTATCCGATGGCAGCGGTCACGCCGGAGTCCGGAACGGGAACTACCAGGTCAGCGGGTATGCCAGATTCGCGCGCGAGGCGGCGGCCCATCTGTTCGCGGCTCTGCTGCACCCAGCGGCCAAAGACGCGGCTGTCGGGGCGCGAGAAATAGACATGCTCGAAGATGCAACTGGTCTGCGGCGTGCCGCTCGAAAACTGCACGGAGCTGACGCCGTCGCGCGTGACCATCACCAGTTCGCCTGGCTTTACGTCGCGCTCGTAGGTGGCGCGCAGCAGATCGAAGGCGCAGGTCTCCGACGCAAAGACGACGCCCTCGGTGCCATCCTCATTGCGGATGCGGCCCATCGACAGCGGACGGAAGCCGTGCGGGTCGCGGGCGGCGAAGATGCGGTCGCGCATCATCATCACGATGGAGAATGCGCCCTCCACCTGGCTGAGCGACTCCGCAATGGCCTCGACCAATGTGGGCTTGCGGGAGTGCGCGATGAGCTGCACGATGATCTCGGAGTCGCTGGTGGTCTGGAAGACCGCGCCGTCGCGCTCCAGCTGCGCGCGAATGTTGCCGAGCTGCACCAGGTTGCCGTTGTGGGCAATGGCGATCAGGCCCTTGGTGGATTCCACACGAATGGGCTGCGCGTTGAGCAGTGCGGAGTCGCCGGTGGTGGAGTAGCGCGTGTGGCCGATGGCGAGTGAGCCGGGCAGCTTTTGCAAAACATCTTCGGTGAAGATCTCCGACACCAGACCCATGCCCTTGATGTTCCACATGTTCTGGTAATCGGCGGTGGCGATGCCGGCGGACTCCTGCCCGCGATGCTGCAGCGCATAGAGCGCCAGATAGGCCTGGCGCGCCGCGTCCGGGTGATTGTGGAGGGCGACCACGCCGCACTCCTCGCGCAGCTTATCCATGCCGAATCCGTCGCTCATTCGCCCCCCGCAATCGATGGCTCCAGATGAAAGGTGTTGGCCAGCGCGGCCGGCAGCGCCTCGCTCCACAACTGGCGTAGAGACGCGACAGATTCCGAAACCATAACATCGCCGCCGAGGGTCAGCGTCAGGGTCTCGCCGCCGGTCTCGCCGAGCTCCACGACGGCCAGGCCATGCTGTTCCGCAACCGCGCGGATGGCCGCGATGGAAGCCGCGTCGCAGGAGACGACAACGCGCGAGGCGTCTTCGCCAAAGAGCAGATACGAGGCTGGGTCGGGCGAATGCGCCATGTGCAGCTCGGCCCGCGCGCCAACGCCATTTTCAAAGCAGGCTTCGCTCAGGGCGACGGCGAGTCCGCCGTCGGAGACCGGCCGCGCGGAGTGGAGCAGCTTTGCGCCCGCGAGCGCCGCTAGCGCCTGATGCAACTGCGCCTCCGCGGCCAGGTTGAGATGCGGCGGCTTGCCCCAGATGCTGTCCAGCACGACTTTGGCAAACTCCGAGGATCCAAGCTCAGCCGTTGCGTGCGAGGCGACCGGCGGGGGCGGCGTGAGCAGCAGAATTTTATGGCCGGCCGCGAGAAAGCTGGCGGGAACGTTGATGGAGACATCATCA
>JAKAUB010000196.1 GCA_021827845.1 Acidobacteriota bacterium | reverse complement strand
GCAAAATGAAACGCCGCCGGCTGGGTCATGTCCAGGCTCAACTGCACCACCGGCACGTCGGCCGCGGGATACATATGCCGCAGCACCGACCAGGCGCCATGGTCCAGGCCCCACTCACCGGTGTCGGGGTGAATGGCCGGATCAGCGGACGCGCGGCGGATGCTCTCGGCGACCGCAGGATCGCCCGGCGCCGGATACTGGACCGCAAATAGCTCGTCGGGAAATCCGTAAAAGTCGTGGATGGTCCGCGGCCGGCCCATATCCGTAATCCACGTGCCTTTTGTCATCCAGTGGGCGGAGATGCACAGGATGGCCCGAGGCCGCGGCAGCCGCTGCCCCAGCCGCGCCAGCGTCCGCGTAAACGCGGTGTCGCGGATGGCATTCATTGGGTTGCCGTGCCCAAGAAACAGCACGGGCATGCGCGGCGCTTCTTTGCGAGTGGCCGGGTTCATCGGCTTCTCCTTACAGGCTGCGCCTTAAAGGATGCGTCTGCGAGGCCGAGGATGCAAGACCATCCCTGCGCCTGCGCAGCCGGCGGAGTGCCTACCGCCGCGTCTTTGCAATCTCCGGCTGCAGTGACAGTTCGGCCTCCACATCCATCATGGCCTCGGGCTTGGTCTCCGGCGTCTCAGCGGCCGTCAGGTAGTCGCGCGTCAGGTTCTCTTTCAGAATTCCAAACGCCGCCTCCGGCGTGTCCGCAAACTGGAACAGCTCCAGGTCGCCGGGCGCAATCGTTCCCTTCTTCACCAGCAGGTCAAAGTTGATCAGCTCCCGCCAGTACTGGCTGCCGTAGAGCACGATGGTCAGCTTCTTGGCCAGCTTGTGGGTCTGGCTCAGGGTCAGGGTCTCGAACAACTCGTCCAGCGTGCCGAAGCCGCCGGGGAACACCACCAGCGCCTTGGCCAGATACGCGAACCAGAACTTCCGCATGAAGAAGTAGTGGAACTGCAGGCTCAGCGCCGGTGTGACGTACGGGTTGCCGTGCTGCTCAAACGGAAGCTGAATGTTCAGGCCAATCGTCAGGCCACCGGCTTCGCTGGCACCGCGGTTTGCGGCCTCCATAATGCCCGGGCCGCCGCCGGTGGTCACCACAAAGCGATGCCGCCGGGAGCGGACGGTCTGCGACCACTCCGTCAGCAAAAACGCCAGCCGGCGCGCGTCCTCGTAGTAGCCGGCCATCTCCACGGCGGCTTCTGCGTGCTCCCGCTGCAGCGGCGTCGCCTGCCCGGCAGCAACCTGCGCTTCCGTCGCGGGCTGCTCAGCGGGCGGCGCCGGCTGGGCCGCATCATTCGTCTTCAGCAGCTCCAGATGATCGGCGGCCTCATCCAGCGCGCGAAACCGCGCCGAACCAAAGAACACCACCGTGTCCTGAATGCGTTCATGCCGGAAGCGGGCCAGCGGGCCGGCGTACTCCGCCATCATGCGCAGCGGGCGTCCGTCGGGACTGTTGAGGAGCGCGGGATCTTCGTAGAACAGCGGCGGTTCTGGATGGCTCATGGGCACCTGGGATGGGTTGGGCGCAGGACCACGCTGCCGGCTAGGCTCAGGCGCGGTACTCGCGAAAGTGGACGAGCTCGGAGATGCCGATCCAGAAGTCGAGAATGCCCAGACCGGAGACGACGCCACGCGTCACGCTGGAGTTCATCAGCGCGGCCAGTGCGGGAGCAGACATTAAGAAATCGTTGTCCTGCCAGTAATGGCTCCACGGCAGCAGCACCAGCAGCACGCCGATGTAAAAGCAGAACACCACCAGCACCACCACCGACAGCCGCTGCAGCCAGAGTGGCGCAGGCGGCACGGGATCGGACCCGCCAGCTGTCACCGGACTGGTCGGGGGCTGCTCTAACGGAGGAATGTCCTGCTGTGCCATGGAAGATTCAGGCTACCGCATCCCCGCGCCCCTTCGCGAGGCGCGGAGATGGCGCTGCTTGCGGGTCAGTTGCTGGTGGCCGCCGGAACCGCGCCACGCTTGGGCCGCCGGTTGGCCTGCAGAATCTTTTTCCGCAGCCGCAGGTTCTTCGGCGTCACTTCCACCAGCTCGTCTTCGTTGATGAACTCAATCGCCTGCTCCAGGTTCAGCGGGCGGAACGGCACCAGGCGGATGGCTTCATCCGCCGACGACGCGCGCATATTGGTCAGCTTCTTTTCGCGCACCGCGTTTACGTCCAGGTCGTTGTCGCGCGAGTGCTCGCCGACAACCATCCCCTCATACACCTCAATGCCCGGGCCCGCGAACAGAATGCCGCGATCCTGCAGGCCATCGAGCGCATAGGTGGTGGTCGTGCCCGCGCGGTCGGCGATCAGCGCGCCCGTGGGCCGCTGCGGAATCTCTCCCTGGTGCGGCATGTAGCCGTCGAACAGCGAGTTCATCACAATCGTGCCGCGCGTCTCGGTCAGCATCTCGCTGCGCAGCCCGATCAGCCCGCGGCTGGGGATGCGAAACTCCAGGCGCACGCGGCCATAGCCGTGATTGTGCATCTTTGTCATCTCGGCCTTGCGCGGCCCCAGGCGCTCCATCACCACGCCGACAAAGTTTTCCGGCACGTCGATCGTCAGGTGTTCGACCGGCTCCATCAGCTTGCCGTCCACGTTGCGGGTCACAATCTCCGGCCGGCCCACCATCAGCTCGTAGCCTTCGCGCCGCATCATCTCGATCAGCACGGCCAGTTGCAGCTCGCCGCGGCCCAGAACCTTAAAGCTGTCAGGATTGCCGGAGTCCTCCACGCGAATTGAGACGTTGGTCAGCAGCTCGCGATCCAGCCGCTCCCGCAGATTGCGCGACGTGACATACTGCCCTTCGCGCCCCGCAAACGGAGAGTTGTTGACGAAGAACTGCATCGCGATCGTCGGCTCGTCAATGGCAATGGCCGGCAGCGGCGCTGGGTTTTCCACGCTCGTAATGGTTTCGCCAATCGTAATGCCGCTGACGCCGGCAATGGCGACGATGTCGCCCAGCGACGTCTCCTCAATATCCACGCGCTTCAGCCCGCTGAAGCTGAACATCTTGGTGATGCGCGTCTTCTCCATCTGGCCGTCGCGCTTGGCAATCGCCACATCATCGCCAGTGCGCAGCGTGCCGTTAAAGACGCGCGCAATCGCCAGCCGGCCCAGGTAATCCGAGTAGTCGAGATTTGTCACCAGAATCTGCAGCGGTCCTGCGGCGTCACCCTTCGCTGGCGGAATGGTGCTGACAATCGCCTCGAACAGCGGCTGCAGGTCGGTGCCCGGCGTCTTCACATCCGTCGAGGCGGTACCCACCTTGGCGTTGGTATACAGCACCGGAAAGTCGAGCTGGTCTTCGGTCGCGTCCAGGTCGATGAACAGGTCGTACACCTCGTTCAGCACCTCCTGCGGACGCGCGTCGGGCCGATCAATCTTGTTGATGACCAGGATCGGCGGCAGCTTCGCTTCAAGCGCCTTCGACAGCACGTAGCGCGTCTGC
>JAKAUB010000044.1 GCA_021827845.1 Acidobacteriota bacterium | reverse complement strand
CCTCTGGCGCGAGAATGGAACGGGCGCTGTTCCGGTTTCTTGGTGCTCGCCCGTTCCAGTGACACGCTTACGTCTTTCCGGCAGCGGAGTTGCTTGCGGCCCCGCCCCAGTGCACTACATCGCTGGCCTGTGCTCCGGCTTCTCGTGCTCCGGACCGTGCTCATGCTTATGCCGGGGATCCGGGCCATGCTCGTGGCGCGTGTCGGATCCGTGTTGCTTCACCATCTTGTTGTAAAGCCCCAGGATGAGAAAGGGAGCGGCCCACTGCCCGATAAAGAGGGCGTGCATCTCTTTCTTCTGTGACTTGAGAATCAGCGACCCAGCCATGGAAGCAAATGCCGCGCCCATAAACAGGCTGGTGGGCCAGCGGGCGGAATAGCTTTCAAGCAGGGCGGTCAGTTGATCTTCTTCCAGTTCTCCGGGACGAACGCGAAAATCCATAACACCTCTTTTTACATAGAGCAAAGTTTCCCGCCGGGTGGCAGAGACAAGCGGCGGGATATTAGGTGGGATGCGGAGAAACTGGAGGCGCGCGTGCTCGGCCTCTGGAATTCGTACGCCGCTGGCAAGTTCTTTTCGGGAGAGCAAAATTTCAGGATTTTTCTTTACGCTCAAGCGCCGCCTGCCGCAGGACGTCGATCGCCCGTTCCAGCCGCACCCCACGGGAGGCCTTCAGCAGGACTGCATCGCCCGGACGAAGATTGGCCGCGAGCCAGGCGCCGGCTTCTTCCGGGGTATCGACAAAGCTGGCGGGAGCACCCGCAGCCTCAGCTCCGGCGGCAATCTCCTTCGCCAGTCCACGGACGCCGATAACCTGCGCGACGCCCTGGCGCGCCATATAGCGGCCGCATTCCTCGTGTTGCGCAGCGGCTTCCGGTCCCAGCTCCAGCATCTCACCGGCGACCACGATGCGCCGCTCGGCAGGTACCGTGGTTAGTGTGTCCACCATGGCGCGCAGCGCAGCGGGGTTGGAGTTGTAGCAATCGTTGATGACGGTCGCCCCAAAAATCATTTCAGACTGGCCGCGCTTGTCGCCCGCCGCCAGCTCGTTCAGCGCAGTGGCGCAGGCTTCCAGCGGGATGCCACTTGCCAGTCCAGCAGCAGCAGCAGCCAATGCATTGCGCACGTTGTGCATGCCCATTAATCGCAGGTGGACCGGAGCGCGTTGCTCGGCCGTGGCCATCCAGAAGCGCGTGCCTTCCAGTCCGAGCGGCTCAACCTGCTCCGCCCGCAGTACGGCGCAGGCCCCGGTGCCAAAGTAGATAACCTTGCCACGAAAATCGCGGCCGAACTGCGCCACGTACGGGTCGTCACAGTTCAAAATCGCTGTACCGGTCGACGGCAGCGACGCAATCAGCTCGTATTTCGCGCGCGCAATTCCCGCCTGCCCATCAGGAAAATTCTCCGCATGCGCCATACCGATGTTGGTGACAATGCCCCAGTCCGGCGCAGCAATCTTGCCCAGTGCGGCGATCTCGCCCGCGTGGGACATACCCATCTCCATCACGGCCACTTCGTGCTCCGGCTCCAGCCGCAGCAGTTGCAGCGGAAGTCCGAGATGGTTATTCAGATTGCCCTGTGACTTGATGACGTGAAAGCGCGAAGCCAGCACCTGCGCCACGGCTTCCTTGGTGGTCGTCTTGCCGGCGCTGCCGGTGATGCCGATGACGCGGCCACCCCAGTGCCGCCGCACCGATGCGGCCAGCCGCTGCAGCGCAGCGACCGGGTCATCCGCCAGCAGCAGCGGACGGCCGGGGTCGGCGGAGTACTGACTGGCTCGCGAAGCCGCAATGACCGCGGCGCATGCGCCCGCCTGGAACGCCTTTTCGACAAACGCATGGCCGTCGAAACGCTCACCGACCACGGCGAAAAAGACATCGCCGGGCCGCAGCGTACGCGAGTCGATGGAATATCCGAGAGCTTCTGCGTTCGCTGCCGGCTCAACCGCAAATCGCGTCGCGGTCCAGTCGCGCACTGTAATCAGATCAAGCCGCATGTAACGTTCTCCAGGGGCTTCGGGGGTTGTTGTTTACAGCATCCGTGCCTCAATCGCACGGCGGGCCTCATCGGCGTCGTCAAACGGCAGGCTGTGGCCGCCAATGATCTGCACTTTTTCGTGCCCCTTGCCGGCGATCACCACAACATCGTTGTCGCGCGCTTCCTCCACGGCAGCGCGGATGGCCTCCGCGCGATCTGCCAGTACAGCGTAACGCGTTCCTACCGCCTCTACACCAGGAAGTATCTCCCGCAGAATTGCTTCGGGGTCTTCCGAGCGCGGATTGTCGCTGGTAATCACAACAAAGTCGCTACCCTCCGCGGCGGCCCGGCCCATCTTCGGCCGCTTGGCACGGTCGCGGTCGCCACCACATCCAAAAACAGTAATGACGCGGCCTCCGCGCTCGTGGGCAATGGTACGCGCCAGAGCGGTCACATTTTTCAGAGCGTCGTCAGTATGGGCATAATCGACGGCCACAGTAAAAGGCTGCCCGCAATCGATGGTCTGAAAGCGCCCCGGAACGTGATCCAGGCTGGCAATTCCCTGCTGCACCTGTTCCAGCGTCAGGCCCCGCGCCATCGCTGCCGCAGAGGCACCCAGCAGATTCAGAACATTTACCGGCCCCACCAGCCGCGTGCGCACATCCATTGAGCCGTGCGGGGTGTGCATGCGGAAACGCATCGCGCTGCGATCCAGCGAAACATTTTCGGCGCGGTAATCGCCGTCACGCAGCCCGTAGGTCTGCACCTCGCTGCCCGCGTCGCGCGCAATCTCCATCAGCCGCCGGCCGTAGGGGTCCTCGGCGTGGATGATCGCAACGCGCGGCGGCGCTGCACCTTGTCCGCGGAACAGCAGCGCCTTGGCCTGAAAATACCGCTCCATGTCGCCGTGGTAGTCCAGATGGTCCTGCGTAAGATTCGTGAACGTCGCGGTATCCCAGCGCATGCCCCAGACGCGGCCCTGGTCGAGCGCATGGGAAGACACCTCCATCACCGCATCCGTCGCGCCCTGCGCGACGCCCTCCGCGAACAGTGCAAACACATCGCGCGACTCCGGCGTGGTGTGCGGCGAGGGAAATACCGCGCCCGCGACGCGATATTCGATGGTGCCGATCAGCACTGTGGCGCGCCCGGCAGCGCGCAGCATGGCATCCAGAATGTAGGTCGTCGTCGTTTTGCCGTTGGTGCCGGTCGCGCCATGCAGGCAGAGAGCGCGCTCCGGATGGCCGAAGAAGTTGGCGCTGACGCCGGCCAGCGCCCGCCGCCCGTGCGCAACCAGTGCCAGTCCAACCTGGACGGAACTCGCAGTCAGCTCCCGCCAGGCAACGTCACTGTCGGTGAGAATCGCCGCCGCGCCACGCTCCAGCGCACTGGCAATATAGCGGTTGCCATCGGAGACTTCCCCACGCATGGCGAGGAAGAGCGCTCCCGGCGTGACCTGTCTCGAGTC
>JAKAUB010000034.1 GCA_021827845.1 Acidobacteriota bacterium | reverse complement strand
GCAGCGGGCGCCTGACAAGCTCAGGCGATCAGCTTGTTCTCAATGCGGCGGTCCGGCACCAGCCACACTGCCGCGACGAGCGCATAGCCTGCGCAACCAATCCACGGCCAGCGCAGCGCCAGGGGAATCGCCACGGCATACACCAGAACAGAGAGCTTCCCTTTCCGGTCACGGCCAATGGCGTCTCTCAGGATGGAGTGTGTGGAATGAATGCGCAGCAGCGCCTGTACGAGTATCCAGTAGGCGACGGCGGCCGCCATTAGAACGCAGCCATATGCCGCCACCGGCCACCGGGCAAACCCGGTGTTGCCCATCCAGGCCGTTGCGAACGGCACCAGCGACAGCCAGAACAGAAGATGCAGATTTGCCCACAGAACCCCGCCAGAGACCCGCTCGACGGCATGAAGTAGATGATGATGGTTATTCCAGTAAATGCCGACGTAGACGTAACTGAGTAAGTAGCTGATAGAGACGGGGAGCAGTGGTCGCAAATCCCGCAGATGTGTACCGAGCGGCGCCTTCATCTCCAGCACCATAATAGTGATGATGACGGCGATTACCCCGTCGCTGAAGGCTTCCATCCTGCTTTTTTCCATCACGTACCGTCTCTCGCCCGCGGACGCACGACGCACACTTTCTGAGCGGGGCAGGCCCAAATCCTTCAGGGATCGACTCGGCCTGCGGACGAGCTCTACTCCTGCGCGCGAACAATCAGAATCGGACAGCAGGCGTGGTGCATGACGCCCTGAGCGACGCTTCCGATCAACATGTTGCCAACGGCGCCTCGGCCGTGGGTGCCCAGAACAATCATGCTGGCTCCCCATTCAATGCCGGCCTTCAGAATCTCTGTGGCCGGCTTGCCATGCTCTAGAAACGTAAGTGCCGGCGGCTGAGCCCCGGCGCGTTCACGAAAGGCATCGAGCAGGTTTGCGGCGTCGCGATCCGCCACGGCGACCCACTCATCCACCGGAACGCCGGCGCCTGCAATCGACTGCGCGCTGGCGGGATCAACAACCGTGACAAAGGCAACCTCCGCTCCAAGCGACTTCGCCAGTTCCATGCCAACCTCGGCCGCATGCGCGCCGAATGGGCTTGCATCCACTGCGATAAGAATCTTCTTAAAACTCATAAATAGCTTCCCCTCACCGGATCCCAAACCATTGGAAAATGCGTATCTTTATCGCATCCAGAAGAACCATGAACAGAATCGTACCAGCAAGAAGCTCGATTACAGGCAGGATCGTGATCCGCGGCATCAGTACGCCATTTATGGCCAGCAGGATGACAATTGCAACATCCAGCAGAGAACTGGCGATTAAAAATTTGCCAGGACGTGACTGCCAGAAGTGCTTTCTTTCGCGAACCAGATAGACGGTCGCCTGGCCGGTAAACACCAGCATCAAAAAGTCCAGGGTTTGCAACTGGCCCAGCGGCAGCGCCAGCCAGTGGCGGGCGGCAAGGAATACCCCGGCAGAAAAAAGCAGGAGGCAGGTTGCCAGTACACCCGCTGTCATCATCAGCGGGCGAATGTCCCAGTGGTCAGGAGCAGGCGAATATCCAACGTTGTCGGTGGCAATCGCCATGGTGACGAAATCATTAGCGAACAGCAGTAGTACGACCAGCAGCGGGGTTATCACAAACGTATTTGTCAGCATTACGCCCAGGCTAAGAAACAGCGCCACCTGAATTGTCTTGATGATTTTATTCAGGGTATAGGTCAGCATGCGCTGATAGATCTGCCGGCTGGTGGTAATGGCCGCAGTAATATCGCCAAGGCCCGCTCGGGTAAGCACCAGGCTGGCCGAAGCCTTTGCCACATCCGTCGCGTTCGCCACAGCCACCCCGACCTCAGCCTGTTTCAGCGCCGGTGCGTCGTTGACGCCATCCCCTGTCATCCCGGTGACGCGGCCGCTGCTCTGAACAGCTTTTACCAAGGCTGCCTTGTCGGCCGGGAACACTCCAGCAAAGACATCGTAGTTTGCGTAGTCCTGCGGCGACAGGGATTGCAAGGCATGGGCATCGCAAACGCGAGATCCAATCCCAACCTGCTCTGCAATCACAGCGGCCGTCTCCGGCGCATCCCCTGTCACCATCACCACGCGAACGCCCAGCGCCGTAAGCGCTGCAATCTGCCGGGCAGAATCTTCCCGCGGCGGATCTTCGAAAGCAATCAGCCCGCATAGCTGTAAAGCATCTGCCGGGCCCTCGGCCACCGCGAGAACGCGGTACCCCCTTTTGGCGAAGCCTGCAAGATCGGCCTGCCATTGCGCAGGCGCTGCTGCTAGGGCTGTCACGGCTGCCGGAAATCCTTTAATGGCGGTGTGCTTCACGCCATCCTTCTTCCAGCCTGCCCGCGACATTTTCGTCGCAGTATCGAAGGGCACGAATGTCGAGCGCTGGATAGCAGACAGGCCGGCGGAATGCTGTCCCGCCGCCTGCAGAACCGCCATGTCCAACGGATCCTGGTTGGCATCATCGCTGGCTAGTGCGGCATACCGAAGGAGATCCTCCTCCTGGAACGGCGCATAAACATGCAATGCTGCCACGGCGAGCTGATTTTGCGTGATCGTTCCCGTCTTATCACTCAGCAAAATCTCCATGGCGGCGGCTTCTTCAATGGCCGAAAGGCGCGTGACCATCACGCCGCGTCTGGCCAGTTCCACCGCTCCTAGTGCAGTGGATAGCGTAAAGGTCGCCGGCAGCGCCACCGGTACGGAGGCCACCAGAAGAATCAGCGCAAACGGCAGCATATCGCGCAGTGGAAGATGCACATACAGCGCAAAGATCAGCAGAGCAGCAACAAGAACTCCATCGAGTGCGATCAGATATTGCACAATCCGGAAGATGATGGTTTGCAGATGACTGACGGTCTGCGCGCTGTTTACCAGATTGGCAGTCTTGCCAAAATATGTGCGGGCGCCTGTTGCCGTTACCTCACCACCGGCTTCGCCGCGCCGGACGATCGCCCCCGCGTAGGCGACGGCTCCAGCTCCAGCATCCACCGGCAACGATTCGCCGGTAAGCATGGATTGATCGATCGATAGTTGTCCCTGCGTAATCTGGAGATCCGCCGGGACAATATCGCCCATCCGCACGTAGATCCGGTCGCCCGGGACGATCTGGGTAGCATCGATCTGCTGCCACGCGCCGTCGCGCAGCACCCGCGCCTTGACCGGTAGCCGCTTTCGTAAAAGCGCCAGAGCATTTTCCGCCTTGCGTTCCTGCACCAGGCTCAGCAGCGCGTTCAGCAGCAGGAGAATGGCGATGACAATCGCCTCCAGCCGCCGTCGCAGCACGAGTTCCAGGACGATCGTGACCTCGAGCATCCACGGCACGGGAGCCCACAGGCGGCTGAGAAACTGGCGAATGGGATGCGCCGGCTCTTCCGGCAAGGCGTTAGGACCAAACTTCTGCAGCAACTCTGCTGCGCTTGCGCTGCTCAATCCGTTAGTGGATAGGTCGGGGCTAGTCGATGCACTCGTCATCATTTCCCGGAATACTTCAGGTTCAGGATTTCACGTTCACCGCAGTGAGCCTGCTATCAGAATATCGACCAGTTGGCGCGCACCGTCCCGCCATTCGCCACCGAATGGAACATAGGGAAAGCCGAGCAGGGCGCGCAGCAGGACATCCGCATCCACATCGCTGCGGATTTGCCCGGCGTCGATCGCGCGCAGCACCAGCCTCCGCATCGCCTGCTGAACGACGCTGCGCGATCCTTCATACAGCCGCTTTGGACCGCCCGAAATGCTGTTAAGGGCGGGAACGATCAGGTGCTTGGCGCCCAGATAGTCAAGAAACAGCAGCATCCACACGCGCAGCGCGTCCACCGGCTCCATCGCTTCTGAAAATTCCTGCGCGGCCGAGCCCAGGGCCTCCACTTCGCGCCGGTAGACCGCTTCAATCAGTGCGTCCCTGGTTGGAAAATGCCGGTACAACGTGCCAGGACCGACCCCCGCGCGGCGGGCAATCGCATCCAGACTGGCGGCCGCTCCATCGCGGGTAAACGTAGCTTTGGCCGCTTTCAGAATCTGCAGACGGTTCTGCTCGGCGTCGCTGCGGCGCTTTCGTGGGGCGGGGGTGGATGAAGTTTTTGCCATCCGCTTATATTTTTTGCAACCGGAGATACTCTCCGGTTATCTACCTTTCAGACAGCCCGCTTTGGCACCTATGACCGCGGCTCCAAATCTGCTTCGAGGAGAAATGAATGCACCAACCTGCTGAGGCCGCCGGAACTTATACGCTTCCCGGCACCACTCTCACTGTAAATCGAATGGGCTACGGAGCCATGCAGCTCGCCGGAAAAGAGGGCGGCAAAATGGTCTGGGGCCCGCCGCCAGATATGGAAGAGGCCATCGCTGTTCTTCGCGCGGCGGTCGAGGACGGCGTCAACCACATCGACACTTCGGACTTTTACGGGCCGCATGTCACCAATCAGATCATCCGCCGCGCGCTGCACCCTTACCCGCAGGACCTTGTCATCGTCACGAAGGTCGGCGCCCTGCGGGGCCCGGATGGTTCGTGGAACGAAGCCTTTACACGCGAGGAGCTGACACAGGCCATCCACAGCAATCTCCGCAATCTGGGACTCGAGGCGATCGACGTCGTCAATCTGCGCGTCATGTTCCATCGCTTTCGGCCGGCAGAAGGCTCGATTGCCGAGCCGCTGTCTGTTCTTGCAGAACTTCGTGAGAAGGGATTGATTCGCCACATTGGCCTGAGCAACGTGACGCGGACGCAGATCGAGGAGGCGCAGAAGATCGTGCCGGTTGTTTGCGTGCAGAATGAGTACAACCTGGCGCACCGGGAAGACGATGCGCTGATTGAAGAGCTGGCGCGGCAGGAAATTGCTTATGTTCCCTATTTCCCTCTCGGTGGATTTACGCCGCTGCAGGCCGATGCATTGACCCGGGTTGCACAGGAGCTTGGCGCGAGGCCGATGCAGGTGGCACTCGCATGGCTGCTGCACCGTTCGCCCAACATTCTCGTCATCCCAGGCACAGGCAGGCGTGCCCACTTGCAAGAAAATCTGCAGGCCGCCGCTCTGCATCTGCCTGCCTCCGCACTAGCGGCACTTGATGCGATCCCGCCAGCAAACCGCGAACATTAGAGTCGCACGCGTCCCATTACGCAGCTTCACTACGATTCAAGGAGCATGATTCCTATGCGAGTTTTTGTCACAGGAGCTACAGGATTTGTCGGATCAGCCATCGTTAAAGAGCTGATCGCCTCTGGCCATAGCGTACTCGGCATGGCGCGCAGCGACGCTGGGGCTCGGGCGCTGCGCGACGCGGGTGCAACGGTTCACAGCGCCAGGCTTGAGGACCTCCCTCGCCTGCGTGCAGGAGCCGAGCAGACAGATGCCGTCATCCATACGGCGTTTATCCACGACTTCGCCCGTTTCCGCGAGAACTGCGCCATTGACAGCGCTGCGATCGAAGCAATGGGCGAGACACTGGCCGGTTCGTCGCGCCCGCTGATCGTCACCTCAGGCCTCGCGCTGATCGCTGAGGGCCGGCTCCCGACGGAGGACGATCGACCTGTTCCCGTTTCTGACCACTATCCGCGCGCCTCAGAACACGCGGCCGCTGCCTTGGCAGAGCGGGGCGTCAACACCATCGTTGTGCGCCTGCCACAGGTGCATGACACGCGCAAGCAGGGTTTCGTCACCTACGCGGTCCGGTTCGCCCGCGGGAAAGGCTCGTCTGCGTACGTGGGCGAGGGCCGCAACCGCTGGGCTGCAGCCCATGTCTCCGATGTGGCTCGGCTGTACCGGCTTGCACTCAAAAAGAATCGCGCGGGAGCCCGCTACCACGCGGTCGCGGAAGAAGGCGTGCCCTTCCGTCAGATTGCTGAGGCAATCGCCAACAAGCTTAGCGTGCCTGCGGTTTCACTCACGCCAGATCAGGCAGCCGAGCACTTCGGATGGTACGGTGGGTTCGCCGCGATGGATATTGTCGGCTCCAGCAGCAAAACACGCGAGGAGCTTGGCTGGAACCCGACTGGCCCAACTCTGCTGGCCGATCTGGCCAACCTGGAGCTATCTTCCGACGGGCAATAGAAGCTCGCACAGACCACAACGCCGCGCCCAGGTTTACTGTATCGTGAAGAAGATTTTTCTTGCGGTTCCCGTCAGGTACTCCAATGATGCATCTTCTTCCCCGCTATCACCGTCTGAGCGCGGCTGCACTTTTTGCCGCCGGACTATTTGTTGTACCGTCAGCCCGCGCGCAGATCTCGCCAACCGGTCCCAACGCAGCCATTCACCGTGGCAATCAAACGATCACCATCGAGCCATACGCGCCCAACATCGTCCGCGTGACACTCAGCAATATTCCACGCGAAGCGCTCGCTGCACCCGGCCCGGGCATAACGGCACACCCCGACGGGACTGGCTGGCGACACACCCGGACCCCAGCGGGCGCAGATGTTTACGCCAGTGCCCGCATGACCGTTACGGTTGCGCCCCAGCAGACCCCGCATGGCCCGCCACCGGAGACCGCACGGTTCTTCTCCGGTTCCACCGCCGGAGTCGACATTCGCTTTACGCTGCCGGATGGCCGTCCGCTGACCCGGATGGAAGGCTGGAAGATGGCGGTGCTGAACCAGAAGGATGACACGCTCAAGGATGCGCGCGGCATTCTTCCGGCAGATCTTCCGCTTTACACGGTTGGCGCCACATTCGCTTCCCCGGACGATGAACACTACTACGGTTTGGGGCAGAATCAGGAAGGCTATCTCGACCATCGCGCGCATCCCGTAACTTGTGCGGCGAACTACCTGGCGCCCGCATCGCCTTCCTGGTGCGTACCCTTCATGGTCACGAATCGAGGCTATGGTCTGCTGTGGGACAATCCCTCCGCCACCACCGTCAGTGCCGGCTTCGATCACCGAACGGTCTGGTCCTCCACGCTGGGCCGCCGCGTCAGCTACTTCATCATCGCTGGGAAAATTGCGGATGAAGTCTATGCCGGCTACAGGCTGCTGACCGGTGCCACGCCCATGCTGCCCAAAGCAGCGTACGGCTTTATCCAGTGCAAGCAGCGCTATCGCTCGCAGGCAGAGGTGCTGGCTGTGGCGCGCGGCTACCGGGCGCGCCATCTGCCGCTGGATATTATCGTGGTCGACTGGTTCTACTACACAAAGATGGGTCAGTATGACTTCGATCCAAAATTGTGGCCCGATCCTGCCGCAATGAACAGTCAGCTTCGCGCGGAGAATGTCGAGACCATGATCTCCGTATGGCCGCGCTTTGCGCCTGGTTCGCGATATTACAACGGCATTCTGAAGCGTGGATGGTTTGAGCATTTTGCTGCAGGCATTCCGGTAACTCCCGATGAGCCCACGCCCGGCCAGCCCGTCAACGGCCTACCCTACGACAAGGCGGGCTCTGACATTGACACAACCGACCCCGCGGCGGCTGCGTGGTGGTGGGCGCTCATCCGCGACAACATTCAGAGCCGGGGATTCCGCTACTTCTGGGCGGATGAAACGGAGCCGGACCTGCCGCCCGACGGCGCGTATCTGCACATCGGCCCGGGCGCGGAGTATTTCAACGTCTATCCACTGTTCCACACGGCAGCCA
This sequence comes from Acidobacteriota bacterium, assembly GCA_021827845.1. Classification (GTDB taxonomy): domain Bacteria; phylum Acidobacteriota; class Terriglobia; order Terriglobales; family Acidobacteriaceae; genus JAKAUB01. The sequence continues at coordinate 10,546 of JAKAUB010000034.1, read as the reverse complement.
TCTACAACGGCGTGCGCCGCGATGACCGCGTGGGCCCGCATGGCGAACTGCTCGTCCGCCGGTCCCCGAGCGCCGATGCCCTACTGGCATCCGCAACACCCGCCGCCGCACCGCCGCCAGCGCCTGACCCCACGCATACGCCGCGTGCCCTTGTGCTATCGCGCGACGCCTATACCGGGGCGCAGCGCAACGGCATTCTGGTCTGGACCTCGGACATCTCCCCCACCTGGGACACGCTGCGCCGTCAGGTGCCCACATTGCTCAACGATGCAGCGTCCGGTATTCCCTACGTTGGGGATGACATTGGTGGCTGGCAGCCTCTTCCCTATCGGCACACGCCGCAGTATCCGCCGCTGCTCTCCGCTGCCGGCGCAGAAGCCAACGTCGGCCACGATGCGGACTATCCCGAGCTATATGTGCGCTGGTTTCAGTTCGGCACCTTCACGCCCACAATGCGCACCCATGGCACCCGGCGCTACAACGAGGTCTGGAGCTATGGCCCGCAGGCCGAACCCATTCTTGAGAAATATCTCCGGCTTCGCTACGCGCTGATGCCCTACATCTACTCGCAGGCGTGGCGCACGCACCAGACCGGCGCGCCGCTCATGCGCGCACTATGGATGGACTTCCCGAGCGATCCGCATGTACTGCGCGGCGAGGCCGCCACGACGGAATATATGTTCGGGCCATCGCTGCTGGTGGCCCCGGTGTTGCATCAGGGGCAGACGTCGCGCATCGTCTACCTTCCCTCCGGCACGGATTGGTACGATTTCTGGACGAATCAGAAGTTCGCCGGGGGTCAAAGCATCCGCGTGCAAGCGCCGCTTGCGACCATTCCGGTCTTTGTACGGGCTGGCTCCATTCTGCCGATGGGCACGCCTGTAGAGAGCACGCACGAGCCTCAGGCAATCTCTGAAGTTTGGGTCTACCCCGGCGCCGATGCCAGCTTCTCCCTGTACAGCGATGATGGAACCACCTATGCGTACGAGCAGGGCGACTATCGCCTCACCACTCTCCACTGGAACGACGCAAGTCGAACTCTGACCCAGGATGGTGGGCCTAGCCCGTTGAAACTCCTGGTCGCGGGCAGCAATAGCAACGCTCACTAAAGGGAGCAGCCCATGCAACGCGCGATGCGCCACGTATCTGCAAGTCTGCTCGTCGCCATTGTCTTCTTCGTCTGCGGACACATTGGATTCGCACAAACCTATTGCAGCAATCAGCAATCGGGGTTGCTCGGCAATTCCGGGCAGTACCAGTTCCAGGGCAACCAGTGGAATCGAAATTTTCTCACCGTGAAGCAGTGCCTTGCCGTGACAGACGCAAAAGAACCGCCGCCGGCTGGACCCAGCGCGGTCAATGTAGGCGCGGCCTTTTATGACACCACTGGAACTCCGGCCGACTATCCGTACTTTCTCTATGGATGTTTCCGCAAAACCTGCACCCGCAACACGCGCTTGCCGATCCGCGTCGACGCTTTGCCACAGTGGTCCATCACCAGCGGCGTCACCGTCACCCAGCCGGCGGGAATGACCAATGACATTGCGTATGATATCTGGTTCACCCAGACACCGCAGACGCCGCCTGACCGCAATACAGATGGCACGGAGCTGATGATCTGGGTGCAGCACCTGGGCTCTGCGCGGCCGATCGGCTGCTGCCATCCCGTGCTGCGCTTTACGGACAGTCATGGCGTCCGGTGGAGCGCCTACGCCGGGTACAACAAGGGCAACTGCGCGGGACGCTGCGTCCCGGGCGATGCCGGCACGCAGGTGATCAGCTTCCTGAATGACACCGGCGACCGGCCAGTCAGCAATCAGCGTTATGTCCTTGACCTGAACCAGTTTTTTCAAGCGGCGCTAAAGACCAGACAAATTCAGAGCGGATGGTACCTGCAATCCATCGGCTTCGGTACGGAAATCTGGATCGGCGGACCCGGGCTGGCCTTCAACAACTACTGGGTAAAGATTTCCCCGCAAAGTGCACGCCACTAAGCCGGAGACAGCGCGCTGCTATTGCGCAGGCGGAACAATGCGGGGAATGCGATCTTCCACCGGCGGCAATGGCGGCAGCGGCGCGTGCGGCTCCGACTGGTACCAGTACGCGACGGAATAAAAGTTGTCGCTGCGGTCATTCGCCGTACCGTGCTCGATGGTCGCCTTCATAGACTTTGTGAATGGGATCGGTTGATCCAGGTGAAAACGGTATACGCTCCAGCGGCTGCCCTGCAATTCGTGCCCCTGGCCCGCGACGGGCGCACCGTAGGTCGCATAGGAAAACGGCGCATCCCCAAAGTCCCATGCCCCCAGAAAATAATCCTCAGTGCCTGTGCCCTGGATCGACGGCCGACTGGCGCCGTCGATGAAAAACATGTCGTCGCCTTCGCCCCACCAGCCATTCTCGTTTTGCAGCACAGACATCGTCACCCCGACAAATTGGCCGTGACCGGTCGCCGTCATCCACACATAGTTGTTGGCGCCGTCAAGATTCGTTGCCGCTTGCACGGCGTGGTTAGGCTGCGCCTGCCGGTATTCGGCGTGAAAGTACAAAGTCCCCGGCGGCAGCGGATGCGCCGACAGCCGGTAGTCGATGTTGTAATACAGCGACTGAATGGGCAGATGCCCTTCATTCGTCAGCGTGATACGCGCATGGTGGGCAAACGGCATCGCGAAAAAGCTGTTCAGCGCTCCGTTGTTTCGCACCGATAAAACCGAGGACTGCCAGGAATAGATCGTCCCCAGACCGAGTCCGAAAAAGTCTCCAAGCGGCGTCTCGACACTCGGCTCTTTCTCGCCATCCCAATACATGCGCAGCACAACGCGCTTTAGAAAATAGGGTTCGCGATCGTTCAGCGTAAACCACAGATGCGAAACCACGCCCGGCCCATCCGTATCCAGCACCGTCACGGTCGCTCCAGGAGCCACGGTCACCTAATCGTGGTTGCCGCCGGTTGTGTCAAAGCTGGAAGAACGCTTCGCAGTGTAATCCTGCTGGATCGTCATATCCGGCTGCCATGCTGTAACCTGCGCACCGGCCACGAAAGTTGCCATGGCAAGCATCACTGCGAAACCTGTCCAAAGCTTCCGGTTCATCGTGCCAATCCTCCCGTCTGCAATTCACGGCTCGATCGATGAAACGCTTCATTCACAAATATAGTGATCGGCGCCTCGCTGCTTCCACCATGCAAAAGGCCAGCACACGGCTGGCCTTCTGTTTACGCGCTGGCTGCAGGATCACTGCATGGCCGGACGTTCATTGGGACGCACCCGATACCGGGTCGATGTCACGTCGAGCGTGCGCTCCATCTTTTTCAGCGCGCGCGCTTCATCGGGAGCGGCGAAGGTCGATGCCACACCAAAGCTGGCGGCCCGGCCGGTGCGGCCTACGCGATGCACGAAGTCTTCCGCCTCGCGCGGAATGTCGTAGTTCACCACATGCGCGACGTTGGCGACGTCAATGCCACGCGCCACCACGTCGGTTGCCACCAGAACACGGTGACGTCCTTCCGCAAAGCCGCGCAGCGCGGAGCTGCGCTGCGACTGGGAGCGATCCCCATGGATGGGAGCCGCCGCAAAGCCAGCGCGCGAAAGGCGTTTGGCAACGCGATCTGCGCCGTGCTTGGTCCGGACAAAGACCATGAAGCTACCGTCATTCGCGCCCAGCAGGTGCTCCAGCAGTTCCTGCTTCTTCTCCACCGGAACTTCAAACGTCTGCAGCTTCACATTCGGCGAAGGCTTCAGTTCTGAAGTGATATCGATGCGTACCGGATTCGCGAGATACAGGCTGGCCACTTCGCGAATCGCAGCGCTCAGGGTCGCGGAGTAGCACAATGTCTGCCGGTCTTTGGGCAGAAGCTCCGCAATACGGCGGATGGAGGGCTTGAATCCCATGTCGAGCATGCGATCCACTTCATCCAGAACCAGCATTCTGACACTGCTCAGGTTGACCAGCCGGCGGGATAGATAATCCTCCAGCCGTCCGGGTGTCGCCACAATCAGGCGCGCGCCACCGCGGACCGCTGCCAGCTGCGGACCTTCCGCAAGGCCGCCGCACACCAGCGCCGCACGACCCTGATTGCGCGTCAGATCGCGATAGGCGCTTAACACCTGCATCGCGAGTTCGCGCGTCGGCAGCAGCACCAGAGCCCGGGTTTCTTTCGGGCTGGTTGCCAGGCGCTCGATGATGGGAATCAAAAAGCTGAGGGTTTTTCCCGTGCCTGTCTGCGCCGTGGCCAGAACGTCGCGGCCTTCGAGCGCGGGCGGCAACGCTGCCGCCTGAACAGGAGTCGGTTGGATGAAGTTCGCAGCAGCCAGTTGCCGCTGCATGGAGGGGGAGAGGGGTAATTCAGAAAAAAGTTTCAATCGATTCCTAAGCTGCATCCATCCGGGACTTCCATCTTTCAGAGGTCTTCCTCTGAATCTCATCCATGGAAGTCAATGCGGAGATACAGTCGCATGATCGCCGCAGCCACGCCGCATCGTCAGGGTGTGGTACGACAGCTTATTGAAGATATGCGGGAAACCCAGGAGCACGATGCTCCAGACGATTCTTGATTTGCCACACGTATCGCGTCTTCGATAGCGACAAATATAATGCCGCCGTCTGGTCCGGCCAATCACCTTGACTTCAATGGACCATTACGCTGAGGGGCCTGGAGCACTACGTGGTGGACGATCTTGCGGATGTAGGCGAGAGCGGCTCACAACCAAACAACTGAGCGTGTCTTGAGAATAGCACAGTTCCTGGAGCAGCGACGCCAATGCTGCACGGACTCGCGGGGCGGCGATGACCCGCTACTAGCTCCGCCTCTCTTGCTGCTTTGGATCCAACGCGCGATTGAGACCTTTCATCACAGCGGACGCATTCGGCGCGATCCCACTCTAGTCCTGTATAAGCGACTGGATGATCGGGCAGGTTCCTCGCTTATGCTTGCGTTCACATTGCCGGACCATTTTCTGCAATGCCTCCCGCATTAATGTGAGATCGGCAATTTTTTCTTCGACAACGCGCAGCTTCTCCACGGCTAGATCGTGCGTCACATCGCAAGCCTGTGGACCATCCAGCCGTAACAACTCAGCAATATTTTCCAGGCTAAACCCAAGGGTTTGAGCCCGCTTTATGAACCGGATTCGCCGTACATCGCTGTGGCTGTACTTTCTGAACCCTGAGTCCGGCCGCGTTGGCTCTTTGAGCAGCCCCGACCGCTGATAGAACCGGACCGTCTCCACGCCCACGCCGGACAATTGCGCCAGTTTTCCGATCGTCAGGCCAGATTCCCTGCTTGACTCCGTACCCATATACAGAGTTTACAGTGGCTTCAGGACGAAGAATAAAGATCGTCCCAGGCGGGAAAAGCCGGCTCCCGCTTCCTGTGGTCGATGGATATCGCTCGCAGGCGTCAGGAGAAGCAATGAAAATTGAAGTGCTGTATATCGCAGACTGTCCCAACCATCAGCAGGTCGTCGAGCGTGTGCGAGAGGTGATCTCCGCTGCCGGGATTCGCGACACGATCGCCGAAATGGAAATCCGGAACGGGATGGACGCGGAGAAGTGGCAGTTTATCGGTTCGCCCACGGTGCGGATCAATGGTGTGGATGTTGAGCCGGAAGCGCGCGCAGTCCGGCACTTCGGGCTGGGATGCCGCTCCTACTCTGAGAACGGCCAACGCTCCGGCGCCCCCTCCGCGCAGCTCATCTGGCGGGCGGTGCAAGAGGCACAGGGTAAGCTCGCAGATGGGCTGTCCGCAACGGCGTCATCGACCCTCCCAACGCCTGGCAAAGCGAAGAATACGGAATCGGGTGTGCTGGCTGTCGGCGGCATCGCGGCGGTTCTGGCGTCCACCTGCTGCCTGGGGCCACTGATCCTGGTCGCCCTCGGTTTCAGCGGAGCCTGGATCGGAAACCTTGCCCGGCTTGAGCCGTATCGTCCGTGGTTCATCGGCGCCGCACTGATTGCCCTGTTCTTTGCTGGCCGTCGCATCTTTCGCAAACCGGAAGCCTGCGCTCCTGGAGAAGTCTGTGCGCTGCCGGAGACAGGTCGCGCCTACAAACTGATCTTCGGTATCGTCTCGGTCCTGGTCATTGTGGCGCTCGCATTCCCGTACGTCGCCCGGCTTTTTTATTGATTTGCAAATCCACTGCTTAAAAAGCAATGCAAGAAGGAGCTTTCCATGAAACGAATTCTTACCGCTGGAATCGCAATGGCGCTGCTTACTACTCCCCTGTTGGCCGCCACCAGCACCACCACTCTGAAAGTGCCGGGGATGGTCTGTGCCGCCTGCCCCATCACCGTGAGAAAGGCGTTGCAAAGGGTCCAGGGTGTCTCCAAGATCGACGTCAATTTTCCTCAGAAGGAAGTGGTTGTCACCTTCGACGATGCAAAGACGAACGACGCCGCATTAGTGAAGGCGACAGCCAATGTTGGCTTCCCGTCTCAGGTGGTCAAGAGCGCGAAGTAGAGGTGCAGGGACTTACTGACGCCGGCGATGCGACAGCGATGGTCGACGGGAATCTCCAGAATACGAAGCTCGTGCTGCGCGGTACGGCGAATCGCGCGGAAGGCTCCCACGTTCGTGTAACGGATTCGCTGCAGCGGGCGTATGAGTCAGCCGACCAGACGGGCCGCGAAGATTTGACCGCCCAGCATGGAGCCTGGTTGGGCTTGGCCACGCAGACGGGATCCGACGACAAAGTCTGCCCTGCTCTCCACAATTGGGGGTCGATACAAGACAGTTCCTCAACGGCGTCGCTGCCATTGCCCGGACTTCTACGCAAAAGAAATTTTTAGCGCTATTGCGTAATCGGATAGATCATGGGCCGGAAGCTGGACGTGCAGCGCAGCGCTCCCTTGGCGAAACTGGAGCTTACGCTGCAAGCCGAGCATCTCCACATTAAGCACTTTTGGCGGCGACTGCGGACTCGAGGTGCCCAGGGCGCGAATGGCAACCTCTTTCTCCGGCGAACCTAGAACGATCGCATAGACGGCCGTTTTGGCTTTATTTTGCGTGAACCGTATGTCTTGCACTCCAAGCTTGCTGATGCTGTTGCCTTGAAACGATCCGCTCTTCACCGTGTTCGGGCCTTCCCCATAGATCTTCCAGGGTCGGGTCGCGTAAATCGCCTCCCCATTCACTCGCATCCAGTCCGTAATGCCATTCAGCACGGCGATCTCTTTCCTGTCGATAGTTCCATCCGGCTTGCCAGGAATATTGAGAATGAATGTTCCGTTTTTGCTTACGGTGTCGATCAGCCAGTGGATAACATCGCGCGGCGGCAGATAACCGCCGTATCTCCCCGGAACGTCGAACAGAGCGCGGTTGTAATGCCAGTCTCCAATGCAGGTCTCCGACTGCCAGGGATACGGCATAATCTTGTCGGTAAAGCCACGTTCATAGTCGGCAACAAGGGATTTGGCTAGATTGTCCGGGATTTGCTTGCCGGTCAGCACCGCTTCCATCCTGCCACCATGAGTGCGCAGATTGTGGTTATAGAAATAGGAGGCGATATTCATACCTCCCCAGCCGAGCGGGACCCGCGAGTTGTCGAAATACAGGAGATCGGGATCGTGCTGGTCGATCAAGTCGCGGGTGCGGTCGTAGAAGTTCTTGACGTAAGAGATGTCCGGCAGCGCATCGTGCGGATGTTTCGCCCCATACAACTGCTGCGGGTCGAACCCCTCCCACCATTGCCCCTTTCCGTCTTTCGCGGTCAGGTCACCATCGTATGGGATGCCGGCCATGGGCCCGGTCTTGTCCGCGCCGTGCGATGTTTGAAACCACCACCAGTTGCGCGCCTGATGCACGGTGACGCCGAAGCGTAAGCCCTGCTTGCGCGCAGCGGCGGCCCAGTCGCCTACAACATCGCGATGCGGGCCAATGTTGCAAGCGTTCCACTGATGATGTTTCGAATTCCAGGTGTCGAAGCCATCGTGGTGATTGGCCAGCGCCACGAAGAATTTTGCTCCGGCATTTTTATAGAGAGTAATCAGTTCGTCGGGTTCCCAGTTCAGCAAGGTCCATTGCGCGCAAAGGTCTTTGTACCCAAATCTCGACGGGGGACCATAGTGTTCCAGGTGATAGATGTTTTGTTTCGACCCCTGCATATACATGTTGCGGGCGTACCAGTCGTTATCTTCAGGGACGCATTGCGGATCCCAGTGCGCCCAGATACCAAACTTTGCATCGCGATACCACTCTGGCGCCTCGTACTGCAGCAAAGAATCCCAGGTCGGCTTGTACGGTCCATCACCGCTCAGTCCGGCGATGGGAGAAACCATCGGAACACCGTCCCACGAACCGCCGGGAATGGGCAGGCCAGGCGGGTTTCCCCATCCAGTCGGCTGCCAGGCCGCTTCGTCGAGCTTCTCCTGGATAAACTTTCCATCTTTCAGCGCATAAAAGACCCGGTCGCTGGCGGGCGTCGCACAAAACTGTGCATAGTCCTGCGTCCAGGTGTCGAACCTCCGAAAGGCCGCTGATTTCCCTGCCTCCGGCTGCGCCAATGCGGGAAAAGCCGAGGCAGCAGCGGCTGCCGTAAGAAGTTTGCAGAAGTCTCTCCGGTGCATGAATCGCTCCTCTGGACAGATTGCAGACTGCGATTACCTACGTTAGGTAATGACACCCTTCTTCAGAATCAGATTGCCATAAATCCGTAGCTCGCCAGTCATCACGATCGCGAAGGCACGGCGGGCGCGCTCATAAAAGGCACTACGCTCGATGCGGATCGGCGCAGCCGCATCGGGTTCGTGGCGGTGCACTGCGCGCATGTAGTCCGCTTCCACTGCCGGGTCGAGGTGATCTTTAGCACTCGCCTGCATCATGACAAGGGGGTGGGCATAGCTATCAAGCGGAAACAGCGGCAGAATCGCTTCGAGGAGCGTGGCGATGGAAAGGCCATCGGTGCGCACCAGGCGGTTCGCGATGCTGACTCCCGGGAAGTTGGAATCGGCCAGGACAATTTCATCGCCATGACCCATCTCGCACAATAGTTTGAGCATATCCGGACTTAGTATGGGCGAAATTCCTTTGAGCATCTAAGGAAGCTCCTCATCAAAGCAAACAGCGACCTTACCGCAGCGGCCGGAGGCCATCAGCGCATAGGCCTCATCAACGCGAGCCAGCGGAAACCGGTGGGTGACCAGGCTTGACGGAAAGAGCTGCCAGCGCACGAGGCGTTCGACAAGTTCTTCCATTCGCCAGATCGAAGTGACCCATGATCCGTAGATCGTTTTCTGATCATGCATCAGATCAGGAGAAGGCTGGAACTGGACCGTTCCTCCCTCTCCGAGCAGAACAATACGGCCCCAGCGGCGGGTGGCGCGAATCGCCGTGACGCGCGCCTCAGCCTGTCCGGAGCATTCGACAGCGCGCTCTACCCCTCGTCCCGCCGTAAGGGTCAAAATATCGGAAACGTTTTCTGGCCCGCCTGGCACGGTTTCGTCACACAGTCCAAGCTCACGCGCCAACTGCAGCCTGCCCGGCAAAACATCGATGCCAAAGATCCTGTTTGCGCCCAGTTTGCGGCAAAGCGCCGCCGCCGCCAACCCAACCGGGCCAAGGCCGGTGATCAACACCGCGTCGTCTCCACTCACTCCAATCTTTTGCAGCCCCTCGTACGCCGTGCCGAAGCCGCACGCCACCTGCGCACCATCCGTATAGGAAAGTGCATCGGGCAGGGAGACAAGATCTTTCTCCTCCGCTAGTAGATAGTCGGCCATTCCGCCGTCCCGCTGCCAGCCGTATGCGCGGCGGTGCTGCTCGCTGGTGCAGGAGATCATGTATCCGCGCCGGCAGTCATAACAAAGACCGCATCCCGAAATGTGATACACAATCACGCGGTCCCCGGGCCCAAACCGGCGGCAACCTGGCCCTGTATCGACAATTTGACCGCATGGCTCGTGGCCGGCGATTACTCCCTGGTAGCCCTCCGGGCCGATCCCAAGGTGTTCGCGGTAAATGGCACGAATGTCCGAACCGCAAATGGTGGACGACTTCATGCGGAGCAAAACCTGTCCCCAGCCCGGTTCGGGCACCGGATACGAACGGATTTCAGCAGTGCTATTGCCGGGAAGAACAGCACCCTGCATCTCCGCTTCTGTGTTTCTCTGTGACATCGCTTCGGTGTCCTTCATGCGGGGGTGATGGTTCCAGTTTCGTCCCAGAGGTCGCGCCAGGATTGATTTTGTTTCCAGAGAAAAACATCGCCCTTGATCAATCGGCAGTGGCGATCGGCAGCAGCGATGCGTTCCATTTCCTCTTGCGTCAGCGGATCTTCCACCACCGCCCGCAGGTTCGCCCAGTAGTTGTGCGGGTTCACGGAAAACGGAATCACAACTTCCCCGCGCTGCACCGCCCACTTCAAACAGATCGCGGCCGGGTGTACCCCGTGTTCCTTCGCAATGGCGCAGATTATCGGATCTTCCATAGGCACCGTGTCCGACGGCGAACAATCACGCTCGGGACGCGCCGGAGAGCCTAGCGGGCAGAAACCAATCGGCTGAATTTGTTCTCCGAGCAGATAAGCAAGAAACTCTGGCTGCTGAAAATGAG
>JAKAUB010000181.1 GCA_021827845.1 Acidobacteriota bacterium | reverse complement strand
CGGACCGCAGCCCCGATGGTCAACGGCGTGCGCCCGCAGGACCACCCGATCATCCGCCATGCGCAGGCGCTGTTCCACGCGGAAATCCGCAGCGTGGTCTCATTGCGCGATTCCCGATAACTCCCCCTTATGAGGTTTGAAACGATGGACATTGGAAAGATCAAAGAAATGATGGGGCAGGCGCAGCAGATGCAGCAGCAGATGGAGGCGGCCATGCTGCAGATTCGCGTCGAGGGCTCATCCGGCGGAGGTGCCATCACCGTCAGCATGGATGGAAAGAAGCGGGTGCTGGGCGTGCACGTCGATCCTTCTGCGGCTGCGCTGGGGGCGGGTGCGACGGAACACAGCGCCGACGTGGAGATGCTGCAGGATCTGATCGCTGCCGCAGTCAACGACGCCATCCGGCGCGTGGACGAGGCGCTGAAGGGCAAGCTGTCCGGCATGATGGGCGGCGCTGACTGGCTCCGCATGCTGAATCAGTAGGGGAAGGATCTCTTTGTGGCACGTTTCGCCGAACCGCTTGATGCGTTGATCGAACAACTGTCGCGCCTGCCGGGCATCGGCAGAAAATCCGCACAGCGGCTGTCGTTTCACATCCTGCGCACCAGCGATCAGGATGCGTTGGCGCTGGCCAACGCCATTCGCGATGTAAAGGCGCAACTGCATCTCTGCTCCATCTGCCACAACATCACGGACATCGATCCGTGCCAGTTCTGTGCGGCGCCCAATCGCACGCGCTCCATCATCTGCGTCGTTGAAGAGCCGTCGAACATTGCCGCGGTCGAAAAGACGCGGAGTTTTCATGGCGGCTACCATGTGCTGCACGGCAGCCTGTCACCGCTGAATGGCATCGGGCCGGAGCAGCTCCGCATCCGCAGCCTGCTGGACCGGGTTCGCACGGAAGCGCCGGAAGAGGTGATCCTCGCCACCAATCCAACCGTCGAAGGCGAGGCTACCGCTGCCTACGTCGCGCAGCAGCTGCGCGGCACGGGCGTTCGCATCACGCGCATTGCGACTGGGGTGCCTGCAGGCGGCGACATTGAGTACGCCGATGAAGTGACGATGAGCCGCGCCATGGAAGGCCGGCGCGAGCTGTAGACGCTGCGCCAGCAAGCTTCATTCGTTGCGTCAGTTTGTCCGGGAGTGGATCAGCTCCGCAGCCGCATCAGCAGATCCTGCGGATGCACCGGCTTTGCGAGAATTTCGAATTCATGACCCTGCGTGCGGGCCTTTTCCAGCAGGTCGGCAGTCGCTGCCTGGCCGGAAAACAAAAGAATCTTACAGCGAGGCAACAGGCCGCGAATCTTGATCGCCGCGTCGATCCCATTCATGTCGTTCATGATGACATCGCTGATGATCATCTCGGGCCGAGTCGATTCGGCAAGTTCCACGGCTGACTCTCCGCTGTAAGCAGCGGAGGCCTCGAAACCATTCCGGTTCAAAATGATCACCAGCGTGTCAGCGATTACGCGCTCGTCGTCAACCACCAGAATCTTCGGTTTCACAGGGATTCTCTTTCTTTCAGACCGTTCACTCAGAAATTATCCAGGCAGAGGAATGGCTATCACTCAAAGTGTAACCGAAATCAGAACGGAAACTCACCCCGCCCGGTTCATCTTTCAGGCCCGATCCATCAGAAAACATTACGTGTTGTCAAGCGTCGGCGATGTGATCCGATCACTCGAAGGTACGAGTCTCGCCGGAGTGGGGGGTCTGCGGCGTAGACGAGACTATACCACGTCCTGTTTCCAGACAAGTTCAATCTTGCGACGACTGCGCTCCCTGCTTTGCGCCAAAATCTGCCACTCCAGTGCGCACAATCGTGTGGGCGCGCTGACGTTCTGATCCGGTCGCGGATGCCCTTGCGCCCGTCTCTCCGGGTCTGGCGGGGGTCTCTTCTGTCCACGCCCCGTAGACGCGGTTGGCGTAGGACGCGATGCCGCTGTAGTCACCCATAAAGTCTCCGGTCGCGACGAACGGCGTTGTGGTCCACGCATAGTTTTTGAAGGTCTGGCCGCCATCGGTCGAACGGGCCAGGGTCACGGTGGTTTTGCGGTTGGCGGGGTCCGCGCGCCGGTCGTAAAAGATGACCGACAGTGCCCCGTTCACAGGATCGACCGTCAGCCATTGGAAAAACTGGTCGGCGCCGTCGTGCACCGGATCAGTATTGACACGCACGGCCGGGCCCCAGTGCCGTCCGCCATCGGTCGAGCGGGCGCAGAACACATCAATGTCTCCGTTGCGATAGTCGCTCCACGTGACATACAGGTGGGCATGTTTGTAGTCGCCGCTGTGTGCGTCCACCGCAATCTGCGGAAAGCCGTTGGCGCGTTCAAAGTCCTGCACCGCAAACATAATGGGCGCGGTATGCAGAATCGACCGAGGCTTTGCGAACGTGCGGCCCCCATCCCGGGATGTGGTGAATTGGATATCATCTCCCAGCGACCAGACGGCATAAAGCGTGCTGTCGCTGCCGACCGCCCCGTCAAAGCCCTCCAGCGCGCCGTTGTCATCGCGGGGCAGTCCGCGCTGGCGGTCAATCTCTACTGGCTCGGTCCAGGTTTTGCCGTCGTCGGTCGAGCGCGACAGCACCATCCGGGAATCGGTCAGCGTCCAGCGCGTCCAGGCAATATACAGATTGCCGGCGAACGGCCCATGGCTGACGTCGGCCACCACGTAGGGCTTGTCTTCCATCGGGATGCCGGGCTTGGCGCGCTTCAGCGACACCGTCACGGGTGGCGCTGTCCACGTCTTGCCGCCATCCAGCGATCGCCGGATAAAGATGCCGTTGCTGCGGGTCGCATGGCCCCAGTAGTTAAACGTGCCCAGCTCGTTGAACGCAATGTAGCAGAGAATCGCGTGGCCCTTGTTGTCGTAGGTCACCGAGACATCGCCGGAAGTCTTGAAATTCTTCGGCGCAACATCGGCCGCCGGGGTCCACGTGGCGCCCGAATCCTGAGAGTAGGCGATGCTGGCTGGAACCTGATACGCAACGATCACCTGCTTCGGATTCAGCGAATTGATGGCCACCGAGGGCTCGCTGAAATATCCGGGCGCGGTCAGCGTGGTGACCCGTGCGTCCGGTGCAGGCGGCAGCGGAGGTGCAGTTTGCGCAAGCGCGCCGGGCAAAGCTGCGACGGCAGCCAGACAGGCTGCGAAAAACGTAACGGCGAACGTGTCTTTTCTCATGCGATTTCCAACATACGCCAACGGCAAGCGTTTCCGCGAGCCCTCCGCACACGGCGGCACAGCACTTCCCGCCCCTACGGCAGGGAGTGCAGCCGGACGCCGAAGGTGGCCAGCCGCGGCGTGCCCAGCGTCAGCACGGGAGTCTTCCCGACTTCGATGGAACGGTCGAAGATATTTTCCATCGCTCCGTAAACCTCAAACCGGCGGCCGATGGCGTGCGACACGTACCCGTCGAGCTGGAAATATCCATGCAGCAGATAGACATTCCT
>JAKAUB010000224.1 GCA_021827845.1 Acidobacteriota bacterium | reverse complement strand
CGCCGCAGCGTGGTTCCAATATCGTCGGCGTAGTTCATCATTCGAATGGCTTCTCCAGTGAGGGGCATCGCGTCTCCTTGCGAAATTTGTAAATGGCGTGCGCCTTGGCAGCCGGACAGCGTCCGTGTTGTTTGCAGGCGTTCTCTTATTCTGCGTCGTTGCAGGTGCTGCCGTAAAGCGCGCTAGTCAAATCGAGCCGGCGGCTGACGATCCGTCACCACCGTCAGGGCGCGCAGCCATTCAGCCATCGCCGGCTGCAGAGCATCCGGCGCAAAGCGCCAGCCCCAGTTTCCGTCGGCGGCCGCCGGCGTGTTCATGCGGGCTTCAGCGCCCAGCCCCAGCACATCCTGCAGCGGAATCAGGCACAGCCGGCCGACCGAAGTCTCCGCTGAGCGAATCATGGATGGAACCACATCCTCTTCACGCGTCACACCCAGATAGGCATGCACCGCCTCGCGCTCTGTCTCGCCTACCTGCTGGTACCAGCCCAGGGTGGTGTTGTTATCGTGGGTGCCCGTGTAAACGACCATGTTCTCCACCAGCCGGTGCGGCAGATGGATGTGCGCGCCCGGATCGCTGAAGCCAAACTGCATGACGCGCATGCCGGGCAGTCCGAAACTGGTGCGCAGCTCCTCGACCTCCGGCGTGATCACGCCCAGATCTTCGGCAATCAACGGCAGCTCGCCAAACTCCTGCCGCAGGCGGGCGAACAATTCCCTGCCCGGCGCTTTGACCCACGCCCCGTGGATGGCGGTTGGCTCCGCTGCGGGGATGGACCAGTAGGCCTCGAACCCGCGAAAGTGATCGAGCCGTATTTGATCGCACAACGAAAATGCGCGGCGAATCCGCTCCGTCCACCAGGCGAACCCGCGCTCAATCATCACGTCCCAGCGATAGAGCGGATTGCCCCAGCGCTGCCCGGCCGGGCTGAAGTAGTCCGGCGGCACACCCGCGACGTGCTCCGGATGACCCTGTGCGTCCAGTTGAAACAGGTGGGCATTGGTCCAGACATCGGCGCTGTCATGGTTGACGAAGATTGCCATGTCTCCGATAAAGCCGATGCCCCGCGCGGCGCAGTAGGCGCGCAGTTCGCGCCATTGTTCCTCGAAGAAAAACTGGATGATCTTCTGCCGCTCGATCTCTTCGCCGTGTTCCTGGTCCAGCTGCGCCAGCGCCTGAGGCTCGCAGCGTGCCAGCTCACGCGGCCAGCTCGTCCAGTCCACCGCCGGATAATGCCCGCGCAAAACCATGAAGCGGGCATACGGCAGCAGCCAGCTTTCGCTGCGTCCGCAGAACTCTCCGAAGTAATAGCGATCCTCCGGGGTAGCCCGTTCCAGAAAGGCCTTTGCCGCGGCGTGCAGCAGGGGCATCTTCTGGGCTGCGGCGGCCGGGTAATCGATGGCACCGCTGGCCGGCAACAGAGCGTTCAGGTCCTCAGCCGCAATCCATCCGCGTTCCGCGAGCTTTTCCAGGCTGATGAAAAGGGGGTTCCCGGCGAACGCCGATAGTGAGGAATAAGGAGAATTCCCATAACCCGTAGGCGTAAGCGGAAGGACCTGCCAGAAGCGTTGTCCCGCAGCCGCCAGAAAATCGGCAAAGGCATAGGCCGCCGGACCAAGATCGCCAACTCCCCCGCGCGAAGGCAGGGAGCAGATATGAAGGAGAACGCCGGACGACCGTTCGGAGAGCATAGGTTCCCAAGGCTGGTGAGAGGATCAGAACGTCATGGCCGGCACTCTGCCATCGCACTGCCAACCGGCCCCACATAGTTAGATGCGAAACAAACAAAGCGGTGGGCGCTGGCCCACCGCTTCACTCTTTTTGACTGGTCGCAATCGCGCTAAATGCCGGCGCGCTGATTGGCCAGGGCCTTCTGGTTGTAGCGGATTAGCCCACCCTTGATGTAGCGCTGCTCCAGCGAAGACGCAAAGACTGCAAACGCCGTGTCCCGCCGCTGCTGCGCCAGCTGGTCCCGCGTGCTGTCCAGATGCTGTTGAATCTCGGCGGCCGTCGGCGCCTGCTTGTCCAGCAGCTTCATCACAACGCCGGTCCGCTCTGTATCGATCGGGCCGCTGAACTGTCCGGGCTGCAGCGTGAAAGCCACCGCGCCCACATCGCTCATGGAGCCAAGATTCGGAACCTGGCCGGTACTGTCCACCAGATCGCTGGTCTGGATAGTTGCGCCCACTTCCTTCGCCGCCTTCTTGAGGCTGTTCTCTTCTTTTGCCTTAATGGCGAGCTGCTGGGTGCGCGCTTTCAGCATGGGGCCAATCTGTTCATTACGGAAATCTTCCAGCACATGCGACTTCCAGGCGTCGAAGGTCGGCGCGTGCGCCGGCACCACATTCTGCACGGTGAAGACCGCGTAGCCTTCGCCGGTGGATGCGGTCTGCGGCGGCGCGCCCGGCTTCATCTGGAAGGCCTTGGTCAGCAATTGCGTGCCATCGGCCAACCCGGGAACGACTCCGCTCTGCGCCAGCGGTTGTGTCGTCTCTACGTGCAGATGATTCTGCGCAGCCATAGCTGCCAGGCCAGACTTCTGCGCCTCGGCTTCGAGCTTGGCAGAGTACTGCGCTGCGGCCTTCGCCTCCGCCTGCTGCATCAGGTTCGCCAGAATCAAGTCGTGAACTTCCTCGAGCGGCTTGGCGTGCGCCGGCTGACGTTCCTCCACCTGCAGGATATGAAAGCCGAACTGGGTGCGAATCACGCCGGACATCTGTCCCGGCTGTAGCGCGAATGCGGTGCGATCAAACTCCGGCACAGTGGCGCCGTGCTGAATGAAACCAAGCTCGCCGCCATCGGCGCGGCTGCCGGGGTCGTCGGAGTACTTCTTGGCCAGCTCGGCAAAGTTGGCCCCGTTGTGCAGCTGCTTCAGAATGTCTTCGGCCTTGGCCTGCGCCGCTGCGACGGTCTTGGCATCGGCATTCTGCGGCACCTTGATCAGGATGTGCCGCACGCGTACCTGCTCGGGCACCTGGAACTGCTGCTGATGCTCGTTGTAATAGCGCTGAATGTCCGCGCCGGAGATTTGCGGCGGACCGCCGGGAATCTGGTTGAGCGCGAATGCGACGTACTGGATGGTGCGCGTCTCGGGAATCGCCTTGGCGTAGCGGGCCGCGTTCTGCTTGAAGAAAGCCTGCAGGACGGAGTCCGGCGGATTGATCTGCTTCCGCAAATCCGCCGCACTGATCACGGCATACTCAAACTTCACCTTGGTCGCCTGCTTCAGGTACGCCGCGCGCACCTCCTCGGGCGATACCGTCATGCCGCCGGTGATTAAAGCCTCCAGCCGCGTGATGAGAATCTCTTCCTTCAGCTGCTTTTCGAAATCGGCGCGCGACATGTTGAAGTCGTTCTGCACGAAATTCTCATAGTTGTTTTCGCCGATGAATTTTCCGCCCGGAAACAGGATGGGCGCGAACGGCCCATGCATCAGCTCATTACGCACATCGGCGTCGGTCACGGTCACGCCCAGGCGGCCCGCTTCCTGCACCAACACGGCGCGCTCGACCAGCATCTGGCCGGCCCGCTGCATCAGGAATGGAACTACAAAATCCGGCAGCCGCTGCTGCTGCTGCATCCGCTGCGCCACCTGCTGCACCTGAGTGACGGGCACATCCGTGGAGCCTCCGAAGTAGCGGCCGAAGAGGCCGCCGCTATGCACCACGGCGTAGTTATCGCCCGAGGCGGAAGCATCCTGAAAGATGCCGGGAACGAGCGTGATCACCATCAGGATGGCTGTGATGGAGATCAAACCAATAAAAATGCCTTTGACGATGCGGCTGTCCTGCTGCAAAAAACGGATCATGTCGAGAAAGTGACCTGGATCTGCCGCATTCCGCGGCCGGTGGAAGTCGTTGCAACGGTACGCCAGCCATGCTGGCAAACCTTCAAACAGTATACGGGTTTAGGCCGGAAGCGTTTCAGTACGGATAACCCCCCGGCGGCGCGCCCGGGATCTGCGGTGGCGGCGGGCGACGGTACCGGCGCTGCGGATACGCCGGCGGCGCATTGGCAGAGATGGCCCGCACCTCGTTCATGGTTGGCTCCCGTACCGTAAGCGGGCCCGTAAGGTGGAAGGTGACAATCGACTCCGCCGGAATAATAATGCGCGCGCCGGGAGAGATGGCGGAAATTCCCGCCCCACCCAGACCACCCAGCGCTGCGCCCAACAGCGCCACCGGGCCGCCGCCCACAATCGCGCCCGTCAGCGCTCCAAAGGCGGCCGTTCCGCCGACAGTGGCAGCCGTCGCCGGACCCTTGCCGGGCCCCTTCTGCGCCCAGACGCTGCTGGTGAGCACGTAGCTGCGGTGGCCGATGGCAATATTCGATAGCTGCAGAGCGAGCTGCGGGCCGCCTTTCAATTTACCCGATGGCCGCGCGTCAATGACGGTTCCTTCGACGACCGATCCTCGCGGGACGGCGATAATGCCACGGCGGAAATAAACATTGTGGATGATGATGCCCCGGAACGGTGTCCCCGGCTGCGTGTGCTTGCTGTCAACGCGGGTCTGCATCATTACCGATAGCGGCGTACCGGACGGGACGGTCAGCAGGACATCCGGCGGCTGGCCATTCCGCACAGGCGGGTAGATTACCGTCGCGCCCGCGCTGGGATTTGCCGGTTGCGGCGGCGGGGTCGCAGCATGGGCAGCGGTCGCCGGAGTGTTGGAAAAGCCGGGGGCGGTGGTCAACGGCTTCCCGACATGCAGCTTGTCATCGACCGACGTGACGCCCGCCGTACCACGCGCCAGATCCAGCACGTCCTGCTCCGTCTGCGCATCGGGCACGGTGCCGGTCAGCGTCGCTTCCCCGTTATGCACATAGACGCCCAGGTCCAGCGGGCGCAACGTGTCGGACTGCATGATCTTCTGATTCAGGGTGCGGGCAATACTATCGTCGGTCGGAGAAATCGACGTTGCTGCGGAGGTTGCCGGAGGCGCAGCCCCAGTGCTCTGGCTGAACGCAGCGCCAGTCAGCAGCAGAAGCGGCAGCAACATCGCCGGTCTGTGCCACCGGGCTTTGCCGCTCGCTGCCCTGCCTATCCCAAACCCCGGCCAGACCTTACGCATTGCCGCTCCCGCGCACGTATTTGCGCCACTTGCTACAGACGGCAATCGCGCAGAAAAGTCGCGTCCGCCATGTTCGTCCCGCTGAATCGAAATGCCAGATGTTTCGGAGATTACGATATAACTACAGTGCCACTTCAGGGGCCACACTGGTATCCTCAAAGAAAATCAAACATTTCGAATCTCGAACCGCATGAAAGCGAACCATAACGAATGAGAATTGCCAGCGTCGCCAGCGCAATGCCGCAGTGGTATTACAGCCAACAGCAGATCTTTGAGACCCTCTGCGAACACTGGAAGGGCAAGCTCGACAAGCCGGATGTCCTGGAACGGCTGCACCAGCGGGTCTCGGTCGATGGCCGGCATCTTGCGTATCCGATTGAGGAATATGCCTCGATTGAGACGTGGGGCGACGCCAATGATCGCTGGATTAAGGCCGCCACCGAGCTTGGCCAGCGCGCCGTAACCTGTGCGCTCGCCCGCGCCGGCCGCAAAAAAGAAGACATCGGCGCAATGATAACGGTCTCCGTGACCGGCATTGCCGCTCCTTCTCTGGACGCGAAACTCAGCAACATCATGGATCTGCCGGCTGCGATGCGCCGGACGCCCATCTTTGGGTTAGGGTGCGTGGCCGGCGCCGCCGGCATCAGCCAGGCGGCGGATTACGTCCGCGCCTACCCGGACCGCATCGCGATTCTTCTGTCGGTCGAGCTTTGCTCGCTGACCTGGCAGCGCATGGATCTATCCGTCGCCAACATGATCGCCTCCGGCCTGTTCGCCGATGGCTCCGCCGCTGTTGTGGTGGCCGGCGATAACGTCCGCTCCGATGGCCCGGAGATTCTTGCGTACCGCTCCAGCTTCTACCGCGACACCGAGCACCTGATGGGCTGGGATATCTCCGAAGAGGGCTTTCAGATCGTGCTCTCGCAGGAGGTGCCCGAGACCATTCTGCGCAACTTCCCGAAAGATATCGACGGCTTTCTGGCTGATCAGGGGATGAAGCGCTCCGACATCACTTCCTGGATCATGCACACCGGCGGTCCCAAGGTGCTGGACGCCACGGCCGAGGCACTGAACTTACCGCGTGAGACCTTTGCCCGCTCGTGGGAGTGTCTGCGCCGTGCGGGCAACATGTCCTCCGCGTCGGTCTTACTGGTGCTGGAAGACGTCATGCTGAACTACCGGCCGGCGCCGGGAACCTACAGCATTCTAGCGGCCATGGGTCCGGGCTTCTGCGCCGAGCTCGTTCTGCTTCGCTGGTAAAAGGTCCGGCGGCGCATCGCGCCGCCGTTCGCTTCGCACCATCCATCTCGATTCGCTACACTTCGCCGATGCGTGGCGCGCTATTCCATCCACGCGTCAAACTCGCCGTTCCGGATCGCGGTCCGCAGCCGCTCGATATCCGGCTGCAATGCCAGGTCTGTCGCCAGCTTCGGTACATGGCGCCGCACCAGCTCACGCGCTGCTTCCACGCGCCGCGCCGGACGCAACGGCCGCCGGTACTCCAGACCCTCCGCCGCGGCCATCAACTCAATTGCTAAAACGTACTCGGCGTTGTCAACACTCTGCCGCAGCTTCAGCGCGGAGGTCATGCCCATCGAGACGTGGTCTTCCTTGCCGCCGGATGTTGGCACGCTGTCAATGCTGGCTGGATGCGCCAGCACGCGCGACTCCGCCAGCATGGCTGCCGCAGCGACGTGCGCAATCATGTAGCCGGAGCAGATGCCGGCCTGCGGCGTAAGGAAGGGCGGCAGGCCCTCGTTCAGATCCGGGTTCACCAGCCGGTCGATGCGCCGCTCGGCAATGCTCATCAGATCTGCTGTCGCGATGGCCGCGTAGTCCAGCACATGCGCCAGCGGCGCGCCGTGAAAGTTGCCGCCTGAGAGGATTTCGTTTTCCGCGCCGGCATCCGCGGCAGCAAACACCAGCGGATTGTCCGTGGCCGACCCCATTTCAATTTCCAGCACGCGGCGCGCGTGCTGCAGCGTATCGAGCACGGCGCCATGCACCTGCGGCATGCAACGCAGGCAGTAGGCATCCTGCACGCGCGGGTCACCGGTGCGGTGGGATTCGCGAATCTCGCTGTCCGCCATCAGGCTGCGCAGATGGGCCGCCGCTGAAAGCTGGCCCGGATGCGGCCGTACATCGCTGATGCGCGCGTCAAAGGCCACCGGCGTGCCCATGAGGGCCTCCAGCGTCATGGCCCCGGCCAGATCAAACAGCCGCGCCGCACGATATGCCCGCGCCAGCGCCAGTCCGCCGACAGAGGCCATGGCCTGCGTGCCATTCAGCAGCGCCAGACCTTCTTTGGCCTCCAGCGCCAGCGGCGCCAGTCCCGCCTGACGGAGAGCATCGGCTGCGGGTAAACGTTTCCCCTTGAAGAAGACCTCGCCTTCGCCGATCATTCCCAGCGCCAGATGCGCCAGCGGCGCCAGGTCTCCGCTTGCCCCCACGGAGCCGCGCGAAGGAATCACTGGCAGAACGCCGGCCGCCAGCATGGCAAGCAGGTGCTCGGCCACCACTACGCGCGTGCCGCTGGTGCCTTTGGCCAGAACATTGGCCCGCAGCAGCAGCATGCCGCGCGTCTCGGCTTCCGTCAGTGGCTCCCCGATGCCGCACGCGTGACTGCGCACCAGATTCACCTGCAACTGCCGCAGTTCTCCGGCGGGGATGTACACATCCGACAATTTCCCAAAGCCGGTGTTAATGCCGTAAACAGTGGCGCCGCGCGCCAGCAACTCCTCCACCACCTGGCGCGAACGCGCGATGCGTTCCCGCGCGGCAGCGCTCAGCGTCACCGTGGCTTCGCCGTGCGCCACTGCCCAAAGCTGCTCCAGCGTCACTGGCTGCCCATCCAGTGCAATCGTTCTGTGCTTCAATCAAGGCCTCGCGTCGAAATGTGTTTCGCTCTGGGCGCGCAACCGCTCGGCCGCAGATTCCGGCGTAATGTCGCGCTGCGGCATTCCGAGCATCTCGAACCCGACCATAAATTTGCGCACGGTCGCTGAGCGCAGCAGTGGCGGGTAGTAATGCGCGTGAAAATGCCACTCCGGGTGCGCCGCGCCATCGGTCGGCGCCTGGTGGAAGCCCATGGTGTACGGAAAGCTCGTCGAGAACAGATTGTCGTAGCGCGTGGTCAGCCGTTGCATCAGCGATGCCAGCGCTGCGCGCTGCTTCTGCGAAAACTCCGGCATCGCGCCCATATGTGCGCGGCTCAGAATCATCGTCTCAAACGGCCACACCGCCCAGAACGGCACCACCGCGACGAACTCCTCGTTCTCGCACACGATGCGCTCGGCGGCCTGGGTCTCGCGCGCAACATAGTCGCACAGCAGGCAGGAACCATGCTCGGCGCGGTACGCCCGCTGCGACTCCCCCTCCAGGCGCGGCGTGTCGGGAACATGCTCAGTCGCCCAAATCTGCCCGTGCGGGTGGGGATTGCTGGCGCCCATCATCGCGCCGCGATTTTCAAAAATCTCAACATAGCGGATGTCAGGCCGCGACCCCAGCTCCGCATATTGCGCGCTCCAGGCCTCCACCACCCGCTCCAGCTCCGCGGGCCGCATGCGGGCCACCGTCAGACTGTGGTCCGGGCTGAAGCAGAGCACGCGACAGAGACCGCGTTCCGGCTCGGCACAGAACAGCGCGTCGTGCGGCGGCTGTCCGGTGAATCGTGCGTCCGGCAGCAGCGCTGCGTAATCGTTGTCAAAGATAAAGGTGCCCGCGTAGTCAGGATTCTTGTGCCCGCCTGCACGCTCATTGCCGGGGCACAGATAGCACTGCGGGTCATACTGCACGCGCGGCGTCGCGTCCAGTTTTGCCACCTCGCCCTGCCACGGACGCTGGGTGCGATGCGGAGAAACCAGAACCCACCGGCGCTCCAGCGGGTTAAAACGGCGGTGCGGAACCTGCTGCCAGGATTGTTCGCTCATATCAAACCATCATCCTACCGGATGTGCCCCTTTCGCTGCCGGCAGCTGCACTGAGTATCATGGTTTCGATGAACGATGGTTTTCTCTGGAGCGCGGAGCCGCTTGTCCGCCAGCTGGATGCATGGACCCGGGAATGGCATGAATCCGACCCGGGTGAGGATGCGGGCAACACCCCGTGGCAGCGGTGGCTGCGCGCGCTGCACCGCACTAATTTCGCCTTGTGGCATCTGGAAGATGAGGCGCGCGATCCCGCTGCGGCTGACGCGAAGATTGCCGCTGCCAAACGCGCCATCGACCGCGTTAACCAGCAGCGCAATGACGCGATGGAGCGCATCGACGAAGCCCTGCTGCAGGAGCTGAACGCCCACCGGCTTCCCCTGCAATCGGCCGACCTGCACTCTGAAGCTCCCGGGCAGATGCTGGACCGGCTCTCCATCCTGACGCTGAAGCTATGGCATACCGTTGAGGAGATCGAGCGCTGCGGCGTGCCGGAGAGTCACGTTGAACGGAACCGCAAAAGGCTGGCCATTCTTCGTGTGCAGCGCGCCAACCTGGCCGCCTGCCTCGACCGCTTCTGGCGGGATATCTTTGCCGGACGCCTGCGGTTTGAGGTCTATCGCCAGCTGAAGATGTATAACGATCCGGAGCTGAATCCGGTGCTCTACTCCCGAACGCCGGCGCCAACAGAAAAAAAGTAGAGCCGGGGGCACCACCCCCCGGCTCGCCAAGTTCTACGTGCAACCTTATTGCGGGTTCTGCGCGGTTCCGGTCTGGCTGGTACTGCCGGACTGCGGAGCGGCTCCCGACTGGCTGGTTCCCTGCGTGCCGGTCTGGGCCGGCTGGTTGGAAAGCAGCTGCACTTCGACACGGCGGTTTTTGGCGCGGCCGCTTGCACTGCGATTGCTGGCCACCTCTACGTCCTTGCCAATGCCGATCAGATAAAACTTGTGCGGTGGAACGTTATATTTCGCGGCAAGATACTGCGCTACGGCTTCCGCGCGGCGTTCGCTCAACTGGTAGTTGTAAGCCTTATCGCCGGTGGAGTCGGTTCCGCCTGTCAGTTCCAGAATGTAGGACTTCGTATTCGCAAGCTGCGACGCGAAGCTGTCCAGATCCGCCTTCGCCTTGGGCGTCAATGTCGCCTTGTTGAAAGCAAAATGCACACTGGTGTCGGCCACCTGGTGATAGCTGTCCAGGTTGCTCACTACGCTTTCCAGCGAGTCAGCGTGGTTCATGGCTTCCTGCGCCGACTGCTGCGCCGTCTGTGCAGACTGGCCGGCTGCCACAGCCTTCTGGTCCGCTGTGCTGGCCGCGCTCTGCGCCTGCTGAATGCCTGTGGTGGCGCGCTGATCGACGTCCTGAATCTTGCGGTGATTCGCCGCCGTCTGGTCTTCCAGCTCATTCGTATGCTGCACCAGCGGCGTTGTTTGATTTCGTACGTAGTTCTTCGTGGCGCATCCAGCAGTGGCAAGCAGCAGCACGGAGCTACAAGCCAGCCATCGCTTCGAACGGATGCTCCTGCAAGTAGAATCCATAGACCTCTCCCTGAGAGCCGGAGACTTTGGCCCTCCCCCGGTAACTTAGAAGCAATTTGTCCACCAATTGCTAGAACTTTTTTGGTGGAACAGAATCAAATACTTAGACGCTTCTGTCCCTTGTTTCGCTGCACACATCGAGAAGTTTTTACATTAGAAGAGCAGGCCCGCGGTTTTTCGGTCCTGTGAGAAAACGGCCCACCCGATGGATCTTGACGAAAAAGTCCGCAGCCTGCCGCCCAAGCCCGGCGTGTACCTGTACCGGGACGCCGATGGCAACGTCATCTACGTCGGCAAGGCCAAAAACCTGCGCTCCCGGGTGCGCTCGTACTTCCTCGACGCCGCGCAAGCCAATGCCAAAACCGGCTCGCTGATGCGCGAGGCGGTCGATCTGGAATACATCCTGGTCGATAATGAGCATGAGGCGCTCGCCCTTGAAAACAACCTGATCAAGCAGCGTAAGCCGCGCTTCAACATTCTGCTGCGCGATGACAAGACCTACCCCTACGTCAAACTGACCGTCGGCGACCGCTTTCCCAAGGTGATGGTCACCCGGCGGCTGCGCAAGGACGGCAGCCTGTACTACGGCCCGTATTTTCCGGGCAATCTGGCCTATCGCATCGTGGATCTCATCCACCGCACGTTTCTCATCCCCAGCTGCAAGGTCGATCTCTCGCGCTATCACCCGCGGCCCTGCCTGCAATTCCACATCCGGCGCTGCCTGGGCCCCTGCGTGGAAGGGCTGACCACGCCGGAGGCGTATGCCGAAGCGGTGCGCGACGTTCGCCTGCTGCTCGAAGGCCATGCGGCGGAGCTGGAAAAATCCATTGGGCAGCGGATGCAGGCCGCCGCCGAGGCGGAGCAGTACGAACTGGCCGCCCGCTACCGCGACCTGGCCGTGACGCTGAGCCAGCTGCAGGAGAAGCAGCGCATCGCCGGTGCTTCCGACGACGATGCCGACGTCTTCAACTTCCACTACGAGAGCGGCATGATCGCGGCCAATCTGTTTCATGTGCGCAGCGGCCGCATCGTGGACCGGCGTGAATTTTTCTGGGATGATCTGCCGGAGTTTCTGGAGGAAGCGGACACGGACCAGGCAGCGCATGACGGCCCCGCCGCAGCGCCGGTTCCGGCAATCTTCAGCGCCTCCGCCTTCTTTTCCGCGCTACTGAAGCAGATTTACATCGACCAGCAGTATGTGCCGCGCAGCATCTACGTGCCGGTCGAGTTTGCGGACCGCGACGCGCTGGCCAGCCTGCTGAGCGAACGCAGCGGGCGGCGCGTGGAGATCGCTGTGCCGCAGCGCGGGGAGCGGCGCTCTCTGCTGGACCTGGCCGGGCAGAATGCCAAGCAGTCCTTCGATCAGCGCTTCCGCGTGCTCCAACCCAGCGTGCAGATGATTCAGGAGGCGCTGCAGGACGCGCTGAGCCTGCCGGAGCTGCCCGAGCGCATCGAGTGCTTCGACATCTCACACATTCAGGGCGCGGAGACCGTCGCCTCTATGGTGGTGTGGGAAAAAGGCGCGATGAACAAGGCACAGTACCGCAAGTTCCAGGTAAAGACGGTCGAGGGTGTCGATGATTTCGCCAGCATGCGCGAAGTCGTCGGCCGGCGGTACCGTCGTATGAAAGAGGAGAACCGCCCCATGCCAAGCCTGGTGCTGATCGACGGCGGCCTGGGCCAGCTGCATGCCGCCGCCTCGGCGCTGGAGGAGCTGGGCCTGACCTCGCAGCCGCTGGCTTCTATCGCAAAGCGCGAGGAGCTGATCTACGTCTACGGGCAGGAGGACGAGCCGGTCGTGCTCGACCGCCGCTCGCCCGTGTTGCATCTGGTGCAGCGCATCCGCGATGAGTCGCATCGCTTCGCCATCCGCTACCACCGCAAGCGGCGTGAGATGCGCGACCGCGACTCCGACCTGCTGCGCATCCCCGGCGTCGGCGCGCAGACGCGGCTGCGGCTCATCGGCCAGTTCGGCAGCCTGAGCGGCGTAAAGGCCGCCACGCTCGAATCGCTGATGTCCGTCGTCCCGCGCAAGACGGCCGAGGCCATCCTCGCCTACTTTCACTCGGCCTCCGAATGATGGACGGGAGGTGGCGACCCGCGCGTCATTCTGAGGCAGTCCAACGGATGACCGCCACGAGTCATTCTGAGGGAGTCCGAAGGACGACCGAAGAATCTGTGCATCTTGGGTTTCCAGAGAAATGCACAGATCCTTCCCCTCCACTGCGTTCCGGGTCAGGATGACTCGCTTGAGGGTTTGGCATCTGAGACCGCGCCAACGCTCCAGTTATTCGCCAAGTCGTCCTGAGAGCATCCACCGACGACCACCCGAGTCATTCTGAGGGAGTCCAACGGACGACCGAAGAATCTGTGCATTTGGGTATTCCAGAGAAATGCACAGATCCTTCCCCTTCACTTCGGTCCGGGTCAGGATGACTCACTTGTGGATTGGGCATCTGAGACCGCGCCAACGCTCCAGTTATTCGCCGGGCCATTCTGGCGGAAGAGCAAACAACGCCCACGCTGAGTCATTCTGAGGGAGTCCAACGGACGACCGAAGAATCTGTGCATTTGGGTATTCCAGAAGAAATGCGCAGATCCTTCCCCTTCACTTCGTTCCGGGTCAGGATGACTCACTTGTGGATTGGGCATCTGAGACCGGCGGAGAGATTGGCTTGCCC
The DNA here is from genome assembly GCA_021827845.1 of Acidobacteriota bacterium. Taxonomy (GTDB): domain Bacteria; phylum Acidobacteriota; class Terriglobia; order Terriglobales; family Acidobacteriaceae; genus JAKAUB01. Next base: position 5,013 of record JAKAUB010000224.1, on the reverse strand, counting down.
CAATCCTCACTCAAGTCGCGCCAGGTGGGGTTGCTGGCGACGATGAGCGCAATTTTCTTGACCCGCAGCCAGCCCTTGATTTTCTTTTCGCGGTCAATCGCGTCGTATATGGATTGAAAGCGTTCGCAATACACTAACCGATCAAGCCGATAGCGCTGCGTGAAGGAATCTTCCTGGCTGCCGCCTTTGTGCTCGGCCACACGACGTTCCAGCTGCGAGGTCACGCCAACGCACAGCGTCCGGCTGCGATTTGTCATGATGTAGACCCATCCAGGCTTCTTTCGCATGGAGGCTATTGTAGGAGCTACCCCACTCACCGCTGCGAGTCATTCTGAGGGAGTCCGAAGGACGACCGAAGAATCTCTGCATTTGGCATTCCAAACAAATGCACAGATCCTTCCCCTCCACTTCGCTCCGGGTCAGGATGACTCGCTTGCGGATTTGGCGTCTGAGACCGAGCCAGCACGCCTGCCATGCCACGAGTCATTCTGAGGGAGTCCAACGGACGACCGAAGAATCTCTGCATTTGGCATTCCAAACAAATGCACAGATCCTTCCCCTCCACTTCGTTCCCGGTCAGGATGACTCGCTTGCGGATTTGGCGTCTGAGGCCGTGCCGGCGCGCCTGCTGTGCCGCGAGTCATTCTGAGGAAGTCCAGGGGACGACTACTGCGAGTCATTCTGAGGGAGTCCAACGGACGACCGAAGAATCTGTGCATTTTGTCTTTCCAGACTGTAGGACGACCGAAGAGTCTTGCATGACCTTCCCGCCCAGCTCACCCGCCGACACGCGCCATGGCGGGAACTTATCCAAAAACCTCAGCGTATGTAAGACGGGAGGCCGCGGACATGGAATTCGCCAACGCATCGGCAGGCGGGGAACAACCGATCGCCGCGCCGCCGCCTACCGACTTGAAAGCCGCGCTGCGCCTGGGCCTGCTCTTTGCCGCCATCAAGCTGGCGGTGGACATTGCCGGCAACATCCTTGCGCAGCACTTTGGCTACGGCATTTTCCGCGATGAGATGTACTACATCGTCTGCGGGCGGCGGCTGGCGTGGGGCTACGTGGATCAGGCGCCCATGGTCGCGCTGCAGGCGCGGCTGGCGACTGCCCTCTTCGGCTTTCACAATCTCGCGTTGCTGCGGCTGTTTTCCGGCATCGCCGGAACCGTGAAGATTGTGCTCACCGGCCTGCTGGCGGCGGCCATGGGCGGCCGCCGCATGGCGCAGGCGCTGGCCATGACGGCCGTGCTGATTGCGCCGGTCTATCTCGGCATCGACAGCTTTCTTTCCATGAACGCCTTTGAGCCAGTCTTCTGGATGGGCTGCGTACTCGCCATCCTCTGGATGGTTCGCGGTGGGGATCTCCGCTGGTGGATTGCCGTGGGCGTCTGCGGCGGTCTGGGCCTGCTGAACAAGCCCTCGATCGCCTTTTTCCTCGCGGCGCTCTTTCTAGGCCTGCTGCTGACGCCGCAGCGCCGGCTGCTCTTCAGCCTCTGGGCGCTGCTTGCGCTGCTGCTCGTGGTGGGCCTTTCGCTGCCATACACACTCTGGCAGATCCACCACCACTGGCCCACGCTGGAATGGCTGGAAAATGTAAAGCACAGCCACAAGAATGTGGTGCTTGGGCCGCTTGCGTTTCTGGAAGCAGAGATCCAGATGCTCCATCCGCTCAGCATTTTTCTGCTGCTCCCCGGACTGGCGTGGCTGCTGTTTTTCCGTGGGGCGCGCGGGTTGCGCTGGGTGGGCCTTAGCTACCTCATCTGCCTGGCGATCATGATCCATCTGCACGCCAAGGACTATTACTTTGCGCCCGTGTATCCCATGCTGTTTGCCGCTGGAGCGGTCTCCTGGCAGCGGGCCTTTTCGGCTTCGCGCAAAACCGCATGGCTTTTGCCCGCAGCCATCGCCGTGTTCCTGATTCTGGGCGCTGTCACGCTGCCCATGGCGCTGCCGGTGTTGCCGCCCGCCACGTGGGTGCGCTACACCCGCGCCCTGCACCTTACGGACGTTGCGACGGAGACTGCCTCCAGCGGCCAGTTGCCGCAGTTCTACGCGGACCGCTTCGGCTGGCAGCAGATGGCCGCCGAGGTTGGCCGCATCTACAACGCACTGCCGCCGCAGGAGCGCGCCCGCACCGCCATCTTCTGCGACAACTACGGCGAGGCAGGCGCCATCGATCTCTTTGGCCCAAAGTACGGTCTGCCGCCGGCCATCAGCGGACACCAGAATTATTTTTTCTGGGGCCCGCGCGGGTACGATGGGCAGTCGATGATCGTCGTCGGCGAGACAAAAAAAGAGCTGCAGCACTACTTCTCGTCTGTCACGGAAGCCGGTTCGTTTGAGAATCGCTGGGCTATGCCGTACGAGAACGGCCCCATCTACCTGTGCCACGGGCCCAAGGAGCCGCTCGCGGAATACTGGCCGCATACCAAAAACTGGTACTGAGCGGCCGCACTTTTCGCGTTTTGTTCAGAGGCGTTGGCGCGGCTTCTTTTCGAGCAGGGACTGATACAGCGCAATGGTCTGCTCCGCAATTGCGGACCATGAAAAATGCTGCTCCACGCGGCGGCGGCCTGCCTCGCCGAACTTTCGTCCCAGCGCCGGGTCTTTCAGCAGCGTATTCAGCTTCCCTGCCAAGTCCCGCGCAAACCGGTCGGGATGGCTGGGAAATCCCGTCTGCGCATCCGCGTTAAACGGCACCAGAAACCCGGTCTTGCCGTCCTCCACCACTTCCAGAATGCCGCCCGTCGCGCTCGCCACCACGGGCGCCTCGCAGGCCATCGCCTCCAGGTTGATGATGCCGAACGGCTCATATACCGACGGGCAGCAGAAGACGCGGCAGTGGCTGTAGAGCTGAATTACCTCCGGCTTGGCCGCCATCTCTTCAATCCACACAATGTTTGCGTGGGTCGCCCGCGCCTGCTCCACCTTGGCCCGCATCTCGGCGGCGATCTCCGGCGTGTCTGGCGCACCCGCGCACAGCACCACCTGCGTCTCCGGCGGCAGGTAGCGGATGGCGTCCACCAGATGCGTAACGCCTTTCTGCCGCGTGATGCGACCCACAAACAGCACGTAGGGCTTCTCTGGATCGACGCCATGCTTCCGGAGCGCGTCCGTGCTGGAGCTGCGCCGGTACTCCTCGAGATCGATGCCGTTGTAGATGACGTGCACGCGCTCGGGATCGATCTCCGGATACACGCGCAGGATGTCGCTGCGTGTGCCCTGCGAGACAGCGATCACGGCATCGGCCGCGAGAATCGCTGTGCGCTCCATCCATGAACTCATCGCATAGCCGCTGCCCAGTTGCTCCGCCTTCCAGGCGCGCAGCGGCTCCAGGCTATGCGTGGTCAGCACAAAAGGAATGCCGAAGAGTTTCTGCGCCAGAAAGCCGGCCATCGAAACGTACCACGTGTGCGTGTGGATCACGTCGATTGCGCCCAGCGCTTCCATCTGCGCCAGGTTCAGGCTCAGCGCTTCCAGCGCGGTGCGGAATTTCTCCTTGCTGTTGGCGAGCTGCGCCCAGGGCTCGCCGCCGCGCACATGCAGGTTGCCGGCGTCGGCGTGCTGCTCGCCCCAGCAATGTACTTCCACCTCGACCCGCTTCGCCAGCTCGCGGCTCAGATACTCCACGTGAACGCCAGCTCCGCCGTAGACGTGCGGCGGATACTCTCGAGTCATCAGACCTACGCGCATGGGGAACCTCTCCTGACGGCCGCAGCGAAGGCGCCGCAGCCGGAAGCGCTATTCTAGCCGCAGGATTTCGACACGGGAAATAAACGGACGTGAATGCGCTCTGAAAAGCCAAAGCTCGGGCAGAATTTCCTCGTCAGCCCGGCTGCACAGATGCAGATTGTGGAGTCGCTGGGAGACATTGCGCACGCCACGGTCGTCGAGATCGGCCCCGGCAAAGGTGCGATCACAACGCTGCTGCTTCCCCGCGCCGCCCGGCTGCTCTGCATTGAGCTCGATCATGCACTGGCAGCCGCCGCGCAGGCACGCTGGGCCGCCGCAGCCAACCTGACCATCGTCAACGCCAGCGTGCTTGATGCGGATCTGGCGCAGCTCGCGTGGCCCGGCGATCCGCGCAGTGCGGCGGAAAAGCTCGTCGTCGTCGGCAATCTGCCCTACTACATCACCTCCGACATTCTGCTGCACCTGTTCGCGCAGGCGAGCGCTATCGACCGCGCCGTCGTCATGGTGCAGGAGGAAGTCGCTGACCGGTTAGCGGCACGGCCTGGCACGCGCGACTATGGCGTCCTGTCGGCCACCACGCAGCTCCACGCAAAGGTCGAGAAGCTCTTCACCGTTCCACCCGAGGCCTTCGATCCGCCGCCAAACGTCCACTCCGCCGTGGTGCGCCTGACGATGCGGCCGCGCTTTGAGGAGCTTGGCGTGCCGCGCGAACCCTTTCTGCGCTTCACACAGCGCATCTTTCAGCAGAAGCGGAAGACGCTGGCCAACAATCTGAAGGCCGCTGGCTTCGCGTCCGATGCGATTCAGAAAGCGCTGGCAGACTCCCAGCTCGCGCCTGCCGTGCGGCCGGAAGAAGTCCCAGTGGAGCAGGCGGCGCAGATATACAACGTGCTAACCTCCAACGCCAAAAAATGAACGGCGCCATGTGCCCTGTGGCTGCCAGGAAAAAGGGCCACTGCCATTGGCAGTAGCCCTTTTGTTGGATCGTAGGATTGCGTTATCGGCCGCCGCCACCACCACCGTGGCCGCCACCACCGCCGCCGCCACCATGACCACCGCCAAAGCCGCCACCATGGCCACCGCCGAACCCACCACCGTGGCCACCACCAAAGCCCCCGCGGCCACCAAAGCCTCCGCGGCCGCCAAAGCCGCCACCGCCGAAGCCGCCATGGGAGCCTCCGCCAGCGCGGGCGCTCGAGAGGCCGAACCCGCCACGCGGCGTAAAGGAGGTGTGCTGTCCGAAAGCTCCGATCCCGCCCATCGAACGGCCGGCCAGAACTTCACCACGTGACAGGTTCACCGAAGAACGACCCCCAC
>JAKAUB010000173.1 GCA_021827845.1 Acidobacteriota bacterium | reverse complement strand
GTCGGCGGCCGGCTGCTGGTGTTTGGCTCCGTGCACACAAATACAGCGAACCCGATGGCTGCACCGCAGGTGCTGGAGCCCTCTGCTGCGAACAATTACCGCCGCTGGTGGAACAACCCCTGGAACGTCGTCGAGCGCGGCGGACAGAACCATGCCGGAGCGTGGACAGCGGCCGATGCCGCCCGCCTGCAGGCCCTGGTAACGCACGCCCATGCCGAAGGCTTGTGGATCCGGTTCTACACGCTGGATGGTGCGGCGCCCGCAACCATGCAGCAGAATGGATGGTTTGCGAACTACAACTTCGGCTCGCTGACGCAGGCGGAGACTCGGTGGCGGGCCGCAGAGCGGGCGCATGTGGACTACATAGCGACCGATCAATATCGAACGCTGGCGAAGTATCTCCGGACGCTGCACGCAGAACCGGCGCGCTGAGCGATCCGACTCCAAAATGCATTTACGAAAAACAAAACGGGCAGGATTGTGATCCTGCCCCTTTTGGGCTTGCTTTGCGGTTCGCGCCGTTAGAAGAACAGCTTGAGCGCGAGCTGCATGACGCGGTTGGGGTTGCGCTGCGAGGTGATCTGCGAGAAGTTCTTGGTCTGGAAGTTGAGTTGCGACGTTGGCTGTCCAAGCTGAACGTTATTCAGCGTGTTAAAGGCCTCCGCACGGAACTGCAGGTAGGTCGCTTGCGTGAAGGTAAAGTTCTTGAGCAGGGATGCATCCAGATTGGTGAAGTGCGGCCCGCGTGCCTGTTGTGGCGAACCGCCGAGCACTGCGTAGTTATTCTCGCCAATCGTGGTCGCAACAGGCGGTTGAGCGAAGGCTGCGGGATTCAGCCATTGCGTGTAGTTATGCGGGCCAGCATAGATATTCTGTCCCGGCACAACATCTGCAAAGCAGCCGAACTCCGAGCTGGGCTTCGGGCAGGTGACGGTGAAGGGCTGTCCGCTCTGGAAGGTGTAAATTCCATTGATGATCCAGCCGCCCAGCAGTGTGTCGGTGACTCGGCTTGAGTTGCCGAGATAGTGACGCCCGTGACCGAATGGCAACTGATAGGTGCCCGACACGTGGACGAGATTGGTCGCGTCCGTATCGCACAGCCCGTAGTCACCCTTGATGCCGAAGTTCGGCAACCACTCAGCGCGATATTGCTGGTTTTGCGAAGCCTGGGTGTGCTGATCGCTCATGCACTTGCTCCAGGTATAGTTGGCCAGCAGGAAGAGACCGCTCGACATCTCATGCTGATAGGTCGCCTGCAGGGAGTTGTAGGTGCTGGTGGCGTTGGTTGTCTCGTAGGTGGCATTGCGGTTGAACGACGGGAAGGGCACGTATAGCTGGGGATTTGCGCTGGGGGGCAAAATCTCTGTCGGTGAGTTGTTGTAGCCGAGATTATCCAGATGCCGGCCCTGCGTTCCCACGTAGCCGACCTGCAGCGAGTCGTGCGCGGTAAACTGCTCCTGCACGGTGAAGTTCTCGGTTTGGATGTACGGGGTCTGGAAGTTGTACTGCCGTCCGTAGAGGTTGATTCCCTGCCCGCTGTTCAGCGTGGGATCCGAGATATTAACCGTGGTGAAGGCTTCTTCCATGGTGGCCGGCGCACCGTTGGAGAGCAGCAGCGGGTGTTGGGAGTCCGGACTGTTGAAGGTATCGACGTACACAAACGGATAGTTGGTGCCGAGCGTGCCGCCGTAGCCCAGGTTGCCGAGGGCGCCGTAGGTAATGCCGAAACCGCCGCGGACGACCAGGGTCGGTTTAAGCCGCGCCGCAAAGCCGACGCGGGGTGCGAAGTTCTTCTTCTGCGCATTGCCCAGCGTCATGCTGGAGGTGCAATCGAGCTTAATGTTGCTGGCGGCCAGCAGTGCATCAAAGCCCTGGGAGCGCGGTACCGAACATCCCTTGTTTGGAATGTAGTAGGTGCCAGTATTCCCGTTGCCTCCATCGGCGATAAAGTTTGCCTGACGGCCGTGAACCTCTGAATAGGGCGTGAAGTAATCCCAGCGCAGACCCAGATTCAAGGTCACATCCGGCGTTACCTTCCAGTCGTCCTGGAAATATGCGCCGATGTACCAGCGATGGTCGTCCGTGAAGGCGATGTTCGAACCGGAGAAGCTGCTCATTCCGCCGACGTAGTTTGGACCGCCCACGGTGGAGGGGATCGGCGTCAGCAGGATATCGCCGAGTCCGTTGATGTTCTGGTTCTGGTTGGGGATATCGGTGTACTGGCCGTTGTAGTTGAAGTCTCCGCGGCCTTGCGGGGGCTGGGAGATGTCGCCTTCGAGGTCATCGACCTGCACACCGGTTTTGAACGTGTGGTTGTGATAGAGCTTGGTGACGCCGTCTGCACCTTCAATGCTGTACACGTACTGCAGGGTTGGCGTGTAGTTGCCGACACCGATGTGCGTCAGACCGTTGATGGTAATCGGGGGCAGACCACCGTTGTTGGCGACCTGCGGAACACCGCCGATTCCGAACTGTGCGGGAATTCCGAAGGTATTGCCGAAGACGGACCGCTGCAGTTTGTCAGAGTGCACAATGCCGAAGTGCATTTCGTTGGTCAGCGTGGGCGTAAAGATGCGCGTGTACCCGACGGCCAGCGCCCATGCGGGGAAGCTGTCATTCCGGCCACCACTTTCACCCACGGCCAACCCTGGCAGCGCTGCGGGAACGCCTTCAGAGATCAGGCTGCGACTGTAAACGCCGAACAGATAATTCTTCTCGTTGAAGTTCTCATCGATTCGCACGTCGTAGCTGTTGGTGTTTTCAGACTGCTTGGGCGACGTGAAGTAATTGTTGATCAGGCCAGGAGAGGTCTGGGCCGGATAAACGCTCATCAGCTTGACTGCATTTGGGTCCAGGCGGGCGACGGGAATGATGTTGAGCTGCGACACGTTGCCGGTGAAGTCTGTCTTTCCGGCGATGCTGCCCCCGGTATAAAAGGGGTCGCGAACGTACTGGGTGGTGCTGCTGGTATTGAGCAGCCCGGTGATGGGGTCCACCGCATTTCCGGCGACCGCGCGGGTGGTCGCGGGATCGAGGATGGTGCCGTGCGGGAACTTCCGGCCCAGCGCGTCGGTTCCTACGCCGCTGTTTCCCGTGATCAAATCCTGGAGATTCGTAAAGCCGCTGTTCACCATGCCCTGCGTCGGCACCGTACTGGTCGCCGGCGAGGGGGTGATGTAGCGGCCGCCCTGATAGTCGACAAAGAAGAATGTTTTGTTCTTGAAGATCGGGCCGCCCACCGTGCCTCCGAAGAGGTTCTGCCGGTACTCCGGCTTCGGCGTATGGTTCAGCTCATTGAAAAACAGGTTTGCATTCAGCACGTCGTTGCGCCAGTACTCCCACAGGTCGCCGTGCAGATGATTGGTGCCTGACTTGATGACGGCATTGACCACGCCGCCGGTGGAGTGGCCAAACTCGGCATTGAAGTCGCCGTTCTGCAGCTTGAATTCTTCAATGGCGTCTGGCGGCGGAACAATGGCGGCATTGTTGCCGACCGAAGCGCCACCATAGAACTCGATGTTGTCATTGATGCCGTCCAGGCGGAAGTCATTCTGCCAGAGGTTGACGCCATCGACGGAAAAGTACGCGGCGTCGGACTGACCGGAGTTGCTGCTGGGCTGCCCGACGGGAGCGGTCGAGACGCCGGCCGACAACTGGGCCAGTGAGACCCAATCCCGGGTCTCCAGCGGCATGTCATTGACCGTTTGCGTATTGATTGTCTGTCCGACCGAAGCGTTCTCCGTTTGCAGCAGCGGAGCGGCGGCAGTGACCGTGATCTGGTTAGACTGCTTGCCCGCGGCCAGGGGCATGTCCACGGTCAGCACCGACTGGACGTGGATCACCAGACCGCCCTCTTTGAAGGATTCGAACCCAGGCGCCTCGCCCGTAATGGTGTAGGTACCGGGACGTACGCCTCGAATCGAGTACGTACCGGTCGAGGTGGAGACGGTAGGCGTGACGACACCGGTCCCTTCGTTCGTCAGCTTGATCTGCGCACCGGGAATTACGGCTCCGGTCGCGTCATGGACGGTTCCCGTGATGCCACCAGTGTCAATCTGCGCAAAAGCTCGCGGATTGAGAACCAGCAGTGAGCCAACCAGCGCGAGAATAAGCACCAGTCTGCGAGCGGCAATTCGAGTCATCTGTTCCTCCGAAAATTGATGCATGCAATGAAACGAGTCAGCGGTGCGTGGGCCGGCCAGTCCAGCAGGACGGTCGACCGGCGGCATCGCGTGGCAAGGTACGTAGCGGGCGTTGCGGCGATAGCCTTCGCGAAAATTTTTATCGCCTGAAAAAAACTTTTGGCTGCCAGATTCAGAATTGGCGACCTTGGAAAGGCAATTCTCTCCGCCGAAGTCACAATACGGTATCGGTACCTTTGCAAGCAAGGGGAAAAGGAATGGGTTCAATAAATATTCACAAATTGGCGTTTAATCCTATTTTTATCAGTTATTTATTCGATTTCTGATGGGCGGCAAGCAGGCTGTGGCGAATCGTAGACCACCGTGTTAACGGTAACGGTCACGTTCCCGCCCTTTACAATCGAACGTTTCTTCCACTTCCGTGCGAGCGTAAAGGCCTTTGTGATAGACAATGGGGCGATATGGCGGTTCGACTGAAGGACATTGCCCGTGACCTTGGTATCTCGGTAATTACGGCGTCGAAGGCTCTCCGCGGGGCCAAAGACATCAGCGAAGACACCCGGCAGCGGGTGCTCAAACGCATGCAGGAGTTGAACTACCGGCCGAACATGATGGCGCGCGGGCTAGCCAAGGGACGCAGCTTTCTGGTGGGGCTGGTCGTCCCGGACCTGCTGCATCCGTTCTTCGCGGAATTTGCGAAGTCGCTGAACGGTGTGCTGCGCCAGCAAAATTATGGGATTTTTCTCGCGTCCTCCGAAGAAGACCCGGAGATTGAACGGCAGGAGATTCGCCAGGTGCTGGCGCGCGGCGTGGATGCGCTGCTCATCGCCTCTTGCCAGCAGACGCTGGAAGGTTTTTATGGGATGGAAGATCAGCGGACGCCATTCATCCTGGTGGATCGCGATTTTCCGCATCTCCGGGCAAACTTCGTCGGGACGGACGACGTGATGGTCGGGCGGCTCGCGGCCACGCATCTGGTGGAGGCCGGCAGAAAGCGTATCGCGCACATCGCAGGACCGGAGCTTTCCACCGGCGCCGACCGGCTCTTCGGCTATCGCGATGTCATGCGCCGCAACGGGCTCGACGTACCGGAGAGCTACGTCATCCACAATTCGAAGGTGGAGGAACTGGGCGAAGCGGCCGGATACCAGGGAATGCAGAAGCTGCTGGCGCTGGATCCGCGGCCCGACGGCGTGTTCTGCTATAACGACCTGATGGCGATTGGCGCGATGCACGCGGCGCTAGAGGCTGGTTTGGCGATTCCGCAGGATATCGCCTTTATCGGCTGCGGGAACGTTCGCTACTCGGAGTACCTGAGGATTCCACTGTCGTCCATCGATCAGTCGACCGCCCGGTTGGGGGAGCAGGCGGGCATGCTGGCGCTGGAGCTGATTCAAAACCGCGACGCAGCCCCCAGCAAAAAGCTGCTGGAACCGGCCGTTATCGTACGCGCATCGTCGCGCGTCTAAGAGCGTTTGATCCCCTTGATAAGAAATTGCCTGGGCATCGACGTAAGTCATCGTGAGCGTAGCGAAGGATCTCCGCATTGCAGAGAAAAGCCAATACCTGGATTCTTCGCTTGCTCAGAATGACGGACCTTACTCTACCGCAACAGTGAAAATGCTCTAAGCGTCAGGTGCGGCGCGATGCTGGTGGCTCTGCGCGACGAGCGGCGGCGGCTGGTAGCCAAACTCCTGATCGATGACGCGGGCGATGGCGATCACCTGTTCATCCTGATAGGGCCGACCGGCAATCTGCACACCGATGGGTAGACCCGTTTGCGATTGCCCAACGGGGACCACGGCTGCTGGCGCACCCAGCAGATTGAACCATTGGGTGTATCGCATGGCGTCGAGGTAGCTAACGGCGACGCCGTCGATCTGCCAGGAGCGCTCGCCATGCCCAAACGCCGGAATGGCGCATGCCGGACATAGCAGGATGGGATAGTCGCGCATCTCGTGCAGCAGCCGCTGGCGCACGACATCGCATGCAAACCAGGCGTTGAGTAATTCATCGCCGGTGAGCGGTGGCTCTTCGGCAGCGATGGAGAGGAACTCCTGCAGGACGGGGCTAATTGGCTCGTCCGTACCGGCGATTGCGGCACGCACGAACATTGCGCCACCGCGGACGAAGAATTTCCACCACAGCCTGCGCGCCTCTTCCAGAGCTTGTGGCCGGAAAGGGCTCACCGAGAACCCGCGGCGCCGGAGCGCCTGCACAGCGGCCTGCACTGCCTGGCGCGTTTCGCGGGTGACGGGTACGAGTCCGTCGTCTTCAAAGTAGCCAATGGGGATTTCCCTGGCGTCCTCGATGCTGCAGGGCCGCAGCGGTACCGGGCTTCCCTGAGGATCATCGAGCGATGAGCCGCTGACCGTCTCGAAGAGCAGGGCGATATCGGCCATAGTGCGGGCCATCGGGCCGATGGCTCCCAGAATCGCGAACGGGCCGAAACACGGCGGTTCATGGTCGAATGCGGGAATACGGCCGGGCGTTGGTTTCAGCGAGCATATGCCCGTGAAGTGCGCGGGCACGCGTACCGAGCCGCCGCTGTCGCTCCCAAAGCCTGCGGCCGAGAGACCGGCTGCGATAGCCGCAGACTCCCCGCCGCTGGAGCCGCCGGCGGTGACGGCGAGGTTCCAGGGATTGGCGGTGCGGCCGTGCAGCAGATTGTCCGACTCGTAGGCCATGAGAAATTCAGGACAATTGGTGGTGCCAAGAATGATGGCTCCGGCAGCGCGCAGCCGCGCAACCACCACGGCATCGTGCGCGGCGATGGAATGGCGTCGCAGATGGCTGCCGATGGAGCAGTGGCTGCCCGCCACTGGAATAGAGGATTTGATGGTCAGCGGAAGGCCGGCTAAGGGTCCGCGCTGCGCCCCGGACGTTTCGACGCGACGCGCCTGTTCGCGAATCTGCTCCGCATCCCACGCAACGATTGCGTTCAGCGAAGGGTTCAACGCTGTGATCGCGCGTATGTGCTCCTCTGCGAGTTCCCGCGGCGAAATCTGCCGCTTGCGCAGCATGGCAAGCTGCTCAACCGCAGACTGAAGGTTCACGGACCTCACTGGCCGGCCTGTGTACCCATCCCCGCGTGCACGGCCGGCGTTGCGGGAGCTGCGGGTGTCATCGGCACAGCGCCCTTGGGCACATAGTGGAACCGATAGGTCTGCGGGCTTTCGCCGGAGTTGTAGCGGCCGTTCCACTGCAACTGGTAGCGCAGTTTGCGCGGCGTGAGTGCTTCGCCGTGCGCAGGCGAATACGGATAGGCCGGCATGCCGTGGAATGGCATCTCGCCCACAGAGAACGGTGAGGCTTCGTGGAAATCCATATCCTTCACGAAGCCATTGGCATAAAAGAAATAGTCGCGGCGCCAATTGGCGGGTAGCGGCGGTAGGGCGCGCGCATTGAATTCGGCATCCAGATCTTCGCCGGTTCCGAAGATGACGAACTGATCATCGATCTTTTGCAGCAGAGGCGTCACGCTGCCATAGCGCGTGTACTGCCCGCGCTGGTGCGCAAATGGCCCTGTCTGGCTTACCTGGTCGTAGCGATACGTCAGATCGCCCGGGGTCTTGCCCTCAATCTGCTGCGGGTATCCGCGAAACTCCAGCGTGGACGCGGCCAGCGGCACATCGGTCTCCCGCACGCTGCGGGAGAGATCCGGGCCGTTGTCGATGGTGATCTGATCCCAGTAGATTTGCAGATTGGTCCGCATGCGCAGCCGGTGCACGCCCGCGGGCAGCTTGCCTGTCAGATCGACCGTGATAGTACGCGGCAGGCCCGCCGGAAATCCCATGTCCTGCAGGATGGTCTTCCACGAGCCGTCCGCCATCTGCGCCTGCAGCACTGGCGGCTGCGGCGTAAGACCGGCCTGCCAGGCCGCGTACATGGACGAGGCGCTGAAGTACTCAATGTAGCCAGTCAGCAGCAGGTGCAGTGGATGCGCCGTCGTCCACGCACCGATGTCCATGGTGAGCGTGTGCGGACTGGTAAAGCCCGCGTAGGGCAGCACTTTGAAGTCGCGCACATAGCGATGGTCCGGATGGGCGAGGAGAGACAGAACGCTGTGGCCGTTATTGTCCCATGCTGCCGTCAGGGGGCGCGGCTGACTTGCGACGATGACGCGCGACCGCACGAAAGGCGGCTCGGTCAGGAATCGCTCATTCGGGTAGACTTCCGTTCCGGCAGGATGATCGACCGCGACGAGACGAATCTGGTCGATGTAATTCACCTCTTCCATCGGCTCGCCAAAGCGGACGCTTAGATACCCGTTGCGCGGGCGGAAGTGAGCGCCGTCAATCTTGATCCACTCGTCAGGATCGGGTGTGTTGGTCGTCGTAGGGGATGTCCAGTGTCCAACGACGGCCGCGCCGATCACATCGGAAACAAAGCGGTACCGCGTTCCGTCCCAAGCAAACAGGGTGGGGCAAGAGCTTCCGCGCCGATCGAGTTCCTGAATCGTATGCGGTTGATCGGCGGCAATATTCAGTTCATCCTGCAGAACGCCGGTTGGCCACAACATACGCACAATGTCGACGTGCTTCTCGCTCCCAAGGCCGGCGAGAATTTCAGGCGCGCTCTGGCCCATGTACCCCGATGCTCCAGGGATCTCCCACTTTTGCCAGAGATTTCCGGCATAAATCTCGACCTTCGTCCCAATGGCGGATTTGTTGTCGGCGAGACCGTGCAGCGTGAGCCGCAGCCAGTGGTTACGATTGCCGCCGTCGTTGCGCAGAAGGATGGGCGGCGCGTCCTGGCGTGTCACAACTAGATCGGCATCGCCGTCCCCGTCAACATCTGCCACCAGCAGGGAACGTGCGTTGCCGAAGGTTGCGTCTGCAAGGCCGACCTGCCGGGTGACATCCGCAAAGCCTTTCGGGCCCAGATTGCGAAGGATGCGCACCTGCGAACCCCTGGGCGTATCGACCAGCACGGCCAGGTCAATCCATCCGTCGTTGTCGAAGTCGATGGGTGCAATGCCCCAGCCGCGCGTCGCATCCGCAACAGTCAGCGGCACGCGCTCAAAGCGCTTTCCATCGACATTGCGCCAGAGGGTCACGCCGGGGCTGCCGGAATGCGTCAGCGCAACATCCATCCAGCCATCTTTATTAAAGTCGAGCGTGGTGACTCCCGTTGTGCCCGGAAGATTGTTATCGGTGTAGAGCGGGGACGCGCGAAACTTCCCCTCGCGCGGATTTGCATAGAAGGTTGGTGCGGACTGACCCGTCACTAGAAGATCGACCGCGCGATCATTATTGAGATCCGACAGAATGGCATTTTGGGTGGCAGTCGTGCCGCCGAGCGCTGTTGGTGCCGTCCAGTTTGTAAACTTTCCGTTGCCGTCATTGCGCCACAGCACATTCGCCGCAGGCGATCCGGCCATCGGTCGCCCGGTTACAAAGAGATCGAGATCACCGTCATGATCGAAGTCGACAAAGGTCAGACCGGCCGGTTGATTGGCCGGCGTTATGCCCGCGCTCTGCGTCACATCCGCAAACTTTCCGTGGCCCAGGTTCCGGAACAAGAGAACGCGGTCGCTCAGGGAGACGGCGAGATCTGTCCGATTGTCGTTGTCGAAGTCCCCGGTTGTGCAGGCGATGCCATCGCCCTTCGCTTGTAGACCGAAGGACGGAGCGGGCTCCCGCTCAAACCTGCCGTTGCCAAGATTGCGGTAGACTTCGATCGCTTGCTCGCCTGAACGCATGGCGATTACGTCCAGGCGGCCGTCGCCATCGACATCGAGCAGGCAGCCACCGGCACCCGCGCGATCGTTCAGTTTTGCCGCCGGGGGCGCAGCCGTGGATGCTGCCAATGGCTGCACGGCGAACCGCACCGGAATCATGGGTCCGGCAGCCGGCGGAGATGTGCGGATGGATTGCGCCATCGAAAGAGAGCCCATCTCGCCATACGCGCGCGTCATGGGCGAGCCAATCTTCTCACTGGTGATTGTCCGGAAGCGTTGGAACGCCACTTTGGCGGCGGCGGCATTGCCGGTGTGCTCTTCAGCACGGGCCAGACCGAACTCCGCCGAAGCATGATTTGGATTCAGCTCGAGCGCACGCTGAAATTCCTGCACAGCCTTGGAAAAATCGCCTGCCTGCATGTAGCTGGCGCCGAGCAGGTAATGGGCATCCGCATCGGCAGGCGCCAGTTGGACGGCGTGGGAAAAATCAGCGATCGTGCCGGGGTTGTCATTCGTCCCCCGAGAGACGAGGCCGAGGTTGTACCACCCGGCGGTGCTCGATGGATCACGGCGGACAACCTGTTCCAGCGCCTGTTTCGCGTCCGTGAGCCGCTGCATGTTGAGCAGCGCAATGCCCTGGTTCAGCAGCGCGACCTGAAGGTCTGGATCCTTTTTATGGGCTGCGGAAAAGTACTGGACGGCTGCCTCAAAATTCTGCTGGTTCATGTACGCGACACCCAGATTGTTCAACTGGGTGGCGGAGAGAGTGGGCGATGGGGGCTCGACTGCCGCCGGGGCGGACGCAACCGCAGCCAACACTATTGTCGTGGCCAACCACCGCAGCCTGCGCATCATTCTCTAGAACCCTCGCTTCCGAAGTTTACAGGACGAGTGGGCGGCTTTCAGGGCGGGTTTGCAGGGCGCGCAGCGATTACGCGCCAGTTTTGATTGCGGCACAAAGACCCGGTTCGTGCCGTCGTTGCCACACCGGACAAGCTATTCTTGAAACTGGCACGCCACTGCGCACTTTCATGAAACGCACCCCTTCTCAGCCAAACAGGCAGCCGTCTCGAAAGCCTAGTTTTGCCATCTGCGAGGCACTACTGGCGGAACGGCCAGACGCGCCGGAGCGACCCGCGGACAGAGAGTTTCACCAGGGGCGTTGCGTCCTGATCACCGGGGCCGGTGGCTCCATCGGCGGAATGCTGGCGCGCAGGATCGCTGCATTCCATCCCGCTGCACTCATCCTGCTCGACGCAGCCGAGCATGGACTTTTTGAACTTGATCGGCATCTTGATGAGGCAGCGCCGGGCGTGCGCCGAAGACTGCTTGTCGGCAGTTGTGGGGACGAGCGCCTGATGCGCGACCTGCTGCATGAATTTTCTCCCGATGTGACATATCATGCGGCCGCGCACAAACATGTTCCGCTGATGGAACAGAATCCATTTGCGGCAATCAACAACAATGCATTCGGCACGTGGCGGCTGGCGAAGACTCTGGCAGAATCGAGCGGCGGACGCCTGCTGATGATCTCTACAGACAAGGCGGCGAACCCTGCCAGCATCATGGGAGCATCGAAGCGCGTTGCAGAGATAGCTCTGGCGGCGCACAGCCGGGCTAGCATGCCGATGAGCAGCATTCGGTTAGGCAATGTGCTGGGAACGCAGGGCAGTGTTCTGGCAACGTTTCAGGCTCAACTGCTGGCAGGCGGCCCACTGACGGTAACGCATCCCGAAGCGGAGCGCTTTTTTTTGCGCAGCGACGACGCAGTTTCGCTGATTCTTGAGGCCATGCGCTGCTGCAAAGCGAACGAGATTGTTGCGCCGGCAGGGGAGACCGGCGTTCGCGTGCTCGACCTGGCGGATTATCTGATTGCAAAACATCGGGCGCAGTCTTGGAGATCCCCAGGGATTGCGATGATCGGACTGCGTGCGGGAGAGAAGTTGCGCGAAGTTTTTGTGGGCGACGGTGAACTTCCAGGCGCCGCGATTGGAAGTCTTTTGCGCCGCGTCCACACCGATTTCGCGAGCGCGAATATCGCTGCAGCCATGCATGCCCTGGAGCATGCGGCCGAGGAACGCGATCTCGATGCCCTTTTGCAGACAGTCAAGACGCTGGTGCCGGATTACACGGCCAGTTCCCTTCTAACGCAGCAATGGCAGCGCGAAAAGGAAGCGGCCCATGCCTGAACCGCGGGTGATTGCCGTCGTCACAACCTCACGCGCTGACTACGGGCACCTCTACTGGCCGATGCGGGTCTTAGCCGAGCGGCCGGGGATTGAACTGCGGATCGTCGCGATGGGCTCGCATCTATCCCCAGAATTCGGCACGACAATTGACGAGATTCGCAAAGATGGCTTTCGTCTAGATGCAGCGATTGAATGCCTGCTCAGCTCCGATAGCGATGTCGGGATGGCCAAGACAATCGGGCTGGCAACCTTGGGCCTGGCCGATGCTCTGGGAGCGATGCGGCCTGATCTTCTTTTGTTGATCGCCGATCGCTACGAGATGCTCGCGCCGGCGTCTGTGGCGCTGGCGCTGCGGATTCCGATTGCTCATATTGAGGGCGGCGAGGTGAGCATGGGCGCGGTCGATGACGCGGTGCGCAATGCACTGACAAAGATGAGTCATGTCCACTTCACTTCAACGGAAACTGCGCGGCAGCGCGTGATCGCGATGGGAGAAGAGCCGTGGCGCGTACACCGCGCGGGCGCTCCATCGCTGGACCAGGTGCGCCGCAGCCGATTGCTAACGCGGGCAGAATTACAGACCGCGCTGGGTGTCGATCTCGGGCAACCTACGGCGATCGTGGCCTATCATCCGGTGACGATCGCTCGCGATACCCTGCGCGAGACCGAGGCATTCTTCACTGCGCTGGCCGCAGGCAGGCGGCAGCTTCTGTTCTGTTATCCCAATGCCGATGCCGGCAGCCGCCGCTTGATCGAACGCACACGAGCCTTTCTGGCGGAGTACGCAAACGGCGAAATCTTTTGTAATCTCAGTCCGGTGACGTACTGGGGCCTGTTGGCACAAGCCGATGCGCTGCTGGGAAATTCCAGCAGTGGCATTATGGAGGCGGCCACGTTTGGTCTGCCGGTGGTGAACGTCGGGATGCGGCAGCAGGGACGCGAGCGAGCGCAGAACATTCTGGATGCGTCGGCCCAGACCGAAGATATTGCGCAGAAGATCGAGCAGGCTTTCGACCCTGGTTTTCGCCGATCGCTCGCCGGGATGCAAAATCCCTATGGAGACGGACGGGCCGCCGAACGCATTACTGAAGTGCTGGCGACTGTTCCCCTCGGCGAAGCACTCCTGATAAAGCAGCCCGTCCCATTGTCGAGCGGGTGGGCGCAGGTCTGACGCGCGATGCAAAAGGTCCGCATTCCCCTCTCCGCGCCCGATGTCGATGAAAATGATATCGCTGCCGTTACCGCGGTCCTTCGCACCTCCCAATTGAGCCTGGGGCCGCAACTGGCGGCCTTCGAGAGCGAATTCGCGGCAAATATCGGCACCCAGCATGCGGTCGCTGTGAACTCCGGGACCAGCGGACTACAGCTATGTCTGCGCGCCATCGGCATTCAGCCGGGCGATGAAGTGCTCGTCCCCTCCTACACCTTTATTGCAGCCGCCAATGTGATCCGCCTCGAACACGCGTTGCCGGTTTTTGTCGATGTGGATGCCGGCTCTCTCAACATGGATCCTGAACGGGCCCGGGCCGCAATCACCCCAAAGACCCGCGCGATGATGATCGTCCACACCTTTGGCCGGCCAGCCGCGCTCGATCAACTCATGGCCGTGGCAGAAGAGCGCGGTCTGCGCGTGATTGAAGACGCATGCGAAGCCATTGGGGCTGACTTCAGGGGCCGGAGGGTTGGATCGTTCGGCGACGCCGGTGTGTTCGCGTTTTATCCCAACAAGCAGATCACGACCGGCGAGGGAGGGATGATCGTCACCAATGATTTGGCAATCGCCCGTCGCGTGCGATCCCTGCGCAACCAGGGCCGGACGGATTCAGGAGACTGGCTGGACCACGCGGAGCCTGGTTTCAACTATCGGCTATCCGAGATGAATTGTGCGCTTGGCCGTTCGCAACTGTGCCGGATCGAAGAGATTCTCGAGCAGCGGGCTCAGGTGGCAGCCTGGTATGACGAATATCTGCGAGACGAGCCGCATGTGATTGTTCCGGAGCTACGAATTCCAGAAGGTCGGGCGAGCTGGTTTGTTTATGTCGTCCGACTGTCGGATGCCTTCAGGCGCGAAGAGAGGGATCGAGTTGTAGAGCGGATGATGGAGCGCGGGATTGCGTGCGGCCGTTACTTTCCGCCGATTCATCAGCAACCGGCGTATAGCGGATGGACGCTGCGCCAAGCCCTACCCGTCACAGAGAGCGTGGGCGGCCGATGCGTCGCGCTGCCGTTCTTCAATCGGCTTACGAAGTCTCAGGTGCAAGAGGTTAGCGAGACGCTCCTGGCAGTCATTCGAGACGTTAAAGACGAGTGAGCGAGCAGGGATCTCCGATTCCTCCGGACGGAATTTCCCGGGCAAAAGTTGAAGGGGCACCGCTTGGTCTGCGGCGCCCCTTCGGGTTGGGATAGGTTAATGCGTTAGAAGTCGAACCGCAGCGTGTACTGCAGCTCCCGGCTTGGCTCTCCCTGCAGCAACTGATTGGATTGTCCGAAGCCGGTGTTCTGGCCTGCTTGTTGTGCGGTGATTACGTTATTCGCCGGGGTACAAGCGGCATTATTACAACTTACGTTGCTGGCGTTGAAGTTCTCGCCTTCCAAGTTGGTGCCAATGAAATTGGCATGGTTGAGTAGGTCGAAGAAATCGAGCGACAGCTTCAAATTGTAGCGTGTGCGGAAGGTCCAATTCTTGGCGAATTCCGCATTCACGTTGAAGAGTCCCGGACCAAAGGCAACACCGCGCGGTGCGGTTCCTAACGGATTGCCAATGTGATACCCAACCACGGTAAATGCATTCGGGTTGAGAATCTGATTCTTGGCAGTTCCGGCGGGCCGCTTGTTAACGTTCTGGCCGGGAACAAGCAGCGGACGGTTATTGGCGTTGTAACCGTTGCCCAGGAGCGAGGAAAGGTTACATTTCGTTCCGTTCTGAACCGCCAGCGGGCATGACCCGACTGGTGCGGACGCCGCGTTGATATCGTTTGCACCGCTCGAGAAGATGCTCAAAGATGCACCCTGAGCAGCGTTAATGATGCTATTAACTTCCCAGCCCCCGAAAATACCCTTGACAAGGGAACTCTTGCCTTCCAGTGTCGGCAGGTAGTAGACCTCGTTCGCTACAAAGATGTTGGGACGGTTGATATCTGTGTTGCCCTTGTCGAGGTACGTGCGGGACTGATCGGTGATGGCTTCGCTGCTGATGCCGCCGGAGGAGTTATCCAACGCCACGTCAGCAATGGAGTGCGACCAGGTATACGCGGCCTGGAAGGTGGAGCGAGCGCTGGTTTGCGCTTTGTACAGGACCTGCAGGGAGTGGTAGGTCGCATGGCCGGTGCGCATCACCTCGCCGATCGTCGAGAAGTTGAACGCCGGGCGGAGGGAGTTCTGGTCGTTCGGCTGGCTCAGGAAGGCTTCCTGGAGGAAGTTGCCCTGCTGGACCATATTCAGGTCCTGCCAGCTGGTGAGATGGATGCCGGTATTTCCGACATATCCGACTTGCAACGTCTGACTGGCGCCGAAGGCCTGCTCCACTGTCAAGTTCCACTGATAGCTACGCGGCTGTCCCGAGGTCATGCTGCGCGCTGCGCTGGGAGAAACAGTAGGATTCGCCAACGGAGCGGGCGTTTCGAGAGTACGGACATCCTGCGCACTGATGACGAACGGCGCCGTACGGGCCAGGCCTTCGAACCAACCTACGGGTTCACGCTGATAGAATTCGCCGCCGCCCAGACGAACTGCGGTCTGACCATTGCCGAAGACATCCCAAGCGATGCCGACGCGGGGGGCGATGTTGAAGTCGCTCTGCGCGGTGAGGGCGCGGTTGGGTCCAGGTGTTCCGTTCGACAAGGGTAATGGGATACCCAGGCTAGCCAGATTCTTTGCGGCATCCTGGCAAGGCGTGGTGCCCGGCACAATGATGACACCATTACAAGCGTCGGATGGGTTGGCCCTCGCTTCCGCGGCGCTCCAGTCTGTCAGGCTGAAGTTCGCCCAGTGATTGTCGCCGGCATAGGGTTCCCGAAAGAACGACCAGCGGAAACCATAGTTAAGGCTGACGTTGGGGCGGATCTTCCAGGTATCCCCCAGGTACCACTCGAAATCGTGCCAGTGCACGTACGCGGTGGCGTTGATGCTGTTTTCCGTAGTGTTGAACTTCTCACCAGGCAGCAGCAGGTTCGCCAACTGGTTCCCGGTATCGGTGCTGACCGCATATCCGGCCGGGTTGATGAACGGCTGATCGGAGCTGCCGTTGTTATCTTCAACCTTTGCGTTGGTGCTGTAAAACACGCCCGCTTTGAAGAGGTGGTTTCCTTGCACCTTCGACAGGTTGTCCTGAACGGTATAGAGATCTTCGTGATTTCCGTAAGGAGCGATATTCCAGAGGTTTGTACCTGTGGAGCCGCCATACGGTTGCACACCACCCCAGCCAACCTGAGGCACCGCGCCCTTGAGCTTGCCAATCGAAGTTGGCCATGCCGTGGGGACTGCAGCATTGATCTGGGAGACCAGCGATACGCTCTGCGGAGAAAGCGTCGTGATGATGGCGTTGTGGCCGTATCCAAACTCCACGTCATTCACGAGGGTGTTCGTGATGGTTGTTGTCAGGCGGGCCATGACGCTCTTCGATGGCTGGCTCCAGTCAGAACTGATCGCCGGGAAGACGTTATCGCCCCAGAACAGGTAAGGATTTGGGCCCGGCGCCGTCCAGGTCTGCTGTTCCCAGCGACCGGTGATGTGGTTCTTGCTGCTCGCCTGAGCGTCGATGCGAATTGTCCAGTCCGACCAGCTCGGCTGAGTGCGCTCGGAAAGCGCCCAGTTGTTGGTGCCGACAGGTGTCGTCTTGTTTGGAAGCGGATAATAATCCGAGAGCAGCTGGCCGGCCTTGTCCGGGGCAGCCAGGGCATTCGGGTTTCCAGGAGCCTGCAACGCCGTCGGAATCTTTGGTGCGGTCGCCCCGCAAAGATCGGTACCACCAGCGGGAATGGCGCTGAAGTCGCCATTGTGTTCTGCGGCCGTCGGGACGCACGTAGCGATGGAGACGCCAAGGACTTCTTTATCCCACTCCTGGCCGCCCCAGAACCACAGCTTGTTCTTCCAGAATGGCCCGCTTACATCGTAGCCATAATCGTTGCGGCGGAGCTCTGCTTTGCCGGTGCCGTTATGGTTGGAGAACCAATCATTCGCTGCGACAGCGTCGTTCCGCCCGGAGTAAAAGAAGCCGCCATGGAAGTCGTTGGTGCCCGATTTCGTCGTGATACTGATGATGGCGCCGGCTGCCTGGCCGTATTCTGGGCCATAGGAGCCAGTCAGCATCTTAAATTCCGCGATCGCGGCGGTGGTCGGGTAGACGAGAATCGTTCGGCCGGATCCGACGTCATTGTTATTCACGCCGTCTACGAGGAACAGGTTGTTGTTGTAGGGGTTGCCGTTGACAGAAAAGTCCGCCCCGCCCTGCAAACCCTTATCAACCGTGTTGAAATCGTTAGCCTGCGAAACGCCGGGAACCAGCGTAACCAGGTTCATGAAGTTTTCGCCGTTCAGCGGCAGCTCGCGGACCTGGGTGCGACCGATGACTTCGCCAGTGGAGGCCGATGTGGTCTGAACCTGGAGTTGGTCGGCGGTTACTGTGACCTTGGAGCTGACGGCGCCCGGCTTGAGGACGGCATCTTCGCGCGTGTCGGTGGAAACGTGGGTATTGACGTCGTCGATGACCGTCTCCTCGAAGCCCGGGGCCGAGATGGTGATCCGGTACGTCGCACCGGGCAGCTGGGCAATGATGTACTGGCCATCGCTGGTCGTCGTCGCGTGATACGTGACATTGGTGCCCGTATTGACGACGGTCACGTCGGCACCGGAAACGGAAGCCCCGGCCGAGTCGGTTACATGGCCCAGGATGGTGCCGGAATATTGCTGAGCAAAGAGAGTACCGGTGAATACGATCACCAGCAGCAAGGCAACGCCACTTACAGCGCGCCAGAAAATTCGACGAGTAGACGCAGAAGCGTCTTGGGCCCACCGATCTTGCATTCCTGCCTCCAAAAAGACTACGTAACGGTCGAACTGCGCCCACGACTTCGGGTTTTCCTTTGAAAAACCCGTCCATTTTTTACTACAGGGCGCGGACGTACATATTGATCCGCAACGTATGTATACGACCCTTGCAAGATAACGTCAACAAAAAATTTCTTTTATCTGTGGAATAACATTCCCGCATCCGATTTTCGCCGCTGCGGGGATTCGAGAGATCGCCGCT
>JAKAUB010000205.1 GCA_021827845.1 Acidobacteriota bacterium | reverse complement strand
AGAGCACGCTGCGGATTGTTGAGCAATATCCGGACCGGTTCGCGGTAGCCAGCCTGGCCGCTGGCCGCAACGTGGACGAAGCGGTCGCCCAGGCGATACGCTGGCGGCCGGCCGTGCTGTCCATTGCACGAGAGCAGGATGCGGACATCGTGCGCGCCCGCCTGCGCGCTGCCGGTGTCTCCGGCGTAGAAGTGGTCCACGGCACGGCGGGAACGGTCCGCGCCGCAACACTGCCGGAAGCAGACTTTGTCGTCAGCGCAATCGTCGGCGTGGCCGGCCTGGAAGCGACGCATGCCGGAATCTGTGCCGGGAAGACTACCGGGCTGGCCAATAAAGAATGCCTGGTGGCGGCGGGCGAAATTTTGATGCGCGAAGCCCGGCAGCGCGGCGTGACGCTGCTACCGATTGACAGCGAGCACAATGCCATCCATCAGTGCATGCGCGGCGGTGCGCCGCAGGAGGTGCGTTCCATTTGGCTGACGGCGTCCGGCGGCCCGTTTCGCACGCTGCCGCTCGATCAGTTTGAACAGATTACGGTGGCGCAGGCGCTCAAACATCCCACCTGGGTCATGGGCCAGCGGATCACGATTGACTCCGCGACCATGCTGAACAAGGGTCTCGAAATCATTGAAGCCTGCCGGCTGTTCAACCTGCCGCCGCAGCAGGTGCGCGTCACGGTGCATCCGCAGTCCACGGTCCACTCGCTGGTGGAATTTCGGGACGGCAGCATCCTGGCACAGCTTTCCGTCACCGATATGCGGTTGCCGATCCTCTACGCGCTGACCTACCCGGAGCGGATCGAGTCTGACCTTACCTTCGATCTGGAGACGCTCAAGGACCTGCAGTTCTTCCCGCCCGATTTTGAGCGCTTTCCTTGCCTGCGGCTGGCGTATGAAGCAGCAGAACGCGGAGGCGCCCACTGCATCGCGCTGAATGCTGCCGATGAGGTCGCCGTGGATGCCTTTCTGTCGGGTCAAATCTCTTTTCCGGGCATCCCGCGTACAATTGAGGCAGTTCTCGAGCGGACCGTGGAAGACCACCCGACGGCCATCTCCGAGGTGCTTGCGGCCGATGCTCGAGCCCGGGCTTTGGCCCGCGAACTACTTACCGTCGGTCAGTCGCATCGTGTCGATCAGGAACGGACCCCCTAATCTTTCATGACATTTTTTCTGGTAAGCCTCGTCTCCATGCTGATCGTGCTGGGATTTCTCGTTCTGGTCCACGAGTTCGGCCACTTTGCCGTCGCCAAAGCCTGCGGCGTCCGCGTCGAGGTCTTCTCGATCGGCTTCGGGAAGCGCTTGTTCGGGTTTCGCCGGGGTGACACGGACTATCGCCTGAGCGTACTGCCGCTGGGCGGCTACGTAAAAATGGCCGGTGAATTCGGCGGCGATGGCACCGTCCCTCTGAACGGTAAACCGGCAAAGGACGCGGAAGCCCGCAGCGGAGATTTGAATGCAAAGCCCCGCTGGCAGCGTATTTTGATCGCCTGCGCGGGACCGGCGGCGAATTTTCTCCTGGCCTTGTTGCTGATGACCCTTGTCTACATGGGTCACAACGTGGTTCCTGACTTCCTCAACCAGCCAGCCGTCATCGATTACGTGCTCCCCGGCTCTCCAGCAGCTACCGCCGGACTGAAAGCGGGCGATCGCATCGTAAAGTTCGACGGAGTCGAAAATCCAACGTGGCAGCAAACGTATATCCACGCGGTACTGAATCTGAACCATGTCGCGCCGATGGTTGTCGAGCGGAATGGCGTCCGGACGGACATCGCGCTGCCTCTGCAAGCGCCCGCCGATCCGGATAATTTCACGCTCCAGGATGTGGGTTTCACTGCCGTCGAGCAGCACAGCCCGCTAAAAGTTGCCGTAGTAGAGCCCGGTATGCCGGGCGCAAAGGCCGGCCTGCGCGCGGGCGATGAGATTGTCGCCATCGACGGCCATCCCATGCATGCGCTGGCTTCGATGATTCTCTTTCTGCAGCAGGATGGCGGCCGCCCTGTTTCCGTGAGCATCCTGCGCAACGGTCAGCCGATGACGCTGCAGATCACGCCGGTAAAGATGGCAGGCCCCGATGGCTCTGCATACAAGATCGGATTTGGCACCGACGCCCCGCCCTCGCACATCGAGCGCCTCTCGCTGCCCAGCGCCTTCGTGCATTCCGTGCATGACAACATCAAGGGCTCCACGCTGATCCTTGAAGTGCTCCACCGCATCGTCACCAATCGCATGTCAGTGCGCACTCTAAGCGGGCCAGTGGGCATTGCGCGGGAGACAGGCCACATCGTCGCGCTGCCCGGCTGGGCGCCGCTAATGAGCGAAACCGCCACCATCAGCCTGAATCTTGGCATCCTGAACCTGCTGCCGATTCCCATCCTGGACGGAGGAGTGATCCTGTTCCTGCTGATCGAATCGGTGATGCGGCGCGACCTGAACGAGAAGTTCAAGGAGCGCGTCTATCAGATGGCCTTTGTTTTTCTGATCCTGATGACGGTCCTCGCATTAGTCAATGACCTGTCGAAGATTCCAGCCATTACGCGGCTGAAGTTATAGCGCGGCGCGGCGGGTTCCGGAAGGCGCGCCGCTACAGCGCGCCTTCTTCCACCAGTTGCTCCTCTTCGGCCTCCGACGCTTTGGCAATCTTGCCAAGCGACACATGCTCCGCGCGCGCAAATATCAACCCAGCGGGAATCACGCTCAAAAATGTGGCGATGTAGAGCGTGAGTGCGCAGGCCGTCGCGGCCTCCGGTCCCACTCCGAGAATGCCGGTCAGCACGTAAATAATGGCCACCTGCGAGCCGCCGCCAATCGCAGGCAACTGCACAAAGGAACCGAACAGGCTGCCGGCCATCAACAGAATCGTCTGCGCCGCCGGGATGCTGGCAAGCTGGGGCAGCCGGAACGAATGCACCACCGCGACATACGCCATCGCAATCAGCCCCCAGGTAAGGAACGAGTACACCAGCACTTGCAGCAGATCGGCGAAGCCGCCGATGGCGCCGAGACCGTGGCTAAAGGCCAGAATCTTCTCCGCTGCGGAGTTCCCCGCCTTGTGCGATAGCCTTCCGACCAACCGCCGTACGGCATCGGCGGCCCGTGGACCGGAAACCCGCAGCGACACTGCAATCGCGGCCAGCACTAGCGCCGCCAGCAACCCCAGATAACCCGCGCGGCGAAAGTCGTCATGGTGCGGCAGGTAGCGTACCGAGGCGCTCATTGAGAGCGTAATGGCGATAATGGCCGCAGCCGCAAACAGATCGAAGACGCGCTCGACCGCATAGACCCCGAGCTGCGAGGTGAACGTCAACTGCTGCCGCCGGGCCACCAGATATGGGCGGACAAACTCCCCCAGCCGGCCCAGCAGTGCAACGGCCGTAAAGCCGATAAACTGCGCCGGCATCATCTCCGTCGGCGTCGCTGGCTTGGTGGTCCGCAGAAAGACGCTCCAGCGGAAGGCCCGCGCAATATAGGCGCCATAGATCAAAACGATGGCGAAAAGAA
>JAKAUB010000228.1 GCA_021827845.1 Acidobacteriota bacterium | reverse complement strand
AACTCTGCGTTCGCTGATCCATCTGGAGGGACTCTTGCAAACTCGCCGGCAGTTTCTGACCAACGCTATCGCGTGCAGCGCGATGGCCGCCTTCGCACCGGAAATCTTCGCGGAAGAGCCCTGGCCGCCGCTGGGCGTGCAGTTGTACACCGTGCGCCAACAGGCGCAGAGCGATCTGCCCGGTGTGCTCGCCGCAATCCGCAAGATCGGCTACACCACGGTCGAAACATTCGCCGGTCAATACAAGGTTCCAGCCGCTCAACTGCGTAAGGAAGTAGCCGATGCGGGCCTCAAGCTACCCAGCGGTCACTTTGGCTATGGTGACTTTAACGATAAGTTCGACTATGCCAAAGAGCTGGGCGTTCATTACATGGTCTGCTCCTCCGTGCCGGAGTCGCTGGGTAATTCCCTGGACGGTTTCAAGCGCGCCGCCGACCAATACAACAAGTGGGGCGAGAAGGCGCAGTCCATGGGCATGCAGTTTGCCTTTCACAACCACAACTCCGAATTTCAGACGTATGACGGCGCGACCGGCATTGCCACGCTGCTGAAAAATACGGATCCAAAACTGGTGCAGTGGCAGATGGATTGTTACTGGGTCGCGCAGGCCGGCAGAGATCCCGTGAAGATGCTGCATGAATATTCTGGCCGCATCAGCACGCTGCACTTGAAAGATCGTAAAGCGGGCGCGGCGCCGTCGGTAACGCTCGGCAAACAGGCCCAGCACTTTACGGAAGTGGGCAATGGAACTCTCGACTGGCGGCACATTCTGCGGGCCGGCCGCAAAGAGGGCGTGCGTTACATGTTCGTCGAGCAGGACATTACCGAACGGCCGCCGCTTGAAAGTCTGCAGATTAGCTACACAAACCTGCAGAAGTTCATGCATGGCTCGCGCATGCACATCTAACGGCCGCCGCTACAGGACGCCGAACGCACGGACAAACCAGGCCGCAGCCACGGCGCCAACAAGCGGCCCTAGCACGGGCACCCAGGCGTAGGCCCAGTCAGAGGTGCCCTTGCCGGCCACGGGTAAGATTGCGTGCGCGATGCGCGGCCCTAAATCGCGCGCGGGATTGATGGCATACCCGGTCGGACCGCCCAGCGACAATCCGATGCCCCACACGATGTAACCCGCCAGAAGCTGCCCCATACCGTCCTGCAGCCCGTGGGGAATGTTGCGGTGCGAGATCATCGCAGCTGCCAGAATCACGAGCGAAGCTGTCGCGATGCATTCGGTCAGAAAGTTTGCGGCGTAGCTGCGGATCGCCGGTGACGTGCAGAAGCATTGCCGCTTAACACTCGCGTCGTCCGTCACTCTCCAGTGTGGAAGATACGCGAGCCAGACAAGCGTTGCGCCACCAATCGCTCCCAGCGTCTGGGCCAGCAGAAACGATGGCACCTGGCTGTATTTTCCCGTGAAGATGGCCAGCGAAATCGTGATGGCTGGATTCAGGTTGGCGTCAGGACTTCCCCACGCGCGCGCAGTGATGACGCCGGCGAAGACGCCGATCGCCCATCCCGTGGTGATGGCGATCCAGCCGCCGCCACTTCCCTTTGACTGCTTCAGGTTTACAGCGGCGACGACGCCGTTGCCGAACAGGATGAGGACGAGCGTGCCAAGCAACTCACCGAAAAATGGAGAGACTAGGGAATGCACGGACTGCCGGACCTCCGGGTCATTGGAAATACCGTGAAGAACGTCTATGTCACATTACGCGAGACGCCCGCGGAATGGAATCAAGGATTCTCGGGTGAAGCGTCTTCGGCTGGTTTGCGGGCTGTCAAACGGCGCAGTCTTCCAAAGATTCCTGAGGAACGCGAAGCGTCGCTTGCTGGAGATGTCTGCCCGGACGTGGGATCGGGCCTGCCGCTGGATTTCACTTCAGCAGGTTCGTATGTCACTGCTATCGTCGAGAGCTGCGCATCGGGAGCACACGCCATTGCGCGTGTTATCGCGACATACTGATCCGCGATTGACTGCGCCGTCGACCTGTCAAATACGTCGGTCGCATATTCCAGATGGCCTGAGATACCATTCTCATGCTCGTTTAGTTGCAGTGTCAGATCGTAGCGCGCGGTACCGGGATTCGTGCCAAGCTGCAGCAGTATTTCGGGCGCCGCGCCGGCGGCTGCGTCAAATTGAAACATCACCTGGAACAGTGGCGTTCGGCGAGAGCGCGGGTCCGGCGAGAGCAGCCGGACCACTTCCTGAAATGGCAGCTCGCTGTTTTCATAGGCGTCCAGCGCTGTCTGCCGGGTGCGGCGCACCATCTCGCGAAAATTCACGCTGCCGTCGATTCGCAAGCGAAGCACCAGCATGTTGATGAACAGGCCAATCAGGCCCTCGGTGCCCGGGCGCGTTCGCTGCGTGAACGGCGTTCCAATGGAAACATCGTCGCTCCCGCTCAGCTTTGCCAGCAAAACCGCAAAGGCCGCCAGGGACACCATAAACAGCGTCGCTCCCTCTTCCCGAGCGATGGTTGTCAGCTGCCGCGCACACTCGCGATCCAAGGAGAGCAAGACATACGACCCCTGCGCCGAACGCCGCTCGGGATATTCGCGGGAGCCACGCAGATTCAGGGCTGGTGGTGCGCCTGCAAGCTGCGCTCCCCAGTAAGCGGCCTGCGCTGGCAGCGCTTGCGCCGTCCAGTTTTCAGCGGCCCATGCGGCAAACTCCATGAACTGGAATGGCAGCGGAAGCAGTTCCGGTTCCTCGAGTCCGCACGCCTGCTTGTAAAGCGTCGTCAGCTCTGCGCGGAGAATCTGCAGCGAGCGGGCATCGGCCACGATGTGATGAATGTTGTAGAAAACGATATCCCGCCCCTGCGGGAGCCGGAACAGATGGAACCGAATAGGAGGCGCCTGATCGAGCGTAAACGGACGGCGCGCCTCCTGCGTCAGCCGGCGCTGCAGTTCTTCCTCGGCGTCGTCACCCATGGACGAGAGATCGGTCACTGCAAGCAGCGCGCGCGCATGCTCATCGACGTCCTGAAAGAACTCGTTTTCCTCTTCAAAAAATCGGCTGCGCAGCGCCGCATGGCGATCAAGCAGGCGGTCGATGGCTCGTTGCAGGATCGCGGGATCGAGCGTCGCCTGCGCCTCCCACGCCTGCGGGATGCTGTAGGAGATATTGCCAGGATTCAGGTGATCGATCAGCCACATACCCTGCTGCGCGGGAGTCTGCGGCGCGCGTGACAACGCGACGGCGCGGATGGGCGCGGGTACACCGGCAGCCGACAAATGCGCCAGCAGCGACTGCTTGTGTTCCGCCAGCAGGCTGCGCGTCGCCGCGTCAAGAACACCCGCCGGAGCCGTGACCTTCAATTTGCCATCGCGCATGGTGACCTGGATGGCGCGGCGGCGAAGCTCTTCCAGAAATTGTTCGGGGTCGATACCTTGCATGCGCTCTTTCAATCCCAAGCGGGACTATATCTCAATCTCTTCCCGCTCCGTGGACTCGACCGCCTCCGAAGCCCTGCCGGCCCAGCGCAGCGCCTGAATGTGCTGCGCCAGCTTGGCAGGAGTGGGCGCGTCAAAGATTGTGCGAAGCGTCAAATTGACGCGATAGCGTTCGCGAAGACGCGAAAGCAGCTGCGTACCCAGCAGTGAATGGCCGCCAAGAACAAAGAAATCGTCGTCGGCCTTGATGGTTTCAACACCGAGCAGTTCCCGCCACAGCGCAAACAAAAAGCCCTCTACGTCTTCCTCAGCAGCAGCCGGGAGAGGTTCGCTGGCTCCGGCGGCCGGGTGCCAGGCTATGTTTTCCTCCGCTGCGGCGCCGTGCAGCTGAGCAGCGGTCATTGTGCGTAGCCGGGCCATCTCCTGCACCGAACGAGTAGCGACCAACACCTGCGGCACCGGCCGGCTGAGGACGCGGTCAAAGACTTCGATGGCTTCCTCTGAGCGGATTCCTTGCCGCAGGTTGTCGCTCATGGTGACGAGGACATTTTTGGCGCGCATGCTGTCGACCGCCATGCCAATCTCTGCCCACGTGTCCCAATTGACAGAGATCACGCGTGCGCCCGCCGGGTCGTCCATCATATTGGCAAAAGTATCGAGCGACGCGTTGGCAGCCCCGTAGTCAGAGAGCCCGAAGTATGGCTGCACGGCGCTGATCGACGAACAGAGCAGCACAAAGTCCAGGTCGCGGCGGCGCGATGCGTTCTGCAGGACTTTGCGAATCCATGCCAGTCCGTAAGTTTTCGCAGCGAGCACGCCGGCAACCTGTTCGGCCGTCCGGCTCAGGATCAAGCCGGAGCCCTCAATGCCCGAAGCGTGGATGATGCCGCGCAGCGGGCCAAAAGCAGCCGTCGCCTGCTCGACAGCCTGCTGCATCGCTGTGGCGTCCGTGATATCCGCCTGCAACACCAGCACGCGGCTCCCAGCGGCTTCGAGCGCCAGCAGACTCTCCAGTTTGTAGCGCAGCGCCGCAGATGTTTCGGCCGAGTCGAGCAGCACCGTCCAATCGCCTCGGGGCGGGATCGCGGTCCGCGCTGTGAGTACGAGGTTGACCTGATAGCGCTCTGCGAGATGACGCGCGAGCGTGAGGCCAATGCCGCCGGTGCCGCCCGTGATGAGATAGGCTCCACCCGATCGAATCGCGACCGCGCCGTCCAAACCAACCGCGCTGGGCGGCAACTTCACCGGCGAAAATTCCTGTACCCAGCGTGCAGTGCCTCGATACGCAAGGATCTCGGCGGCCGGCGGTGCAAGCAGCTCGCGCCGCAACTGGCTGGCGGCAAAAGCTGGATCGGCTGTGGGATCGAGATCGATGCCGCGCCATTTGATGTTGAAATTTTCCAATGCTGCGATCGCAGCGTATTGATGCATTCCAGCTCCGGCCACGTCCTGCACTGGCTCTCCGGAGACGCTATACGCGGCGCTCGTCAACACGTTGAGCGCGACTGGCTCGCTGGAACTGTAGTTCTCAATCGCCTGCACCAGATGCATGGTTGCAACGATTCGCCGCTCAATCGTGGGGCCCGGCTCCAAGGCCGCGCCTGCACTCGATGGCCAAAGAATATGATCTGGCCACAGTCCGTCAGCCCGGAGCTGTTCCAGCAGCTGCGCATAGTGTGCCGCTACGGTCGTGTCCATGGCGTAGCGGAGTTGCGAGCGGCGCTCGAATTGGCTCGCAGACTCCACGGTGATAACGGTGCCGGGCAGATCGAGTTTCCCGAAGAGGCTGTGGCCCGATGCCTGCGGCTCGTCGAAAACGACCCAGGTGTCGTTTCGTCCCGCATTTCCAACAGGCAGCATCGCCGAAGCGGTGCGGCGCCAGGATGGCAGATAAAACCAGTCCGCGATGTCCTTTTCTTTTTGCGGCGGCTCGGCATCTTTCGCCGTCGTGGCTTCGATGGGACGCGATTCAATCCAGTACCGCTGGCGCTCGAAGGGATAAGTCGGTAGCGAAATGCGCAGGCGCTTTTCACCGCGATGCATGCCTTCCCAATTAATGGCGGCTCCAGCGACCCAGAGGCGCCCGACGGCATCGAGCCACACCTCCCGATCATTCCGAGTGGCCGCTGGGTGTCGCATGGAGGCCAGCAGCAGGCGCGCAGAACGTGGCGGCAGTTGCATCCGCAGCAGCCCAAGCAGCGTCTCACCCGGCCCACACTCCAGCATCACCATCGAATCATCTTCCAGCAGGCGACGGCCGCAGTCGGCGAAGCGCACGGCATTCCGCAGGTGCGACGCCCAGTAGCGCGGATCCGTGGCTTGCGCGGCCGTGATCCATGTTCCGGTGACGTTCGAAAGATAGCGGCGCTGTGGGGCGTGCAGCGGAACCTCCGCCACGCGCCGCGCAAACTCTGCGGCCACCGGCTCCATCATGGGAGAGTGAAACGCGTGCGAAGTGCGCAGGCGGCGGCATTCAATCTTGCGGCTGCGCAGGCGCTCTTCCAGTTCTGCAATGGCCGACTCCTCGCCGGAGGCAACGCTCTGACCGGGTGCATTTTCGGCTGCAATCGAAACGCGCTCATCCAGCAAGGGCTCTAAATCCATCTCTGGCAATGAGACCGCAAGCATCGTCCCCGCCGGCATTGCCTGGATCATCCGGCCGCGCGCGGCGATCAACGCCAGACCGTCCTCCAGTGAAAAGACACCGGCCAGGCATGCAGCTACATACTCGCCAACACTGTGCCCCAACATGGCATCGGGCTCGACGCCCAGGTCCATCCAGACCATCGCCATCGAATACTCAACGGCGAACAGCGCCGGCTGCGTATATTCCGTGCGCGCCAGCAGTCGCTCGGCGTCCGCCGCTGGCATGCGGCCGGTGTAGAGAAGGTCCAGCAGATCAGCCCCAAGGTGCGGGCGAAGGAGAGCTGCGCAGCGATCGAAGGTTTCGCGGTACACCGCAGATGTGCGATAGAGTCCCGCGCCCATGTTGGGGTACTGCGAGCCTTGTCCGGGGAATAGAAACGCGATGGG
This sequence comes from Acidobacteriota bacterium, assembly GCA_021827845.1. Classification (GTDB taxonomy): domain Bacteria; phylum Acidobacteriota; class Terriglobia; order Terriglobales; family Acidobacteriaceae; genus JAKAUB01. The sequence goes on along the minus strand of JAKAUB010000228.1, from coordinate 11,998 downwards.
TCGCGGATGGTCGGGAGCTTCGCCGCTGCATAAGAGAGGGCCGCCGGCGCGGCCGAACCCATCGGCGACTTGCTCCATCGAATGCGCCACCAGCGTGCGGCGATGCGTCATCGCCTGCCGCCCGCGCTGCAGGGTGAACGCCATGTCTGCGAGGTTCGCCGACGGATGCGTTGCGGCAAACTCCGACAGCCGCTGGCTCATGCGGTCGAGCGCGGCCAGCGTCTTTGCAGACAGTACCAGGAGCTGCGATGTCTCCGATTCGTCCGAGCGCCGGGCCGGCGGTTCCTCCAGCGAAACGTGCGCGTTTGTGCCGCCAATGCCGAAGGAGCTGACACCTGCGCGAAATGGTCCGGCGCCCGCATACCGCTCCGGCTTGGCACTGACGCGAAATGGGGTGGCGGCGAAATCAATCAGCGGATTGGGAGTTTCAAAGTGCAGTGTGGGCGCCAGCACCCGATCACGGACGGTCAGGGCAGCTTTCATCAGACCGGCAACACCGGCCGCCGCATCCAGATGCCCCAGGTTGCTCTTCAGTGCGCCGAGGACGCAGTTGCCCGGCTTCGGCGCATCCATGCGAAACGCAGCGGCCAGAGCGGTCACTTCAATGGGATCGCCGACGGAGGTGCCGGTTCCGTGCGCCTCCACAAAACCGATTGAGTCTGGAGAAAAGTTGGCCATCTCCATCGAGCGGCGGATGACAGTGGCCTGGCCTTCGACGCTGGGGGCAGAGTAGCCGGCCTTCGCGGCACCGTCATTATTAATGGCTGCGCCGCGGATGACCGCATAGATGGCATCCCCGTCAACCCGCGCCTCCTCCAGGCGTTTGAGCACGACGATTCCCACGCCAGCGCCCGGCACGGTGCCTGAGGCCTGGGCGTCAAAGGTGCGGCAGTGCCCGTCGCGGGAAAAGATCATGCCGGGCAGGTAGGTGTAACCGACTGGCTGCGGCAGTGGGATGGAGACGCCGCCGGCGAGAGCCATACTGCATTCCCGGCGGAGCAGGCTTTCGACCGCCATCTGCGTGGCCACCAGAGATGTGGAGCAGGCGGTTTGAATGCCCACTGCCGGTCCGCGCAGGTTCATTTTGTAAGCAACGCGGCTGGCGAGAAAATCCTTATCGTTCGAGATCATCGCCTGATATGCGCCCACGGCCTGCAGTGCCGAGGGATTCGTCATCAGGTTCAGTGCATAGGTGTTCATGCCGGCTCCGGCAAAGACCCCAATCGCGCCGCGATAGCGGGAGGGATCGCAGCCGGCATCTTCCAAAGCCTCCCACGCACATTCGAGAAAGACGCGCTGCTGCGGGTCCATCACCTCGGCCTCGCGCGCGCTGTATCCAAAGAAGGCTGCGTCGAAGCTCTCCGGATCTTTGAGCGTGCTGCTCGCCGGAATGAAGTCTGGATTCTCGCGGAGCCGGGGGTCGATGCCCGCTTCTTCCAACTCCTGCGGCGTGGCAAAGCGGATTGCCTCGACTCCGGCTTTCAGGTTTTCCCAGAACTCCGCGACGGAAGCCGCTCCGGGAAACCGTCCGGCCATTCCGATGATCGCGATTCCCTGCCGTCGTTGCTCCACTGGCTCTGTCATTGCGCCTTCCTATGCTGTACCGCTATGCCCGGCCACCGGCCACGGCTGCTCCGCAGTGCTCTCCTGGATGAAGCGGGACAGCGCGCGAAGCGTGGGGTACTGAAAAAAACTGATGAGCGGAATCTTGCGCTCCAGCACGCGGCTCAACTCCGCGTGGATACGAACAATCTGCAGCGAATGGGCGCCGAGATCAAAAAAATTCTGATCGAGATTGACGCGCTGCACGCCGATTGCCTTGCCCAGAACATCTGCGATCGTCTTTTGCAGGTTCGTTTCGGGAGCGGCTTCCGGTGCCGCGTCCGCGCCGGCCGTTTGCTCGGGACGCGGTAATGCGGCGCGATCGAGCTTTCCATTCGGCAAACGAGGAAACTCTGGCAAGGTGAGAAACGCTGACGGCACCATATACTCCGGTACCGCAGTTCGCACAAAATCGCGCATGGCTTCCACGCTGGGAGCCGCGTCCCCGGGGGCGAGTACGTACGCGCACAGCCGCTTTTCGCCGTCATCGTCCCGCAGCAGCACCACGGCATCCGCAACACCGGGCGCTGCGCGCAGGGCCGCTTCAATCTCGCCCAGCTCAATTCGATAGCCGCGAAACTTTACCTGGTGATCAATGCGGCCCAGAAAATCGAGTGTTCCATCCGAGCGGAAACGCACCAGGTCGCCGGTGCGATAGAGGTGCTGCGCTGTCCAGCCCGGCGCGGGCGGCGGAAATGGCGATTCGATAAAACGCTCCGCCGTCAGGTCGGGCCGATTGAGATATCCACGCGCCACGCCTTCGCCACCAATCCACAGCTCACCGGCGACTCCGACAGGCACTGGATTGCGCGCGGCATCGAGCACATAAAACGAGGTATTCGCAATGGGCCGGCCCACGGGAATGGCACGATTCGCGACCGCAGTGATGCACAGCGCCGCCGACCAAATGGTCGTCTCCGTGGGCCCGTACATGTTCCACAGTTCACCGGAACGAACCAGCAGCGACCGTGCCAGATCTGTATCGAGCGCCTCACCACCGCAGAGGACGCGGATGCGGCCATCGCCCTTCCATCCAGCAGCGATCAGCAGCTTCCATGTCGCCGGGGTGGCTTGCATGACGCTCGGACGATAGCGTGCTAAATCCTGCAGCAACGCGGCCGGATTGCCTGGCTCCTGCGCCACGCAGACGGTTGCGCCGCAGTAGAGCGGCAGCAACAGCTCCAGCGCCGCAATGTCGAAGGAGGGGGTGGTTACGGCCAGCAGGACATCACCGGAAGCCATACCGGGCGACCACTGCATGCTGGCGAGAAAATTCATCAGGGAGCGATGCGTCAGTGCAACGCCCTTGGGCCGCCCGGTTGAGCCGGACGTGAAGATGACATAGGCCAAGTCATCCGCGGTTGCCTCCGGCAGCGAAGCACAGGCAGCATTCGGCGGAAGATCCTCCACGAAGATTGCGGTTGCATCCCCGACAACGGCCGACTGCAGAATCGCCCGCAGCGAATGCGAAGTGAGCACGGCGACGGGCTGAGCATCCTCAAAAATTGCGGCGATGCGCTTGGGAGGATAGGCCGGGTCGAGCGGCACGTAGGCCGCGCCCGACTTCGCCACCGCCAGCAGCGCCGCCACCAGCTCCACTGAGCGAGGCAGGCAGATAGCAACCAGCGCGCCCGGACCCGCACCACGCGCAGCGATTGCCGCTGCCACGCGGTTCGAGAGCGCATCCAGTTCCGCGTAAGTCAGCGAACGCTCGCCGGCGACCACCGCAACTTTATCCGGCATTCGCCGCGCCTGCGCGGTAATGGCCAGGTCAAAGCGCCCCGGCGGTACGGGCGCCTGCGTCTGGTTCCAGTCGATCAGCAGCTTCTGCCGCTCGTCGGACGTGAGCAGATCAATGGAGTCGATCGGCTGCGTGGGCGCGTCGACAACCGCCTGCAGCGTCGCGCGAAAGTGCTCGCCGATCTGAAGGATGGTTGAACGGTCATATAAATCGGTCTTGAAGTCGAGCAGCGCATGCAGTTCCCCGTCTTTCGGATACACCTCCACGCTGACATCAAAGCGAGCAGCCCCCAGGTGGAGCTGCAGCGGACGCGCGACCAGTCCGGGAAGCTTGACCTCCTCTAACGGAAAACTCTGCAGCGCAAACATCACCTGAAACAGCGGAGAATGGCCGAGTGTCCGTTCCGGCCGCAGCGTCTGCACGAGGACGTCAAACGGCACGTCCTGATTTTCATACACGCGCAGCGTGGATTCCTTTACGCGCTGCAGCAGCTCAGTGAATCGGGGATTGCCCGTTAGATCGGTGCGCAACACCAGATTGTTGACGAACAGGCCGATCAGCGGATCGAGCTCTGAGCGGCTGCGGCCGGCCGACGGCGTACCAACCACAACATCCTGCTGATTGGCGTAGCGTCCCAGAAGGATTGAGAACGCAGCCAGCAGCGTCATGAAAAGAGTGACGCCCTGCGCTTGAGACAGCGCCTCCAGACGCACGACGAGATCCGACGGCAGAACCAGCTTGAAACGGCCGGCGGCAAAGGTTTCATTCTCTGGTAATTTTCTGTCGGCCGGAAACCCGGTCAGCGGCGGAGCGCCGGCAAGATATTTTTTCCAGAACGGCAGCTGGCGCTCAATTTCTCCGGAAGCGATCCGTTCTGCCTGCCAAGCCGCATAGTCCACATACTGCACATCGAGGGGCGCAAGCACGGGACTCCGCTTTTCAACGTAAGCGCGATAAATCTCGGCAAACTCGCGCACCAGAATGCCCAGGGACCAACCGTCGAAAACAATGTGATGCACGACAAAGACGGAAATTACGCTGTTCGGACCCGTTTCAAGCAGGTAGGCCCGCAGCAGCGGTCCACGCGACAGATCGAAGATGCGGTTGTTGGCGTACGCCACCCACGTCGTAATTTGCTGCTGCAGGTCCCCGCTGCGGTCGAGTGGAATCCGCTCCAGCTCCCACCCGGCCGCGTCGCCCACAACTGCATATGGAACTCCGTCTTCCTGACGGAAGGAGGTTCGCAACGCTTCATGCCGGGCCAGCAGTTCCCACAGAGCCTGATCCATCGCCTCGCGGTCCAGCACTCCGTCAATTTCAAGCGCAACACAAATGTTGTAGACCGGACTTTCTGGCGCCAGCTGGTTCAGAAACCACAGCCGCTGCTGGGCTGGAGACAGTGGCAGCCGCCTGCTCCGATCAACCGCAGGCATCGGCGCGTTACGGGTAGATGCTTGATACGAACGCAGAAATTCCAAAATCTCCGGCTTGCGCGCAGAGAGCTCCGCCCGCAACTCCGGCGTCAACGCTCCCGAAGGAGCATTCACTTTGAGCGTCTGCCCATCCGTGGTCACTGCGAAGTTCCGGCTTCGCAGCTCACTCATCAGTTCGAGGATCGTTCTCATATGTGAATCTCATCCCGCACTGGCGAATGGGTTCGCGCGGGCTCAGCCTTTGTCCCCGCCCACAGCATCGTAACCAGCGCTCCCGCAATTTCGGCAGGCGTGGGAAATTCAAACATCAGGTTCGGCGGTAGCATGATGGCGAATCGCTTCTGCAGCCGGTTCTTCAAATCGACAGCCATCAGCGAATCCATTCCCAGCTCTATCAGCGGCACATCCGCGGGTGGCAACGCACCGTGTCGCATACCTAAAATACCCGCCGCCTCCTCTGAGACCACGTTGAGGATTGCCTGCTCACGATTCTCGCCGGAGGATGGCGGTAGATCCGCCGCAACATTTAACAAAGCGTAGGCGAGTTCACCGTCCTGAATGGCCGAGCTGCCGAACCGGGCAACCAGAGGCCGCACGCGATTCACTTCGAGCAGCGGCTTCATCGTCGGCCAATGGATATTGGCGACGAGCAGTTGCGCCCGCTCCGAGCCGAGCCACGTCGATAGAATCCGCAGAGCGTCCTCAGACGGCATCGGCGGCAGTCCACCGGCGGTGAACTGTGCCCGCTCCTGATCGGCTGCCAGCCGCATCGTGTCCCACGCGCCCCAGTCTATCGACAGCATCGGCAGGCCGGCAGCGCGGCGCATGTGAGCGAAGCTGTCCAGAAATTGATTCGCCGCCGCATAATGCGCCATATTTTTTGCTCCCAGGACGGCTGCCGCTGACGAGAAGGCGACGAAGAAATCGAGCTCGAGATTTCTCGTCAGCGCATCGAGCACAATGGTGCCGCGCACTTTCGGCCGCAGCATCGCCAGCAGATCGCTCGCGGTGATCTGCGCCAGTGGCGCGCCATGGACAACGGTTGCCGCGTGGAAGATGCCCCGTAGCCGGGGAAGATCGGCTCCAAAGCGCGCGAAGACACTCGGCATCGCCTCCGGCGACGCCAGATCCGCAGCGATGATGGTGACGCGCACACCCTGCGCGCGGAGCGCTTCGATCGGTTCCGCACGCTCATCCCGTCCGTTCGCAGCGAGTCCCGTTCGTCCCAGCAAAACAATGTGCCGCGCGCCCTGCTGAGCCATCCATTGCGCCAGCCGCAGGCCAAGGCCGCCCAGACCGCCAGTGATGAGATAGGCCGCGTCGGCGGCAAACTTCACGCTCTGCTTGCCTAGCGAATCCGGCGATTTCTCGAAACGCGCCAGCCGCGCTACGAGTCGCTGGCTGCCTCGCCAGGCAACCTGATCCTCGCTGTCCAGCTGCGCTAGCTCGGCAGCCACGCAACGCGCAGCGTCAGCGGGGGAGCATGTCGGCTCGAGATCGATCAGGCCGCCGTACGCCTCAGGCGATTCAAGGGCGAGCACGCGACCGAGACCCCACAGCATGGACTGCGCCACACCGCTGCCGTCGGGAAACAGCGTGCCGGTCGCCTGTGCGCCGCGGGTCACAATCCATAGCCTGGCTCTGCTGGAACGGCGCCGCAGATACTCCTGAATCCTGGTCAGCGCCCACTGCGCCAGTTCGTCGGACTGCGCAAGATCTGTCGCGGGAGCGACCAGGACATAAGCCTCCGCGCGACCAGCCGCGGGCGGCTGTGTGGATGCATCCTCACTGTCCCGCCATGTGCGCAGGTGCATCCCCCGCATTGACAATTCCTGCGCGAGCGCTGCACGCAACTCCGGGTCGCCGCCATCCAGCATGACCGTACGCGGATGTTCTTTGCTGCATGGATTGACGGCCTGCGACTGCGCAACAAACAAAGTCTGTGCCGCGCTGGGAGCGCCGCAAACCATGGCAACCTCATCCCACCCGCCAGCACGCAGCACTTCCAGCCATCGCTCCGGGGGCAACAGCGGGCCGTCGGCCCTGAGCGCCGTGTCTGTAAATTTCCACCAGCCGTCCATCAGCCCGAATGTGATGTTGACCGCGCGCGTGGTGTTCACCGCCTCCAGCAAAAGCAGGACGCCGCCGGGAGCGAGAAGCCGTTGCACGCCAGCAAGCGTCGCGCGCAGGTCTGCCGTGGCATGCAGCACATTGGCTGCGATCACCACGTCATATCCGTTTTCCGCCAGACCCTGTCGTACGGGATCGAACTCAATATTCAGAGTTCTGTACTCCACGCCTGGGTAGCGTCGCAGACGTTGCTGCGCCCGCGGCAGAAATGCCGGAGAGATGTCGGTAAATGTGTACCGGTAGCTGCCGCCAGGCAACGCGGCGAGTACTTCGGCCGCCGTAGCGCCAGTTCCCGCACCGATCTCCAATATTCGTAGAGGACGATCGGGCCGCTCCTGCTGCGCAGTCTGCACCAACGCGGCGATGCGCGCGTTATAGAACTTCGCTTCCGGCGATTGCGCGTAGATCGCTTCGGCCTCGTCCATCGCGTTGTCAGGAAACAGCACATGCACCGGATCGACGCAGCCCGCCACGATTTCGGCCAGACTTCGGCCAGATCGCGCCAGCAGGCGCAGCTCAGCTCCACGCTCCGGACAGAGCGAGCCAGCGTCTCGCAGCCGCTGTTCGGCGCTTCGGGCCGCTTCGCTCCATTTCGCCGTCGCGTTGAAAACCGACCGGTCGCCATCCCGGCCAATCCAACCGTCTTCCTCAAGCATTCGAAGCATGTTGCGCAGCACCGGATACTTCTGTGGTACGGCCTGCACCCGGCTGGCCATCTGCGCAAAGGAAAAGGCCGCTCCCGGTTCGGACTCGCGCGCCAGGGGTGCCAGTGCGGCCGCTGCGTACTCAGCGCATGCCTGCGCGACCAGTCCGTCAAACTCGGGATGGCTGGCAATGGCGCCATCCGGCAGTTGCGCACGTTTAAAGAAGCCCGCCTGCAGTGCCTGCGTATTCGCTGCCGAACCATGCGGCAACGGCTTGGGCTCCCACTGCACTTCGTAAAGCCAGCGATCCGGAAGTTCGCCGATGGTTTCCGCCGTGTTCGCACGTATAGGTGCGACCGGATCCGCCGTCGCAGCGCTGCGGCGGGGCGGCATCGCCAGCCAGTAGCGCTCCCGCTCGAACGGATAAGTCGGGAGCGAAACAATCCGGCCCGAAGGGCGCTCCGCGATATTTTCCTGGCCCGCTGCCGCACGTGTTGCAGCGCGTGACTGTCGTTGGGCCAACTCTCCGGCGCGAACCTGCTCGAGGAAGCGCCGCAAATCTTCGTGAGAGCTCACCAGTCCCGACGCCTGCCACTCAAATTGCGTCCGGCCGTGGTTCAGGGTGAACAACACATCGTCTAGCGCCAGCGAAGGATATGCGACCAGATGATCGATCAGCCGTGCTGCCATTTCAGCGAGCGCCCTGGGAGTTCGCGCCGATAGCCGCACTGTGCGCGGACCCGCGTCCGTCACGGCCGCACGCGGTGGCTCAGGATACTCCTCAACCAGAACGTGCGCATTGGTGCCGCTAATGCCGAAGGAGCTGACGCCGCCGGCGCGGGGCACGCCACGATCGGGCCACGCGGTACGCCGGCTGGCGACCGTGACCGGCCCGGCGCTCCAGTCGATCAAGTGATTCGGGGTCGCAAAGTGAAGGCTCGGGGGAATCTCATGGTGCCGCAGGGACAAAACCAGCTTGATAAGCCCCGCGACCCCCGCAGCGGATTCCAGATGACCGATGTTGGTCTTGACCGACCCAACATACAGCGGCGCCTGCGTGCCGTCACGGCCAGCAAACACGGCCTGCAGCGCGCCAATCTCAATGGGGTCGCCAAGCGCCGTGCCGGTGCCGTGCGCTTCAATCAGATCGATCTCTCCAGGCTCCATCCCAGCATTCGCCAGCGCATCCCGGATGAGGGCCTGCTGCGCGCTACCATTGGGCGCAGTGAGCCCGCTGCTGCGGCCATCCTGATTCATCGCAGAACCGCGAATCACAGCCAGCACCCGACGGCCGTCGCGCAGCGCGTCCGGCAGCCGCTTCAGCACGATCATGCCGCAGCCCTCGCCCCGGACAAATCCGTTGGCGCGATCGTCGAAGGCCTTGCAGCGTCCATCGGGCGCCATCATGCGGCCCTGGGACAGCGCCATCGTCACCTCCGGCGCCAGAATCAGATTCACACCGCCAGCCAGCGCCGCATCGCACTCTCCGCTGCGCAGACTCTGGCACGCCAGGTGAATCGCCACCAGTCCGGCGGAACAGGAGGTGTCTACCGCCAGCGCCGGTCCTTGCAGCCCCAACGTGTACGCAACGCGGCCGGCAGCCACGGAGTGAGCGACGCCTGCGGCAAAGTTGGGCGCTACTTTTTGGCCGAGCAGTTCCATGCCGAGATAGCCGTAGTCCGAGTTGCAGATGCCCGCAAAGACGCCGGTGCGTGTTCCGTTGAGCGATGCGGGAATGATGCCGGCATCTTCCAGCGCCTCCCAGGAAACCTCCAGCAGCAGACGTTGCTGCGGGTCGATACTAGCCGCCTCGGCTGGCGAGATGCCAAAGAACAGCGGATCGAAGAGATCTTCGCCAGTGATAAAGCCGCCCCATCGCGTTGCCATCTTTCCCGGCGCGTCCGGGTCCGGACTGTACAGCGCATCGATGTTCCAGCGTGTGGCCGGCACCTCAGAGATTGCGTCCGTCCCGCTGCGCAGCAACTGCCAGAACTGCTCAGCCGAATGCACGCCGCCCGGAAAGCGGCAGCCGATCCCGACAATCGCAATGGGCACGCGGTCGCAGCGCTCGCGAGCCTCTAACTGCTCATTCAACTGCGCCGCCAGCAACGCCAGCCGCTGCGGGGACAGGTTCGCAATGCGCTCCAGGAAGTCCTTCATCGCGCCTCTTCCCTTGCGGCCTGCGCCAGCATTTGTGCAACGTCTTCATCGGAGAGAGTGGCCAGATTGGCCAGCAGCGCATCTCCACTGGCGCGCGCAGCTTTCTGCGGCGCGACTGGCTTCACCGCGGGCGACAAGCCCGACTCCCGCAACAGAAAGTCCCGCAGCGCATTCGCCGTCGGGCAGTTGAACAGCAACGTGGCGGGCAGTTTCTGCTCCATGCGTTCTTCGAGAATATTTCGCAGCTCGATGGACAACAGCGAATCCAGCCCCAGCTCCTGCAGCGGCCGCGACGGATCCATCTCCTGCGCCGGGGGCAATCCCAGGGTCTGCGCAATCTGTTGTTCCAGCAGTGCGAGCAGCCGTTCGCCCGCCGCATCGGGCGCAGCCGCCTGCAACTGCGGACGCCACGAACGGCCCGGCGCGGCGTGGCCGTCCTCCCGGCCTTTAGTCGCAACCTCTGTTGGCGCGCTGCGAACCATCTCCGCAGCCAAGGAACGCTGCGCATCCGGCAGTGCGTTCGCAAGCCGACCCCAATCAATATCCGCAATCATCAGTTGAGCGCGCTCGTCGGATAGTGCCTGCTGCAGCGCGGCGAGGGATTGCTCATTCGACAGTCCGCGCAGGCCCTGCATCCGCAAAGCGTCGAGCGTGCCCATCCGCGCGGCAGCACCCGTCTGCTGCCATGCGCCCCAGTTGATGCTGAGCGCCGCCAGCCCTCGCCGCCTGCGGTCCGCCGCCAGCGCGTCGAGGTACGCATTCGCGGCCGCGTAGGCCGGTTGCCCTGGCGACCCGAAGATGGACGCCACGGACGAGAACAGAACAAAGTGGTCGAGATCCATTCCACGCGTCGCCTCATCCAGCAGCCGCGCGCCCTCCACCTTAGGTGCAAGCGTCTGGGCAAACTCTGCGGGACTCTGCGTCAGCACGCTACCGGAGGTGTACACCGAGGCACAGTGAAATACGCCGCGAACTGGAAGCTGCGCAGCCGCCAGCGCCATCGTTACATCTTCAGGCCGGCTGACATCGCCCACCAGAATGCGCATGGAGCCGCTCTGTTGCAATGCATCAATTCGTGCCTTCACTGCGCCGGTGGGAGCGCGGCGCGCCAGCAGCAGCACCTCTCCGGCCTGCTGCGTCAGCAGCCATGCCGCCAGTTCCAGCCCTGCTCCCGATGTGCCACCGGTCACCAGGTACGCGCCATCGTTGCGGATTCCAGCCGCCGCGCGCCGCGGCGCCAGCAGCACGCGGCCAGTATGCCGCGCCTGGGCCATATAGCGGAACGCCTGCTGCGCCTCGTCCAATGGAAAGACAGTGGCGGGCAGCGGTTGCAGTTGGCCGGACGCCATTGCTTCGAGAATCTTCGTCATCGTCGCCCGAATGCCGGCATCCGCCGCGGCCAGTGCCGGCGCAAGATTCATGGGGCGATATTCGATGTCGTCCCGGATCGCTCGCACTGCGTCCGGACTGCGCAGGTCCGCCGCACCCAGCTCCACGAAGCGGCCCCCGGGAGCCAGTGCTGCCAGGCCGGCATCGACCGCTTCGCCAGTGAGAGAGTTCAGCACCACGTCCACGCCGCGCCCGTCGGTCAGTCGGCGAACCCCTTTGCTGAACTGTGTACTGCGCGAGTCGAGTACGGCTTCGATACCCAGCGAACCCAGCCAGGCGCGTTTCTCTTCGCTGCCCGCCGTGGCAAAGATGCGAGCGCCAATCTGCTGAGCCACTTGAATGGCTGCAAGTCCCACCCCCCCGGCGCCCGCGTGGATGAGGACGGTCTCGCCGCGCTTTAGGCGGCCCTCCGCATACAGACCGTGCCACGCCGTGAGAAACGGCACAGGCACCGTAGCGGCCGCCTGCAGCTCCATCCCCGGCGGGATGCGAAACACCATCGCCTCGGGCGCCCGTACAAACCCGGCAAAGCAGCCAGCTGCCAGCGCGATTACCGCATCTCCCGGCCGAACATGCGCCACGCCATCGCCAACGCGAACGACGACGCCGGAACACTCGCCGCCCAGCGCGCCCGCGCCTCCGGAATACATGCCGAGCGTCATCAGAACGTCCCTGAAGTTGAGCGCCGCAGCGGAAACGCGAATCTCCACCTCGCCCGGGCCGGGCGCCCGCCGCTCGTCATCGGTCAACGTCAGTCCTTCAAGGGTGCCGACCCGCTCCAGCTGCAGGCGCGGCGTCTGGCGTTCGTCGCTCAGAGGATCGACTGCGTGCAACGTGGCACGGCGAAGCCGAGGAATCCATACTTTGTCGTCGCGCACGGCCCACTCGCACCCGTTCGT
>JAKAUB010000035.1 GCA_021827845.1 Acidobacteriota bacterium | reverse complement strand
AAACCTTCTGGCTTTGTACTACACCGGCGGTTACATTTCCATTGCAGGATTGACGGCTGCTGAATTCCACCTGCGACAATGGCTGACGTGAGCACTTCCACAAAATCGTCCACGAAACCCTGGAAGTCCTTCCGTGTGCGCAAACGCGACACTGAAGTGAAGCGGGATGCAGTGCTGCTGACTGCGGCACATCTGTTCCTGGAGCAGGGATATCGCCGCACCGCGATGAGCCAGCTGGCCGACCGGCTGAAGATCACCAAGCCCGCTTTGTACCACTACTTCCACAACAAGGAAGAGATCGTCATTGAGTGCTACCGTCGCGGGATTGCGCTGATTGAAAGCAGTCTGCAAACTGCAGACGCCGGTCAGACCTGCGGACTGGATAAGCTGCGCGTCTATGTGGAAGCCTACGCGACAGCCGTTGTGCGCTACGAGTTTGGCCGCTGCGTGGCGTGGCTGGACGATGGCGAGCTATCCGCGGCGGCGCAACGCGAAGTGCGCTCCTTGAAGCGGCGGATCGACGCAACCCTGCGCGGGTTCATCACGGAAGGTCAGCGCGATGGTTCGATCGGTACCTGCGATCCCAAGCTGGCGGCCTTTGCCATTGCGGGTGCGGTGAACTGGATCGGTGTCTGGTACCAGCCCGGAGGGCCGCTTTCGCCCGAGGCAATTGGACGGCAGTATGCCGACGTGCTCACCAATGGACTGCGCCGCCGCGCGGAGAGCCCATAAACCACCGCTTGAAGATGCGTTGGCGGGATGTTTTGACAAACTTACCCGGCGTTCAGTAATCTGCTGGCCATGGCGGGAAGCGATTCGATTCGTAAGGCCGCAGTTCTTGGTGCAGGAATCATGGGTGCGCGCATAGCGGCGCACATTGCAAACGCCGGGTTCCCTGTGCTGCTGATGGACCTGCCCACGAGCGGCGACGGTGGCCGCAATCGACTGGCGGAGCGCGCCCTGGCTGAGCTGGCCCGCAGCAAGCCGCCGGCGTTTACCGATCCTCGATTTCTCTCGCGCATCGCCATCGGAAATTTCGAAGACGATCTGCAGAAGCTTGGGGAGTGCGACTGGGTGGTCGAGGCGGTCGCAGAGAATCTGAGCATTAAACGCGAGCTGCTGCAGCGCGTGGCGCCACACTGCAAGCCGGATGCGATGGTCAGCACCAACACCAGCGGGCTGCCGGTTCACAAAATTGCTGAAGGCATGCCACCGGCATTCCGCAGCCGCTGGATGGGCACACACTTTTTTAATCCGCCGCGCTACATGCGCCTGATGGAACTGATCGTTACGCCGGACACCGATCCGGCTGCGGCAGAGGCGATTGCAGCGTTCGCCCGCGTGCATCTTGGCAAAACGGTGGTGCGCGCCAAAGACACGCCCAACTTTATTGCCAACCGCATCGGCACCTTCGCCATGCTCAACTCCTTTCAGGCGATGGAGCAGATGGGCCTGACGATTGAGCAAGTCGATGCGCTGACCGGCTCCGCCATTGGCTGGCCGAAGACGGGAACGTTCCGGCTGGCGGACATGGTTGGCATTGATGTGCTGGCCAGCGTGGCGCGCAACTTTCAGACCAACGTCAAAGACGAGCGCTCCGATGTAACGCTGCCACCGGCGATTGAGCAGATGGTGGAGCGGAAGTGGCTGGGCGACAAGACCGGCCAGGGTTTTTATAAAAAGACACGCGGCGCGGACGGCAAGGAAGTCCGACTGGTGCTCGATCTGAAGACGATGGAGTACCGCCCGGCAGAGCGGCCGAAGTTTGCCGCGCTGGAGATGGCGAAGAGCAACGATTCCCTTCCCGCGCGGCTGCGTGCGCTGATGGCCGGCGATCCGCAGCGCGACCCGGCCGCGCAGTTTTACTGGAAGATTTTGCCCGAGCTGTGGGACTACGCGGCGCACCGTATTGGTGAGGTCGCGGACAGCATCGTGGAGATCGATCGCGCGATGCGTACGGGCTTTAACTGGGAGCTGGGGCCGTTTGCAATGTGGGACGCCGCGGGCGTCGCTGCTGTGGAGACTCACCGCAGCGGGCGCGCAGTTCCGCCGGCTCTTGCTGCGCTGCTGCAGACCGAAGAAAAAAGCTGGTACCGCAACGATGGTGCCGAGTATTTTGACCCGTCCTCGAAGACCTACAAACCCGTGGAAGAGCCTGCGGGCACGTTGACAGTGGCGCAGGCGCAGCGCGCAAACGGAGTGGTTGCGAAGAACCCCGGCGCCTCACTGATTGATCTGGGCGAAGGCGTAGGGTGCATCGAGTTCCACTCCAAGATGAACACGATCGGGACGGACATTGTCCGGTTCATTGTGCAGTGTCTCGACCCGAATGACGCAACGGCCCGCGATTTTCGCGCATTTGTGATTGCGAACGACGCCGCGAATTTTTCCGTGGGCGCCAACCTGATGCAGGTGTTGCTGGCGATTCAGGACGAAGAGTGGGACGAGATCGGTCGGTCCGTCCGCGCGTTTCAGGCGATGACGCAGGCGATTAAATTTTCTCCGCGCCCGGTCGTGGCCGCGCCCTTCGGCATGTGTCTGGGCGGTGGCACGGAGATTTCGCTGCATGCCGCGGCACGACAACCGCACATTGAGCTGTACATGGGGCTGGTTGAAAGCTCGGTGGGGCTGCTGCCCGCCGGAGGCGGCTGTAAAGAGATGCTGCTTCACGCAATTGACGATGCCAGCGAGGTGCGGCCCGACCTGCGCGCTGAGTCCGTAGAGATTTACGAAACCCTGAAGAATACCTTTGAGACGATTGCCATGGCGAAGGTCTCCTCGTCAGCCGTGGAGGCGCAAAGGCTGCGTTTTCTACGCGAAGGTGACGGTATATCGATGCATCGCGACCGCGTAGTGGCCGATGCCCGGGCCGAGGCGATCCGTCTGGCAAATGCTGGCTACGCCGCGCCGGAGCGGCGCATGGCAATTCCCGCACCGGGTACCAACGTGCTGGCGACGCTTCGGCTGGCGGTTTACACCATGCGGGAGGCGGAGTTTATCAGCGATCACGATGCGCTGATCGGCCGCAGGATTGCGCATGTGCTGTGCGGCGGTGACGTACCGCCGGGCACGCCGCTGAGCGAACAATACCTGCTGGATCTCGAACGCGAGGCGTTTCTCTCTCTGTGCGGGGAGCGCAAAACGCAGGAGCGCATTGCAGCCACTCTCAAGACCGGCAAGCCGCTGCGGAACTAAAGGACGGAATTATGCAGGATGCATTTGTCATCAGCGCGGTGCGCACCCCGGTCGGCAAGGCGCCGCGCGGCACGCTGCGCACCACACGGCCGGACGACCTAGGAGCCATTGCGGTTCGCGGCGCACTGGACCGGGTGCCGCAGCTCGACCCGCGGCAGATTGACGACGTAATCATCGGCTGCGCCATGCCGGAAGCCGAGCAGGGCATGAATATGGCGCGCATCATCTCGCTGCGCGCTGGGCTGCCCGTGGAAGCGGCCGCCATGACGGTTAATCGCTACTGTGCTTCTGGACTGCAGTCGATTGCACTGGCGGCGGAGCGCATTCGCTCGGGTGGCGCAGAGGCGATCGTCG
>JAKAUB010000119.1 GCA_021827845.1 Acidobacteriota bacterium | reverse complement strand
GCTCCGAGGTCTATTACCCCGTGCCGTTGCACCGCCAGCGCGCGCTGGCTAGCCTGGGGTACCCCGCCGACGCGTTTCCGGAAAGCCAGCGTGCGGCCGAGGAGGTCCTCGCGCTGCCCATGTTCCCGGAGCTTACCGGCGACGAGCTGCAACGCGTCGTTCAGGCGATTGCCGATTTTCTAGCCTGAGGGATGCAGGTGCAGGTGCCGCAGATGGTGCTTGCGGAATGGCGGACGCGGCCGCACGACTTTGTGTTCCGCGTTGTGGTGCGCTGAAGCCGGCTCCCCCGGCGTGACGCGCCGTACCAGATTGCCTTCCATGCGGAACTGCAGCGTTTCCAGTTGATTGGCATGGGCGACGCCGGTCTGCGGATCCAGGCTGACCTGGTTGTCTTTCGCCACCTGGATGGAGAACTCTGGCGTGCCGTTGGCCTCGGCCGCGGGCGTTACGCTGACGGGAAAGAAGCCGGCAATGTCCCGCAGCCGAAACGCCGTGCCGTAGCGATGATGGTGGGTGTCCCAGGTGAAGACGCGCACCTGATCGAAGTCAAAGGGCAAACCTTGCTTATAGGGCGTGAGAACCGTGAGATATTCGGGGATCTTGCCGCCGGGCACGCCGGAGTCCGGGTCATCGACGGTCCGCAGGACATACGCGCCGACCATCTTCTGGCTTTCGGCATACTGCGCCACGCTATCGGGGACGTCTACCGCAAGGTCACGCGATAAAATCCAGCCGGTCTGTCCGGTTGGCGCGCGTACCAGCCACCAGTCTTCCATGGGCACCGGGGAGGCAAACTGCGATTCAAAATCCGCCTTGTGCGGACGGGACGCGCGGCGCGAATGGCGCGCCGGTTCCGGGGCCGCAGTTGCGGAAGAAGTCCCTGGCGAGGGCGCGACCGGCTTGAGACCGGGCAGCGCAGCCATCCCAGCCTTGGGCACGGAGGCACGCTCCAGCAGCGCCACCTTGGTATTCGCGGGCAGCAGCCAGAAGCGCTGCGTCTTTCTGCCGGGGGCCAGATGGATGTACATCTCGTTGTAGAGGACGGCCGTAGCGACGGGTTTTGTATCGGCGTACTGCTTGGACAGGCTGGCGAACTGGTCATACTCCGCCTGATCGATGATGGCGTGGTTCTCGATCCAGCCGACGGCACCCGATGGCGTTTTGACCTGCGTGAAGCGCTTGCCGGCATCGACCACCTGCAGCCGTTCGCCATTTGTCACTTCGCCGACGCGGTTGGCCACCACCGCCACGCGGTCGCGCAGATACATATGCTTGACGCTGACGTACACGTATTCGTGTTTGGCGATGGAATGGAATTTGCCGCAGCCCGACAGTGGGAAGATCAGGCAGACGGCTGCAAGGCAAGTCAAAATCCGGAGATGCAATCGGTAACTGGGCACTCTTGTGCGTTCCCGCAATGCTTCCAGTCTACGCGCAGAAAGCGCGCAAAACGAAGAAGCTCCCGATGCAGGAGCCTGCGGTGTAACAATCAGAGATATGAGTCACGAAGGAATCCGCTTTGTCAGTCCGGAAGAGGCGGCGCGCAGTGAAGGGACGATGCGCGAGTTGCCCGCTGCGGCAATTCAACCGGCCAGCGTGCGTGTGGACAAGACCGGCGGCACAGGCGTTGCCATCGACTGGAAAGACGGCCACCAGAGCCACTGGTCCTTTGCCTGGCTGCGGGACGCGTGCCCGTGCGCGACCTGCGTGGAGTCGCGCGCAGCGACCGGCCGTAAACCCGGCGAGCCGAAGCCACAGCCAAAGGCAGCGCTGCCGATGTTCAAGCCGGCGATGCGTCCCACTGCCGTGGAGCCGGTTGGCCGCTATGCGCTCCGTTTTGACTGGAACGACGGGCACACCAGCGGGATCTACTCCTGGCACTATCTGCGGTCGATGTGTGATTGCGAGGCGTGCCGCCCGCTCCGCGAAGCTGCGCTATAAAACGCCGAGCCGTTGCAACGCCTGCGGTACCGAATCGGCACATTGCGCGAAGCGGCGGTTTTCGGCGCGCAAAAACCCCTCGCGCACCGCGGTATCGAGCATGGTGAGCAGCGGCTCCCAGTAGCCTTCGACGTTCAGTAGAACGATGGGCTTCGCATGCAGGCCGAGCTGCGCCCATCCGAGCACCTCGCAAAGCTCATCCAGCGTGCCATAGCCGCCGGGCAGCGCCAGAAATGCGTCGGCCAGGTCGGCCATCTGGTGCTTGCGCTCGTGCATATTGCGCACCACGCGCAGCTCCGTGAGGCTGGCGTGGGCCACCTCACGGCCGGCAAGATGCTCCGGGATAATCCCGATGGCCTCGCCGCCGCCTGCCAGAACCGCATCCGCGACAACGCCCATCAATCCGATGCCACCGCCGCCGTAGACCAGGCGCAGGCCGGCTGCGGCCATGGCGCGGCCCAGCTCCCGCGCGGTGTCGCGATAGATGGTCCGCGCGCCGGCAGACGCTCCGCAATAAACGCAAATTGTGGTCGGCATTGCCCCAGCATACCGCGGAAAATCCGCCGGCCCTGCACGGTACACTGGATGGTTCCCCAACCTGCAGGAGTCTTCTCTTTCCGTGTCCCGCCTTGTCGAAAACATGAACCCTGAACAGCGTGCTGCGATTGAAACGGTCGATGGCCCACTGTTGATTCTGGCTGGCGCCGGGTCGGGAAAGACGCGCGTCATCACGCATCGCATTGCGTATCTGATTGAAGAGCGCGGCGTGTCGCCGGACGCGATTCTGGCCGTCACGTTCACCAATAAAGCCTCGGGAGAGATGGCCGAGCGCGTGGAACGACTGCTGGAACATCGCAGCCTGGCGCGGCCCGTGCTGGCGACGTTTCACTCCTTCTGTGTGCGGGTGTTGCGGCGGGATATTGAGGCGCTTCGCACCGCAGGCCGCGGGCGCACGCGCGACTTTGTGATCTATGACGAGAGCGAACAGCAGTCCATTGTGAAGCAGGCGATGCGGCGGCTGGGGCTGGATGACAAGCAACTGACGCCGCGCATGGTGCTGTCGCGCATCTCCTGGGCGAAGAACCACATGCTGGATCCGCAGGAGGTCTACCTGAACTCCAGCGACCCCAAGACAACGCGCATCGCGCACATCTACGACCAGTATGCGAAAGAGCTGGAGCGGGCCAACGCGCTCGACTTCGATGACCTGCTGCTGGAGACGGTGCGCCTGCTGAGCGCTGTGCCCGAGGTACGCGCCGCCTATAACCGGCGGTTCCGCTATGTGCTGGTGGATGAATACCAGGACACGAACCGGCCGCAGTATGAGCTGATGAAGATGCTGGCCGGTCCGGAGAAGAATATCTGCGTCGTCGGCGATGAAGACCAGAGCATCTACTCCTGGCGCGGCGCGGACATCCGCAACATCTTGGATTTTGAGAATGATTTTCCCGGCGCGAAGATCATCCGGCTGGAGCAGAACTATCGCTCCACGCAGGTGATTCTTGAAGCAGCGGGCGCCGTGGTGGGCAACAACCTGCAGCGCAAGGGAAAGAAGCTGTGGACGGCGCGTGACGGCGGCAGCCTGATCGGCATGTATGAGGCGCTGGATGGCGAGGG
>JAKAUB010000187.1 GCA_021827845.1 Acidobacteriota bacterium | reverse complement strand
GCGCGCGCCAGCAGGCGGAGCTGCGTGGACTTGCCGGAGCCATCCAGCCCCTCAAACGTGACGAAAAACCCGCGCGGCATGCCGGTAGGGTACCACTGGGGGCGCGAAGAGCGGGATTGACCGGCGTGCGTGATGCGCTACACTTTACGCGTGATTGAGAGCTTTCGGCACGCGGGCCTCGAGAAGTTCTTCGCGTCGGGGAGCAAATTGGGAATCCAGCCGAAGCACGCGGCCCGGATGTCGCTGCAATTGTTTGCGCTTTCTCGCGCCAAGTCTCCGGCCGATCTGGCGGTACCCGGTTGGGGGCTGCACGGCTTGCGTGGCCGGTCAAAGGGGCGCTGGGCGATGGTCGTGAGCGGGAACTGGCGGCTGACGTTTGACTTCCACGCGGAAAATGTCGTGCTTGTCGATTATGAGGATTACCACTAAGGAGAAATCGCGATGCTGATGCACAACCCACCGCATCCGGGCAAAGTGTTGCGGGAATATCTGGCGGGCATGGAGGTCTCCGTTGCGGCGGCGAGGCTGCGAGTCTCGCGGACGACGCTGTCGCGCGTGCTGAATGGCCGGGCAGGAATCTCAGCCGATATGAGCCTGCGCCTTTCCGAGGCGCTGGGGACGCACCCGGCGTTCTGGTCGGGACTGCAGCTCGATCATGATCTGTGGCATGCCTCGCGCAAGCGGCGCCCGAAGATCGTGCCTTTCGGCAGGGCGGCCGGAAGCGCAGCCGGGTGAGGAACGATACGGTAAGGCGACGATGCTGCGGTGCGCACCCTGCATTACACTTATCTTTCATTTTTACGGCTGTTTCTTCAGGAGGTTTATGGTTCGCATCGCATCGCTCGCACTTACCGCCTTTCTCGCCACGGCTGGAGCTTCTTCCGCTGTTGCGCAGGCGCCCGCCGCCGGCCAGCCTGTTTCTTACAAAATGACCATCGCAGTGAATGCCACCGACGCGCCGCGCAAGATGCTGCACGCCGATGAGGTGATTCCAGTGCAGCCCGGCGATCTGACGCTCGTCTACGCCAAGTGGATCCCGGGCGAACACGGGCCGACGGGGCCGATCGACAACCTGGCCGGCATTGTGATCCAGGCGAACGGGCAGACGCTGCCGTGGGTGCGCGACCCGGTGAATATGTTTGCGTTCCATGTGAAGGTGCCGCAGGGCGCGACCACGCTGCATGTGCACGATGATTTTCTGGCGACGGCGGGGCCGTCGGGGTTTTCGGCGGGCGCCTCCACCAGCGCGAACCTGGCGATGATTAGCTGGAATGAGGTGCTGCTGTGGCCGCAGGTGCCGAATGCGAAGCAGGTGACGGTGACGCCGAGCGTCACGCTGCCGGCGGGCTGGCAGTACGGCACGGCGCTGACGCCGACCAGCCACGACGGCGACACAACGCACTTTGCGCCAGTGACGCTGAATGAGCTGGTGGATTCGCCGGTGCTGTCGGGCCGCTTCTTCCGGCAGATCGATCTGGCGCCGGAGATTTCGCCGAAGCATTATCTGGATCTGGCCGCCGACGGCCCGGAAGATCTCGAGGTGCCGCCGCAGATGCTGGCGGGCTTTAACAATCTGGTGCGCGAGGCCAGCGCGATGTATCAGTCGCACCATTACACGAGCTACCACTTCCTGATGACGCTGAGCGACCAGGTGGCGCACTTCGGGCTGGAGCATCACCAGTCGAACGACGACCGTGTGCCGGAGAAGACATTCTTGAGCCCGTCGCTGGACGTGCTGGAGGCGGGCCTGCTGCCGCATGAGTTTACGCACTCCTGGAACGGCAAGTATCGCCGCCCGGCTGGGTTGCTGTCCCCGGACTTCCAGACGCCGATGCAGGGCAATCTGCTGTGGGTGTATGAAGGGCTGACGACGTATCTGGGGGACGTGCTGACGGCACGCAGCGGGTTGTGGACGGACGCGCAGTATCGCGACGCGCTGGCGGACTCCGCCGCAACAATGAACAACCGTCCGGGCCGCACCTGGCGCGATCTGCAGGATACGGCCACGGCCGCGCAGACGCTTTACGGCGCGGGCCGGCAGTGGGACAACTGGCGGCGCAGCGTGGATTACTACCCGGAGGGCGAGCTGCTGTGGCTGGAGGCGGATACGATCATCCGGCAGCAGAGCCACGGGACGAAGTCGCTGAACGATTTCTGCGCGCGCTTTCTGGGACTGGGCGGCAACACCGGGCCGATTACAGCGCCGTATCACTTTCAGGATGTCGTCGATAACCTGAACGCGGTGCAGCCGTATGACTGGGCGAAGTTCCTGACGGACCGGCTGACGCGCAAGGTGGACCATGCGCCGCTGGGCGGCATCGAGCGCGGCGGCTACTCGCTGGTATACACGGACAAGCCGAACCCGATGACAGAAGCGCGGCAGGCGCTGGGCGGCGTGGACGCCTGGTACTCGCTGGGCCTGCGGTTGGGGCATACTGGGCAGATCGGCGACGTGCTGTTTTACTCGCCGGCGTACAAAGCGGACCTGGGACCGGGACAGAAGATCATCGCGGTGAATGGGCGCGCCTACTCCGATGAAGTGATGCATGCAGCGATCCGTGATTCGAAGACCGCGCAGACGCCGATCGAGCTGATCGTCGAAAACACCGGCTTCTTCCGCGTGGTGAAGATCGACTATCACGGCGGGGAGCGGTATCCGCACCTGCAGCGCAATGCGCAGCCGGATCTGCTGGACGCTATTCTGAAACCGATTGGGAAGAACGACCAGAAGGCGAAGTAGCGGAGCCCTGGAACGGAGCGCGGTCTGACTGGAGCAGGCCGCGCTTTTCTTTGCCGGCGATTTTCTTTCAGAGAATGCCGGGCGATTCTTGACAGGCAAGGAGCCTATGCGAATGTTCACCAAGCTTTTGTTTTTGACGGCGTGGCCGGGCCTGATCGGGCTGGCTTCGGTGCTGCCGGTGATGCCCGCAGCGGCACAGTCTGCGCCCGATTCTCTGCATGCCTGGGCCGGCAAGCCCACGCCCGCCTCGCTGGAAGCATGGGTCAACGGCCATCTGGCGGCCGAGCAGCAGAGCGTGGATGCGCTGATTGCGCTGCAAGAGAAGCCGACGATTGAGAATGCGCTGACGCTGTATGACCGCGCCAATGCGGAGCTTTCGATCGCGGGCTCCGAGGCCGGGCTGCTGTACTCCGTCTCGCCGGAGAAGGCTGTGCGCGACAAGGCGCAGGAGATGGTGCAGAAGGTCAGCGAGGCGGCCGTGGCGCTTTCGCTGAACCAGCCGGTGTACCAGAAGCTGACGGCGATAGAGGCGCCGCACGCGGACGCCGGCACGCGTCATTACCTGAGCCGCACGCTGCTGCAGTATCGCCTGGCGGGCGTGGATAAAGATGCTGCGACGCGCGAGCGGGTGCGTCAGTTGCAGGAGAAGATCACCGCGCTGAGTTTGACCTTTGGCCGCAATGTGCAGGAGCACGTAAACACCGTGACGGTGAAAGACGCTGCCGAGCTGGAGGGGCTGCCTGCGGACTACATCGCGGCGCACAAGCCGGGCGCGGATGGAACCATCACGCTAACGACGGATTATCCTGACATGCAGCCGGTGATGACCT
>JAKAUB010000223.1 GCA_021827845.1 Acidobacteriota bacterium | reverse complement strand
AATATCGCGACGCGTGCGCCCTCAGTGCCCAGCGCGATATCAGGGCACCAGCGGTACGGCAGAGGCATAGCTCAGTTGATGAATCGCCAGCCAGGTCTGCGCCTCCGCATTGAGTGCATTCAGCGCGGTGGAGCGGTTGTCCTGCACTGCGTTTAGATAATCGATCAGCGCCAGCCCGCCGTGCTGATAGGCGAACTGCGCAATCGAGAGCACATCCTTCGCCTCATCGAGATAGTGTCCCTGGTAACGATCGGCCAGTTTTTTTGCCGCCAGATACGTCACCCAGGCCTGATCCACGTCGGCGTACACCTGGTTACGCGAAGCGATCTCTGAGAAGCGCGCTGCCTGCGCCTGAAACTTTGCCGTTGCCTTGTTGCCCTGGTTGCGGTCGAAGATGCGAATCGGCACCGTGACATAGAAACCATAGCTGCTCAGGTTTCCGCTGTGGTCGTACTCACCCTCCAGCGTGGGGTCGGCCGTGCCGTTGGCATAGGCAAGCTTCACGTCGGCATCGGCGACCCGCACGGCGTCATGGGCTTCCTGGTAGTCCGGCCGTGCGCGCAGCGCCCGCTGCTCCAGGTCGGTGAGGGTGGCGTGGATGGCCGGTGGCGTAATGTCGCCAACGATATCAAAACCTTTCTTCGGGTGCGGATAACCCAGCAGGACCTGCAACTGATCGCTGGCCTGCACCAGGTTTTGCTCCGCCGTCACCTCATCCGTTTCAAATTGCGCCAGTTGGAGATCCAGCCGCTCGAAGTCGAGCTTTCCCAGATCGCCGGCTTTATACCGTTCCCGGCTGATATCCAGCTCGCGACCGTAGTCCTTCAGGTTATCCTGCGCCAGTTGCAGGGAGGCCTTGGCCAGCAGCATGCCGGTAAAGGCCTGCTCCACCTGCAGACTGATCTGGCGAATCTGGTCGCGATTCCCGGCATCCGTCTCTGCCGTTGTGGCGCGCGCGCTGTCGAGCCGCCAGCGCCGCTTCTGCCCGCGTTCAAACAGCCGCGAAAGCTGCAGGCTGTACGCGTACGGCGTGGAAGATGTCGCCGGGTTGGACAGGTTGCTGCCATACAGCGTGAAGTAAGGATTTTCGCGAACACCCGCCTGCACCTCCTGCGCCCGCGTTGCCAGCAGATTCTGCTCCGCGGACAGCAGTGCCGGATTATGCGCGCGGGCGATGGCAATCGCCTGGTCCAGGGTGATCGGCGCGGGCGGCGCATCCTGGGCCCGGGCGCAGCGCGCGTGGCTGAACAGCAACAGGAACGCAGCGGCAGCGGCCATGCCGCGCCACAAAACGCCGGCACTGCATGAACGCTGCCCGCGGGCAGTCGAAAGGCAACCGTTAGTTTTCAAATTCACCCTCCGGCAATGGCAGCACGTCACGATCGCGTGCGAACCAGACATATAGCGTGGGCAGAAGGAAGATGCTCATCACCAGATCTGCCACCAGGCCGCCGACAATCACAATCGCGAACGGGCGCTGCGAATCGGAGCCGATGCCGTGCGAAACCGCGGCCGGCAGCAGCCCCAGGGTGGCGACCAGCATGGTCATCATGATCGGACGCAGACGACGGACTGCCCCTTCGATCGCGGACTCCTCAATCGAATTGCCGAGAGCGCGCAGTTGATTGATGTACTCCAGCATGATGACGCCTGTCTGTACGGAAACCCCGAACAGCGCCAGAAAGCCCACGGCGGAAGACACGCTGAAATTTGTATGCGTGACCAGCAGCGCCAGCAGGCCGCCGATGCGCGCCATCGCGACGTTGGCCAGAATCAGCAGCGCCCACTTGAAGGACTTGTACATGGAGTAGAGAACCACGAAGATCAGCAGCACGGTGACCGGCACAATGATGAGCATTCGCGCTTCGGCGCGAACCTCATTCTGATATTCGCCCTCCCAGCCAATGTGATATCCGCGCGGCAACTTCACCTCCGCATTCACGCGCTCAATCGCCTCCTTCACCGCATCGCCCAACGCGCGGCCGCGCACGCTGTACTTAATGGCAACGTAGCGCTGGTTGTTTTCGCGATAGATCTCCGAACCCTCGTCCACTTCGCGGATATTACAGAGCTGCGCCAGCGAGACCCGCTCGCCCGAAGGCGCCAGCAGCCGGATATTCGCGATCGCCTCCCGCGTATCGCGGTATTGCGGCAGGTAGCGAAGGGTCAGGTTGTAGCTCTGCTCGCCGCGCAGCACCTGCGTCAGCGCATTGCCGCCTACCGCCGTCTGGATGGCATCCTGCACGTCGGCTACGTTGATCTGGTAGCGCGCCGCGGCCTGGCGGTTAACGGTGACCTCAAGATTCGGCTGGCCGGTCACCTGAAACACGCCGAGGTCGGTGATCCCGCGGATGTGCGACATGATCGCCGCGATCTGGTCGGCTTTGGCTTCGAGAACATGGAGGTCGCTGCCGTACACCTTCGTCGCCAGCTCGCCCTTCACGCCGCTGACTGCCTCTTCCATGTTGTCTTCAATGGGCTGCGAAAAGCCCCAGATGACGCCGGGAAACTTCTGCGTCAGTTGCAGGTTCATGGCCGCAATCAAGTCGTCCTTATTGCCATGAAAGACCGCTCGCCACTGATTCTTTGGCTTGAGCCCGACAAAATATTCGGTGTTGAAAAATCCAGTGTGATCGGTGCCGTCGTCCGGACGACCGGTCTGGCTGGTGCAGACGGTCGTCTCTGGAAACGAGCACAGAAGTACGCGCGCCTGGTTCGAAATGCTGATGCCTTCCGCCGGGCCTGCGCTCTGGGCCAGCGTGCCACGCACCCACAGCGCGCCCTCGTCGAGATGCGGCAGAAACTCCGACCCGATGACATTGCCGAACGCCAGGTAAATGGATAGTGCCAGTCCCAGCAGGCCCGCGCCCACAGGGATGCTGCGATGGTGGATCGCCCAGCGAATGCTGGTGCGATAGTGGTGCGTCAGCCATTCCATGACCGGGTTGTGCCACTCCCGGGCGCCCTTGCGCAGCAGAAACCCCGCCAGCACAGGCGCGACGATCATAGAGAACAGCAGCGCTCCAAGCAACGCGAACGCCACCGTCCACGCCATCGGGCGAAACAGCCGCCCCTCCACGGATTGCAGCGTGAAGATGGGCAGGTACGCCGTGATGATGATGAGGATGGCGTAGAAGACCGGCCGCTGCACCTCATGCGCCGCATCGCGAATCTTCTCGGCAGTCGTGCGATTGTCGGTGGAGCTGCGGCTCAGGTGGCGCACGATGTTTTCCACCATGACCACCGCGCCATCCACCACCATGCCAAAGTCCAGCGCACCCAGCGAGAGCAGATTGGCCGGAATATTTTTCAGGTCGAGACAGATGGCGGCAAACAGCAGTGAAAACGGAATAGTGAGCGCGACGATTAGCGCGCCGCGCACATTGCCGAGGAATAAAAATAGGATGATGACCACCAGCACAATGCCTTCGGTCAAGTTGTGCAATACCGTGTGGGTGGTGAAATCCAGCAGATCGCTGCGATCGATAAACGGGACGATCTTTACGCCCTTGGGCAGAATCTGATCGTTGAGCTCCTTGACCTTCTGGTGGATCGCATCCAGCACCGGCTGG
>JAKAUB010000153.1 GCA_021827845.1 Acidobacteriota bacterium | reverse complement strand
TACAGGCCCAGCTTCTTCCACATCGCATCCACGCGGGCCCGGGTGGCGTTGTCCATCCGCACCATCTCCGGCCACGGTCGCATAAAGCCTTCGGTCGGCCACTTGCGCGTGGCGTCGATGCCCATCTTGCTGCCGTAGTTCGGCAGGCGCGAGGAGTGATCCAGCGAATCGATCGGCCCCATCATGAATTGCACATCGCGCTCCGGATCAATGTTGTTGGTCACTCGCAGCACCACCTCGCGCAGGTCCTGCACGTCGCAGTCCTCATCCACCACCACCACGCATTTGGTGAACATCGCCTGGCCCAGCGACCAGATGGCGTTCATCACCTTGCGCGCATGGCCGGGATAGCTCTTGCGGATGGAGACGATCATCAGGTGATGAAAGGTCGCTTCCACCGGCAGGTTGATGTCGACGATCTCCGGGATGGTCATCTTCATCATCGGCAAAAAGATGCGCTCGACGGCCTTGCCCATCCAGGCATCTTCCATGGGCGGCTTGCCCACAATGGTGGCGGCGTAGATGGGATCGCGTCGGTGCGTGATGCAGGTGATGTGAAACACCGGGTAGTCGTCCTGCATTGTGTAAAAGCCGGTGTGGTCGCCGAACGGGCCTTCGGAGCGCAGCTCGTCCAGGCGCACATAGCCTTCCAGCACAATCTCCGAGCAGGCTGGCACTTCAAGGTCCACGGTTTCGCAGCGCACCAGTTCCACCGGCTGCTGGCGCAAAAAGCCCGCAATCACGAACTCCTCTACCTCAGGCGGCGCGGGCACGATGGCCGCAAAGGTCGTGGCTGGATCAGTACCAATCGCAACTGCGACTTCCAGCCGCTGCGCGGCCTCATTGACGCGGGCTGTGGCTCGCACTTCCCCGCTCAAGCCGACAGCGGGCTTCAATGAGGCACCCGCCGATGGCAGCATCGCGCCGCCGCCGCTTGCCGCCATGGCAGCCACGCGGGCCGTCCGCGGATCCTCCGCCTGCGCTGCGGCGGACTGGCGCAGCCGCTCGCGATAGTGCTCCGCTGCCACCTTCTGCCGCTGCCAGTGCATGCCGGTCGTCTGCCCGTCGTACACCTGCATGCGATACATGCCCATGTTGCGCTTGCCGCCGGGCACGCTGGGGTCGCGTGTGACGACGCATGGCAGCGTGATGAAGCGGCCGCCATCCTCCGGCCAGCACTGCAGCACCGGAAAATCCAGCACGCTGAAGTTTTCCCGCAGAACAACCTGCTTGCACGGCGCATCTTTCGCGGCCACAGTCTTGGGGAAGAACGCACCCACATCGGCCAGCTTCGGCAGCAGGCGCAACTTGTCCAGAAAGCTCTCGGGGGATCGCACATTCATCAGCTCGCGAATCCGCCCCGCCACTTCATCCAGCGAATCGACCTCCAGCGCCAGGCGCATCCGGCGCTCGCTGCCAAACTGGTTCATCAGCACGGTGCGGCCCGGGTAGCCTTTGACATTCTCAAACAGCAGCGCCGGGCCTCCGGGCGCGTAGCCGGTCATTCCACCCGGCAACCCGGCCTTGGACGCTCGATCCGCAATCTCGGCCATCTCCAGAATCGGATCGACTTCGGCAGAGATCCGTTTCAGCTCGCCCGCAGCATCCAGCTTTTTGATCCATTCGCGTAAGTCGCGGTATCCCAAAGGTTCGTCCTTCCCAGCATGGCCGCCGGGCCACGCGGATGCACTCTATGCACTGCACTTCATCGTAGCGCGATAGGAGGCGGGGGCAACCAGGACAGCGGTCCAGGAGTCTTAATGGATGTGTGCGTCCCCAAAACAAGCGGACGCAACGAGCTGGGGCATGACAAAACAAGCGTCAGGCCCAGCCCTCCCCCACACACTGCAAGGTATCGGGATCTTCCGGACGCTGTATCGCTCCCCAACGAATCCGTTAGGACGAATTCCGTTTCACTGCACGGGCGTGCAGTTCCGTCTCAGATGGTCAGCCACTGCACGCTTCTGTACCGGCGCGCAGGCCCGCCATCCAGCGATCAAGAAACGTATGAACGCAGGCGGCGCCACACAAGTGTTTTGAGTCGGCGCTGTGGGCCAGCAGATTGTCCCACGGCATCAACTGCAGCGCAGGCTGGGTATTGCGCGCCGTGCTTGCGGGCACACACTCGCTGGCGGCCACCCACCAGCTTTCAGAATCTCCGCGCAGCTTGCCGCAAACGTCGCAGGTAAAGCGTTCGACCCATACCATAGGCTCTCCTGGGGAAGTGGAAGCAGATGCCGTCGCTGAGCGTCTGACTTTCAAAGGACCAGAGACACCATAGCACAGGAGCGCGGTAGAGCTCTCCTCGATCTCTGGCTGCTAAAACTGGCGCAGAGCGTCCATCAAATACAACCCCACCAGCGTGATGGTCGCCAGCCCGGTAACGCCGCCCACCACACGAATCGCGGGCCGCAGACGCTGGACACGCGCCATCATCTGCTCGTGTTCCCGCAGCTCATTGCCGCCCTCGAGGAACAGCAGGTCTTCCTCATTGCGCGTGATGGTTGCACGATATCCGAGAAGGATGAGAAGCAGTAACGCTAGTACCGCCCAGACAATCCAGATGCCGGTAATGTAGGCCATCGGGTTCACCTTGTGGAGCACCGGGCAAGCCGCGCTCGGTGACTCCGGGTTGGGAACGGCATCGTCCGCCGGCTGGGGATCGCAGCGCGCTGCTGCGACGATTCAGGAGGCGGCTTGTTCCGCGCCGTCCGACGGCGGTATCATAGTTCCAGCGAGGGAAATATGGCAACTACTACAGCAAATCCAGCAACCGAAACGGCCCAGCCTGGCACCCAGAATGTCGTCCTTACCCCACAGGCCGTCGCAAAGGTGAAAGAGATCATGGCGACCCAGGATCCTGTTCCTGCAGGCCTTCGCCTAGGCGTCGTAGGCGGCGGATGCTCTGGCTTCCAGTACTCCATGTCGTTTGAGAATCAGCCCGGCATGATGGACAAAGTCATGATGTTTGACGATCTTAAGGTCTTTGTCGACGCCACTTCCATGATGTATCTGAAGGGCTGCACCGTCGACTATCTCGAGACGCTCGAAGCCTCGGGCTTCAAGTTCGATAACCCAAACACTAAGAGCACCTGCGGCTGCGGATCGTCGTTTAACGCATAACCGCCTCCGGTTGCAATAGAAAAGCCTCCGCATCGCGGAGGCTTTTCTATTTCCAGCGGGCGACGCGGGCCTTACTGCGGGCTGCTCGATCCCATGGAGCTGGAGCCGCCGCCAAACGGCGACGACGAGCCAAACCCGCCCGATGACCCGGAGCTGTTGCTCGAGCCGCCGAAAATATCCGACCCGCTCGAGCTCGACGAGCCGCCAAACCCACCCGAGCTGCCACCGATACCGCCGGAACTGCCAAATCCGCCAGAGCTTCCGCCGATGCCGCCTGAGCTGCCGCCAAAGCCCGCGCTGGCCCCACCGGGTCCTAGACCACCGCCCGGGGCCCCTTGGCCAGCCGGCGTGCCAATGCCGGGGCCGCCTCCGCCGCCCGCACTCTGCGAAACATCTTCCTGCGGGTTGTAGACAAAATCCCAGTCGGAATATTTCGTCTTGGTCCGATAGGAGAGAATCG
>JAKAUB010000103.1 GCA_021827845.1 Acidobacteriota bacterium | reverse complement strand
AGCGACGCCCCAGAAGTACAGTTCGCGGGCTAGAGCGCGCAGCAAGCCGAGGCGCGGTGCAGCGCCGGGCTCCGCGGGCAGCCACGCCAGCGCGCTGCACACCGCCGTCATGGCCACAACGGTGAACAACGCGCCGGCCGGCCGCATCAGAACGGCCAGCGCCAGCGCGTGCATCCAGTAGGCGGCGGCCCGTACATGGTTGGAGCGTCCGCCGACCGCCAACGCCCAGGTGCGCAGCAGCGCCGCAGCCAGCGCCAGAAACAGCGCCGCGGCCACGACGCCGATGCTGGCGGAATCCATGCCGATGGAAGAGTTACGCGCCGTCAGGCCGGCAAGAGACAGCCAGGCCGAGCCTGCGCCGGAGCCGGAGATGGCCGGAAATGGCGACCAGAACCCAACCAGCAGGATGGCCGCCAGCAGCCAGACAGCGAAGCGGGAGAATCGTCCCAGGACGGCCGGCGCCGCAATCGTGACCGATGCGCCTGCGGAGGGCTGGTTCATATCCGCATCGGCATGATGATGTAGCGGTAGCGGAACTCGCCGTCCGGATCCTCTGGCCGCACTTGCCCGGCCGTCTGCGCGTCCTTAAATTCGAGGCGCACTTCGGGCGTATCGCTGACGACCTTTAAAAAATCCAGCATGTACGCGGAGTTGAAACCGATGACCAGCGACTCCATGCTGTAGGGCGTCTCGATGGTGTCTTCGGACTCTCCGGCCTCGTTCGAGGAAGAGGAGATCTTGATCTCGTTCTGCTCCAGCCGCAGCTTGACGGCGCCCGAACGCTCATCGGCAAACTGCGCCACGCGCAGGATGGAGGCCTGCAGGTCAGCGGTGCGCACGATGACGAAGCGGCTGTTTTCGCGCGGCAGCACGGCCTCGTAGTTGGGAAACTGGCCAGTCAGCTTGCGCGACGTGAGCACGCGATTGCCGATTTCAAAGTAGAGCGTCTGCTCATCATCGGCAAAGTCGAGAAATTCGCTCTCGGTGTTGGACAGCAGCGACTGCAGCTCGCTGAGCGTCTTGCGGGGGATCAGCAGGCGCTTCTCGCCGCTGACGGCAAGGTTTTCGCCGGCCTTCTCAATGTGCGCCAGCCGATGGCCGTCGGTGGCCACCATCGTCAGACTGCCCGCCTTTACCACCAGCAGCGCGCCGTTCAGCGTGTAACGCGACTCCTCATTGGCCACGGCGAAGATGGTTTTGTTGATCATCGTCCGCAGCGTGGCCGTCGGCAGCCGCAGCGCCCCTGCCTTGGGGAATGAGGCCACGGCGGGGAAGTTGGCGCGGGCCATGCCGACCATCTTGGTGTTGGAGCGGCCCAGGCGAATCTGCACCCAGTGGTTCTCCATCAGCTTGATGCTCAGCTCGCCATCCGGCAGCAGCTTGATGTAGTCGTACAGCTTGCGCGCGGGAATGGTGCAGGCGCCGGGCTTCTTCACCTTGGCTTCGCAGGAGGTGCGGATGCTCTGGTCAAGATCCGTGGCGGTGATGGTCAGCCGGTTGTCGGCGGCTTCCAGCAGAAAATTCGACAGAATGGGGATGGTCGTCTTGCGTTCCACGACGCCCTGCGTGGCCGTCAGCTCGCGCAACAGCGCCTGTCGGCTTACGGTGATCTCCATTGCAGCAGTTTCGGCCATGGTCTTCTCCGGCGGTGCTTCCACGGTAGGCATCGTCTCTCATCCTGCGGCTCGGCCCGGGCTGCGCCGCTGTGCGCTTGGGGGCCGGCAGTGATTTTGTATGCGTTCATTGTAGAGACAAACAGGGTTGCCCGGCGCTGGATTTCTATGCGGAAATTTGGGCGGTTGTGTGCGTCGCTGCAAACCGGGGCCGGCTTCGGCGGATGCGACGGTTATGAAAAGAATTGAGGAAAGATAAAGAAGAGCCGTAGCAGTAGATGCCTGTGGAAAGTTTGAGAAGCGCGGCGAAATGCCTGCCGGTGCGGGTTACGCTTCGCCCCGGATTTCCAAAACCGGGTTGTGGAAGACTGCAAAGCAGGGAAAGCCCGGCGCGAAACCCCTTCCAGACGCGTTTGCCGTACCCATTTCTCCGCGTTCCGCACAACAGGGCCTGCGAACCTTGTCGATTTCCGCCCCGGTGTGTGCAAATTGCGTCCACACCCGCGGTTATAGCGCTCTCCGGAGCTCCACACTTTGCACAGTCGAGGAGCCCTGGGTTTCTTCGCGAAAAATGGGCAGCGATCAAAAAAGAATGGGCTCACCGTGCAGCGCACCGTGAGCCCATCCATGAGCTGCTCCTTCAGGAGACAGGAGCAGGCAGAGGGTTAGTAGGAGAGGACGCAGCCGCCAAGATCGCTGTTGAAGGCGTCGCTCCACAGGGACTGGACCGGGAATGTGCCGGTCGAGAAGGTGACATTGGCTGAGGCGCCCTGCCCGCTCGAAATCCAGGCGCACTTGTCGCCGATTTCATATCCGCTCGAGTCCAGCCAGCCACCGCTCGGGAACTGGTCGGTGATGGTCTCGGCCGCCTCGTGACCTTCGACGATCGTGATGCCAGCGTCGGGTCCCAGACCGTTGAAGTTGGCGCCGCAGCTTGCCCCAGCGTCGGTGATATACGGCAGGTTGGTGTAGGCAACATCCCCGTAAGAAGACGTGGTGGAGCTGTGGTAGGCGCAATACTGTGTGCCGAAGCCGTTGGAGTTATTGCCGGTCGCTGTGGCGATGACATACTGCGTGCTGCCATTGCTGGTGGTGGAGGTGTTGCCGAAGTGGGCCGCGGCGCGGACGGCTTCCGCAGCGATCTGCGACTGCCTGGGGCGGCTCGGAGCCTTCGAGGCATTGTCATACCAGAAGGCCACATACTCCCCGGTTTTGTTGCCCGCCGCTGTGCCTGCGCCATTGCAGAAGTAGGTGCCGGAGTTTACGCCCTGGCAATACTGCGTGACGGTGTTGAGCCAGGAGCTGCCGGCTGCGCCCGGCAGGAACTTTTCGAGGATTGCGGCCTCGCCGCTGGGGTCGTTGTTCTTCCACTGAGAGCCCCAGAAGACCAGGTAAATTTTGGGGGCGGTCTCGACGCCGATGGTTCCGGCGGCGCCGTCGCTGGTGCCTCCGTGGTAATACAGGTTTCCGCCGGAGGTGCTGGAGGAGCGCCGCGCCTGTTTGGCGGACTCAACCGTGGGGTGAATGATGACCGGGGGCATCCCCGGTTCGAGATGGCGGTATCCGCCAAGCGTTCCGTCCCCAGTGGATGGGACGGCTGCACTCTGGGACCACGCGACACCTGTGGCGCACAGCAACGAGGTCAAGGCTGCTACAAAAAGCCGCTTCATACTTCCTCCAAAGAATCGAAATTAGGAAAAGGCCCGGAGTGCGCCCGTAAAGCTCGTAACGTCCGCCAACGGATGGAAAATCCGCTGAAGGTGCGGGGGTACGAGATTCCAAGGGTTTCCGCCGATTGGAGGGCAGCGTACGTAAGCCGAGCGATGCTCGTCAATAAAAATTTTTTACCTGTTGATTCCACGCGAAGAAATGGGGCTTGCGGCGTCGGAAAGACGAACCTGCGCTGGGTGCATAGTCTAAAGAGACCGCCAAAAATCGCCCGGACGTCCCGATGGGTGGAGCGGGTAGTGACTCATTTTGC
>JAKAUB010000099.1 GCA_021827845.1 Acidobacteriota bacterium | reverse complement strand
CCGAGCCAGCGGCATCGCTAATCAGCACCACACTCCCCCGCATCAGCCGCGGAATATGACGGGAGATCGTCGCGGCACCGCGCTCCCCGGAGATCGGCTGCGCTCTAACAAGCTTTTGGGCGAGTTCCGGGAACAACTGAGGAAGCGCAGACAGCCGCCACTGTTTCCCCGCCGCGACCATCGCCACACAAACCTGATCCTCCGCCACCGGGGTGACATAGGCCTGGACACCGTCTGCCCAGTAAATTTCAACGTCCCGTGACCAGGGCGCGCAGCGATAATGCTGCCGGAAGCCGAGGCGCTGGTCGCAGGCCCGCAAGGCCTTGCGTGGCTCCAGTCCGGCCGCATGCCGGATGGCGGAACGCTGACCGTCGGCTCCGATAATCCAGCGGACCCGCCATGGTTCGCCTGCAACCTGTGGCGTGCCATCGGGCTGCAACCGCACGGGACTGTTCCACAGCAGCAATGCGCCCGCAGCCTGCGCATGCTCCCGCAGCAGATGATGGAGATCCGTGCGGCGCAGACCTAGTCCCAGCGCACCCGAAAACGCAGCGCGAGCGGTTGTCCCAGGCATACAAAAGCGGAGGCCATCGAACGCGCGGCCAAGACCCACAGGGAAGGTGACCCCCAGCGTTCGAAGAGCTGCAATCGCCCGGGGCATCAGCCCTTCCCCGCAAACTTTGTCGATCGCCGGACCGGCACCATCGGCAACGGCAACCTCCAGACCAGCCTGACGCAGGGCAATCGCCGCGGCCAGTCCGGCAGGACCACCGCCCACAATCAGCACGTCTGCAGCGTTCGACAGATGAGGCAAACAGAACCCTTTCTCGATTGAGCTATCAGGAATGCTTCATTGGACGGACGCCTGCGGAATTTGTTTCCATCACCGCTTTGCGACGCGATGAAATTATGGCGCAGGAAATACCACGATTTTGATACCGCCAATCACCCCACGCGGCGGCATGCGGACGCCGACAATCTCGTCATACCCGGTGTTGCTCAGATTGGTGAGTTGCACAAAGGGCTGCACGCGGCCATGCTCCCGCACCAGGGAGAGATCCCAGACCGGATACGCAGTCTTTTCAAACCGCTGCTGCACCAGAACGCGATTGTTAATCGTGAACCAGTCGCGCACGCCCGCGTACCAGTTAAAGACGGCGTTGTGCACGGGGTAGTTGAAGACATACTCCGACTGCAGCCCGTTCAGCACGCTCTGCGCGCCATCGAGCCACGTCCAGGAAAGGTTCAGTTGCTGCCGTGTGCTGATGTGCCACAGCAGCGACGACTCGATGCCCGCGAAGCTCAGTCCGTTCAGGTTGGTCGCATGCCACAGCGCGGTGGGGGATGTGCGCACATAGTCGATGAAGTTCGACTGCGGGGAGTAGAACCCGGTAATGGAGGCGTCGATGGTGGAGCGCGGAAACCAGTCGAACCCGCCCTCGTAATCCCAGGCAGACTCCGGCTTCAGATGCGAATTGCCCACCGTTGTCGGATCGCTGTAATACAGGTCCACGAAGGTCGGCAGGCGAAACCCGTAGCCCGCCAGCGCCCGCGCCTTCAGCCGCGGCCGCAGCCAGAATGCCCCTGCCAGCGACGGACTGAACACGTCATAGCCGCCGCTGATGATCTCCTGCCGCGCACCCGCAGAGAGTGAGCCGCGCTTCCATGATTGCAGGTCGAGATCCACGTACCCTGCGCCCCAGTTGCGCGCGTGCCGGCCCAGATTATTGCTGTTAATAGCATCGCCGTCGAAGTCCAGCCCATAGTAAAGACCGTCGTTTGGATGAAAGTTCCACACCTGGCGCGCCACGCCTTGCCAGCTGTTCACAATGTGATTGTTGGCGTAGATGGACGGCTGATCGCGGAAGAGGATGAAGTTGTCCGTGTAGCGGCGATACGCAAACCCCGCATTGGTCCGCTTGCCAATCGTCTGGTCCAGCGAGGCGAACCAGCTCTTGGTTCGCTCAAACGACGGATAGTTGCCATAAAAATCATTTGCGCCAAAGGGATTGTCGCTGCCGCCCAGCAGAATGTCCGAGACGCCGATGGGCGACGGCAGCCAGCTCTCCAGGCTGGCGTTCTCATTGCGGAAGTCGCGGTCATACATAAAGCCGGAGGAATATTCGCGATGCCCGGCAAGCTGCTCCGCAATGCCATGGCCGGCATAATTGCCCACCAGCGTCTGCTGGTTTTCGCCAAAGCTGCCCGCTCCGCCCGAAACCCACAGGGAGCTTTGCGACGGCCTCCGGGTCACAAAATCCACCACGCCGCCTAGGGCATCCGCACCATACAGCGTCGATCCAGCGCCATGCAGCACTTCAATGTCTGCCATGTTGGCCAGCGGCACGGGCAGATCGAGATTGTTGTGCGACGTCTCGGCATTGGTCGAGCGAAAGCCATCCACCAGCACCAGCGTCTGCTCAAACGACGTCCCGCGGATGGAGATATCCGCGGGATAGCCGCCCGAGCCGCGCTGATTGATCTGCACAGAGGAGTCCGTGCGCAAATAATCCTCGACCGTATTGAAGGCCAGCGGATGCGCCTGCGTGTCCATCACGACCACGGAACGGGCCGACTCTCCCAGCAACACCGGGCTGGGTGCGCCGAGCACCGTCACCGTGGTGCGCACCGGAGCCAGGGCTTTCGCCTTTGCTGCGCCATTCGCAGCAGGCTTTTTTACCGGCTGCGGAGCCGGCGGCAGAGAGCCAATTTCCTGCGCACCAAGCGAGCACGTGGACAGCAGCAGAGCGAAGAGCAGGGAGCGACGAGCCTTCAAGCACACATCCAATCTTGAAATTTTTGGGAAACCAGTAATTTTCTCAGAATCGGCGCGCCCGCACACAGCGGCCAATCTCCTCGTCCTTGCCGCGGAGAGTCCGCTCCTGCCTTTGCCCTTGCCTTTCTTGTTGTCCTTCCCGCAGGGAATCTGCTTTCGCCCTTGCCTTTCTTTTTGTCATTCCTGCAGGAATCCGCTTTTCGCCTATCCCTCCTTTTGCCCTGCTTATGAGGCAGGCCGGCCGCATCTATGGCCGGATTTGGCCAATTCTGACAAACTAAAACTATGACCACATCCGCCGACCAGAAGGTATTTGCCGACCGCATAGGACGCATCGAAGTTTCCGCCACGATGGCCGTTACGGCCGAAGCGGCCAAACTGCGCGCGCAGGGCGCAAAGCTGGTGGATTATGGCGCCGGCGAGCCGCATCTTTCGACGCCGCGCCACATTAAGGACGCCGCCATCGCCGCGATTGAGGCGAACTTTACGCGCTACACCGTGGTCAGCGGCATTCCTGAAGTCCGTAAGGCCATCGTTGATCGCCACGCCGCCGACTTCGGCACCAGCTACACCCCTGAAGAAGCCGTGTTTACGACCGGCGGTAAGCTGGCGCTGTTCCACGCGATCCAGGTTCTGGTCGACCACGGTGATGAGGTGGTTCTGCCCGCCCCCTATTGGGTC
Source organism: Acidobacteriota bacterium (assembly GCA_021827845.1). Classification (GTDB taxonomy): domain Bacteria; phylum Acidobacteriota; class Terriglobia; order Terriglobales; family Acidobacteriaceae; genus JAKAUB01. Next base: position 159 of record JAKAUB010000099.1, on the reverse strand, counting down.
TCTTTCAAAGACATCATTCAGTATGCGGGCGGCAAGCCGGTGATCCTACAGACCAACGAAGCGGAGAATTTCCGCATCACCGCGGCGGCCATCGAGAAAGCCATCACCCCGCGCACCAAGGCCATCATCCTCAACACGCCGTCGAACCCGGCCGGCTCC
>JAKAUB010000018.1 GCA_021827845.1 Acidobacteriota bacterium | reverse complement strand
GTGCCAGACTGCCGAGCGGAAGCACCAGCGCCATGAGCCAGCCCTGGCCCAGCGCGCGCAGGTTGTAAAAGATGATGAACAGCGGGCCGATGATGATCTGAATCAACGTGACGAACAGGAAGTTTGCCAGAACCTTGCCGAGGAACAGCGCGCTGGGCGGACTGGGCGCCATGCGCTGCGCGTCCAGGACCTGATGGCGCAGCTCGCGTGTCCACGCCTGGTTGAGCGCGGTGACGGCAGCGAACAGCAGTGCGACCCACAGGATGCCACCGGCGATTTGGCGTGAGACGGCCATGGTGGGATCGAACGCAAAGCTGAAGAGTACGACCACCAGCAGCGAGAAGAACAGCATGCCGTTGATAGCGTCCTTGGAGCGCCACTCCAGACGAAGATCCTTGGCCAGATGCGCCAGCACGACGCGCGCGTAGCTCACGCGGTTTCTCCCGCGTGGGTGCGGATAAGGTCTGCGAGCGTCGCCTGCGAAGCGCGGAGGTAATCGGCGGGTGCGAGTAGCAGCTGCATGCCGCGCATTCCGGCAGAGACGGAGATCAGCGGATGCAGCTCGATGGTCTCTTCGACATATGCCGGGAAGGCTTTTTTTGCGCCGAAGACGGTGACGCCGCCGCGGATGTAGCCAGTGAGCGGCTGGACTTCCTTGATGGGCACCAGCTCGGCGTGGCGGCCGCCAGCGGCGCGAGCCAGCTTCTTGAAGTCGAGCGCATCGGCGACCGAGAGCACGGCAAAGACGTTTTCGGAGCCATCCACGCGGCAGAGCAGCGTTTTATACACCTGCTCCGCGGGCAGGTTGATTTTGCGGGCGACGGTTTCGCCGGAGAGATCCTCGGGATCGACGGTGTATTCCCGCGTCTCGTAGGCGATGCTGAGTGAGTCCAGCAGGCGGCAAGCGTTGGTCTTCAATGCACGCCTCCGGGCTGCGCAGTGTGCAGTGGGTCCAGCGCTGCGATCTGGCCGGCTTGCATGGTGCAGAAGATGTCGGCGATGGGACGCGCCAGCTCCGGCTGATGGGTGGTGAGCAGGATGGTGGTTCCGGCGCTGCGCAGTTGCGCCAGCACCTCCAGCATGCGTGCGCTGCTGGCAGCGTCGATGTTGGAAAAGGGCTCGTCCAGCAGGAGCAGCTCCGGAGACGGCATGAGCACGCGCGCCAGCGCTGCCCGCTGCCGCATGCCCTGGGAGTAGGCGGAAACAGGGCGGTCCAGCGCAGGATCGAGAGCGACCAGGGTGAGAGCGTCCTCTGGAGACAGCAGCGTGGTGGTGTGGCCGGCGTACAGGCGCGCGGTGTAGCGGAGATTTTCCGCAGCCGTCAGCTCGTCATACAGCATGGAGTCGTGGCCGAGATATCCGATGCGGTGCCGCGAGGCTGCGGCTGCGGGCGCGCCGAAAAGTGTGACAGCTCCGTGGCTGGGGGCGATTAGGCCGGCGATGACGCGCAGCAGCGTCGATTTGCCGGCGCCGTTGGGGCCAAGAATCACCATGCACTGGGCGGGCTGACAGTCCAGCGAAACCCGGCGCAGCGCAGCGAACGAGCCGTAGAGTTTGGAGACCTGCTGCAGTTGAACAGAATAAGGGCCGGGCACGAGATGGAGTATACGGTGTGCGCGGCGCTGGCTGCGGCGCCGACGGCAAAGCTAGTGCATGGGCGGTGCGAGCGCTGCCTGTTTCTGGCCAGGTTGGGCAGCAGCGTACTTGGACGCGCATTTGGCTTGGATTTGCGTGGCATGAAACACGCCGTCTCTACCGAAGGTTCCGACGGCCAGTGCCTGCGCGTTGTCTTTGAAGGTGTCGGGTGGCGGATCATCGCCGGCATAATTCACCGTCAGCTTGCGGCCCTGCTCCATCAGCACGAAGTGCAGATGCGAGCCATCCCGCTGAATGGAGCCAGGTTCCACGTTGCCGGCCACGCGCAGGTGCCGCGTGTACGCGCGGTTGCCCATACCGTCGAGCTCTTTGATGGTGACGTAGTAGCTCTTGTTCGCCTGTACGCCGGTGTATGCCAGGTAGCCGATGGCGCCAAGGATGATGAGAGTGGCGACGAGGATGCGAACCGTTGCGTTGTTGCTGCGCATAGAAGAAGTTGCCTCAACCTTTCAGAGTATGAAGTGCGGCGGCCGGGGTCAAGCGGGCGCGGCGTGTTCGCCTATAATCAGGCTATTCGCAGCGAGGTTGTCTGCCGGTTTTGGCAGGCCTCCGGATCCGCATCTCAACAAGAACAGAGGTTTTGTATGAGCAACTCCCGGAACGGCGCGCAGACTGAAACTTCCAACGGAGCAGGCATTCCGAAGCCACGCGCGGAGTGGATTGTGAAGCGGCGCGAGGAAGCGGCGCGGACGGGCGACTGGAACATGTCGCAGATGCACTTTGCGCGGCTGGGCAAGATTACCGAAGAGATGGACTACATTGCCCACCTGGAAAAGTTGGAGCCGGAGACGGTGCGGGCGGAGGTAGCAGCCGGCCGGATGATTATTCCGGCGAACGTGAATCATCCGGAGCTGGAGCCGATGGCGATCGGCGTGGCGTCCCGCTGCAAGATCAACGCAAACATCGGCAACTCCGCCATCACGTCGAACATCGACGAAGAGCTGCGGAAGCTGCATACCTCGGTGCACTACGGCGCCGATACGGTGATGGATCTTTCAACCGGCGGCGATATTCATTCGATCCGCGAGGCGATTCTGCGCCACTCCCCGGTGCCGATCGGCACGGTGCCGATCTACGAAGCGTTGAACCGGGTGAAGAAGCTCGAAGATCTGAATATTGACGTGTATCTGGAAGTGATCGAGGAGCAGGCGGAGCAGGGGGTCGATTACTTCACCGTGCACGCGGGCCTGCTGATCCAGTACGTGCCGCTGGTGGCGCGGCGCATCACGGGAATCGTCAGCCGCGGCGGCGCGATTCTGGCGCAGTGGATGACGCACCATCACAAGCAGAATTTTCTGTACGAGCATTTTGACCGCATCGTGAAGGTGATGGCCAAGCACGACGTAAGCTTTTCGCTGGGCGATGGGCTGCGTCCCGGATGCCTGGCGGATGCGAGCGATGAGGCGCAGTTTGCCGAGCTGAAGACGCTGGGCGAGCTGACGTCGATTGCGTGGAAGTCGGACGTGCAGACCATGATCGAAGGGCCCGGCCATGTGCCGCTCGACAAGATCAAGGAGCAGGTGGACAAGGAAGTGGAGTACTGCCACGGCGCGCCGTTCTACACGCTGGGGCCGCTGGTTACAGATATCGCACCGGGTTACGACCACATCACCAGCGCGATTGGTGCGGCGATGATCGGCTGGCACGGCGCGGCCATGCTGTGCTACGTAACGCCCAAGGAGCACCTGGGGCTGCCGAACGAGAAGGACGTGAAGGATGGCATCATCGCCTACAAGATCGCCGCACATGCGGCGGACGTAGCGCGCCACCGGCCGGGAGCGCGCGACCGCGACGATGCAATCAGCCACGCCCGCTACACGTTCGACTGGGACAAGCAATTTGCGCTTTCGTTGGATCCAGAGACGGCGCGGTCCATGCATGACGAGACGCTGCCCGATGACTATTACAAGGAAGCGGCGTTCTGCTCCATGTGCGGGCCGAAGTTCTGCTCCATGAACTGGTCCAGCAAGGTGGATGAGTACAACAAGCTGAAGCACGGGCTGGCCAAGCGCGACCTGAGCCATCTGGTGGAAGAGCAGATGCTGGTGGAAAAGCGCTGAGGGCGACTGGCAGGGAAGTCAGCGAGGCGGACCGGCGACGGTCCGCCTTTGTGTTTTAGGGCTTGTGCGTCAGCGTGACCGCTGTGCCGGGTTTCAGCCCGGTGATGGACAGGGCGGAGCCGCGGTTGACCGCAATCTCCAGCAGGCCGGAACTGCCGGGAATGGCGACGAGCTGACCCGGCTCCCCACCGGCAAAGAAGCGGGCGAAGCGGTCGATGACCTGATCGCCGGCCAAAATTCGCAGCTTGCCGATGTCTTTGGGCAGCGCCGTGCTGGGGATGCTGGTCAGCAAATTGCCAAATTTGTCGGCTTTGAGGATGACGCCTTCGATCGATCCATCCGGATGATGGATGGGCTCCGGCACTGAAAGCTCCGCGATTGCATCGACCGGAACGCCGAAGTGGGCCGGATCGACGCTGCCGTGCTCCAGATGCCAGGCCAGGTGCGCCGCCGCGGGGGAGAAGATATCGCGCCCGTGAAAGGTATGGCTTTGCACAGGCAGCATGACTGCCGGGCTGGTGATCTTCCAGGTATGGCACTGGCCGCCGGACCGGACCGCCTCGCGCTGCACCAGGGTGAGGACGCCGTTGTCCGGCGCGATAAACCAATGACCGAGCATTCGCGCCAGCAGGGCGCTGCGCTCGCTGCCCACGCCGGGATCCACGACGATGGTGTGGATGGTGTCCGCCGGGAAGTAATGGCAGGCCTGCCAGAGGGCGAGCGCGCCGTCGAGTACGTTGAAGGCGGCGATGCCGTGGGTCAGATCGATGACGCGGGCCGACGGGCAGATGCCGGCGATAACGCCATGCATGACGCCAACGAAAGGATCCTGCAGGCCAAAGTCAGTGGTGAGGGTGATGATGGGAGGCTTTTGCATGGCGATTCCGACCGGGAAACGATCCGCCAACGGTGGGCTGCGGGAGTGCAGAAACCGGACCGCGCCGGACCTTTCATGTTACTCTTAATCAGACACTTATCGAGTGTAATCGACCAAGCAGACAGGAGTAGCCACTGTGCTGGCACCGGAAAGAAAAACTGAAGTGATTGAAAGCTTCCGTACACACGGAAGCGACACAGGCAGCCCCGAGGTTCAGATTGCGCTGTTGAGCGAGCGCATCACGGAACTCACCACGCATTTCAAGACGCATAGCAAAGACCATGCGTCGCGCCGTGGTTTGCTGATGATGGTGAGCAACCGCCGCCGTCTTCTGGATTATCTGAAGAAGCACGACTCGGACCGTTACCGGGAAGTGATTGGCAAGCTGGGCATCCGCAAGTAAGCGGCAGCGAAACTTCGCATATTCCGGGTTGGAAGGCGGAGTTGCGCTGACGGTTTGCGGCATTCGGCGGGGGCCGCTCCTGCGCCCCTCCGCGCATTCTGGATTTCTTTCTTCCACGCCGCTTTCCCCGCTCTCGCCGCTACCCCGCTGCACTCCCGCCCCCCTACAGGATTCTTTGAGGAACAACCTATGAAGCATGAAGTCACCGTCGAATTAGCCGGCGGCAAACGTCTTTCGTTTGAAACGGGACGTATGGCCAAGCAAGCCTCTGGCGCGGCCCTTGTGACGCTGGGCGACACCGTCGTCCTGGCCACCGCCGTTGCATCGCCCGACCCAAAAGAGGGCATCGATTTCTTCCCGCTGACCGTGGACTATCGCGAGTACACCTACGCCGGTGGACGCATTCCCGGCGGATTCATCAAACGTGAAGGCCGGCCGAGCGAGCGTGAAATTCTGACCGCTCGCCAGATTGACCGCCCGATCCGCCCGCTGTTTCCTGAGGGCTTCCGCAACGAGACGCAGGTCATCGCCCTGGTCATGTCGGCGGACAAGGAAAACGATCCGGACATTATCGGCATTAACGCAGCCTGCTGCGCGGTTGCGCTTTCGGACATTCCGTTCGGTGGCCCGGTGGGCGCGGTGCGTGTCGGCCGTGTGAATGGCCAGTTCATCATCAATCCCAGCTACGCCGAGATGCGCGAAGGCGATATGTCGATCACCGTGGTCGGCACGCAGGACGGCATCGTGATGATCGAGTCGGGCGCCAAGCAGGTGTCGGAGGAGTCGATCGTCGATGCGATTGAGTTTGCACACACGGAGATTCGCAAGATCTGCAGCGGCATCTCTGAGCTGGTGAGCAAGGCCGGCAAGCCGAAGCGCGAAGTCGCGGCCGTCGAATTCGACAAGGCCTACTACGACCAGATGAATGCCAAGGTCGGCGACCGGCTGCGCGATGCACTGGATACGAAGACGCATGCGAAGACCGAAAGCTATGCCATGGTCAAGCAGATCAAGGACGAGCTGAAGGCGGAGCTGCCTGCGGACGATCCGGCCGCACCCAAGAAGCTTTCGAAGTATTACGAGCTGCTGCGGGAAAACATCTTCCGCGAGCAGGTGATTGAGCAGAAGATTCGCCCCGACCGCAGACGGTTCGATGAGATTCGCCCGATTTCGATTGAAGTGGGCGTGCTGCCCCGCGTGCATGGCTCAGCGCTGTTTACGCGCGGCGAGACGCAGGCGCTGGTGACGGCGACGCTGGGCACGCTCGACGATTCGCAGCGGCTGGAGACCTTCGAAGGCGAGCAGCGGAAGCGCTTCATGTTGCACTATAACTTTCCGCCGTTTTCCGTTGGTGAGGTTGGGCGTATGACCGGCGTTGGCCGCCGCGAAGTGGGCCATGGCGCGCTGGCGGAGCGGGCGATTTCGGCAGTTCTGCCCGGTGAGGATGAGTCGCCGTACACGGTTCGCATCGTGTCCGACATTCTGGAGTCGAACGGTTCCTCGTCGATGGCGACGGTCTGCGGCGCCAGCCTGGCGCTGATGCAGGCGGGCATCCCGCTGAAGACGTCGGTGGCCGGCATTGCAATGGGGCTGGTGAAGGAGGGCGAGAAGTACTCGATTCTGACCGACATTGCGGGCGCGGAAGACCACTACGGCGATATGGACTTCAAGGTGGCCGGCACGCGCAACGGTATTACCGCACTGCAGATGGACATCAAGATCGGCGGCGTGACGGGCCAGATTATGCGGGAGGCGCTGGCGCAGGCCCGCGAAGGCCGCATGTTCCTGCTGGACAAGATGGACGCTGTGCTGAACGAGGCGCGCTCGGAGAAGTCCGCATTTGCGCCGCGCATCCACACCATGCAGATTCCGACCGACAAGATTCGCGACCTGATCGGGCCGGGCGGCAAGACGATCCGGGGCATCATCGAAGCGACCGGCGTCAAGATCGACGTGGACGATTCGGGCAAGGTGAACGTGGCCTCCTCGGACGCGGACGGTCTGAAGCGCGCGATCGAGCAGATCAGCAATCTGACGGCAGTGCCCGAAGTGGGCAAGACGTATCTGGGCAAGGTGGTTCGGCTGGCGGAGTTTGGCGCGTTTGTCGAGCTGTTCCCGGGAACCGATGGTCTGCTGCACATCAGCGAGATTGCCGAGCACCGCGTCCACGAAGTGAAGGACGAACTGAACGAGGGTGACCAGGTGCTGGTGAAGGTGCTGGGCATCGAAGGCAACCGCATCAAGCTGTCGCGCAAGGCGATCCTGAAGGAGCAGCGGCAAAAGCTGGGACTGCCGGATCCGAACGCAGGCAGCGGTCGAGTGGATAGCGTTGCGGCTTCGAGTGGAGAGCGTCAGCCTGCCTCCAGCGGCAGCACGATTGTGCTGGAGAGCGGCGACTTCGACGAGGAAGACGCGCCGAGCGGGGATGAGAACTTCAACCGGCCAGAAGGCGCGCCAGCTCCGCACGGACAGGGCAATCGCGGCCCTGGTGGCGGAGCAGGCGGTCAGCGCCGCCGGCGTCGTCCAGGTGGTGGCGGCCGCGGACCAGGCGGCGGCCGGCGCTAATCGGACGAGCCCGCTGCGCCGTCCCGCTACTAGCGGACTATGACGCTGCGGGCAGTAATATCCGGCGGACTGTCTTCGGGCAGTCCGCCTTTTTTCTGCCGGCAGAGTGCACTGGAATTTCTGGAGCAGACAACGATGAAGCCTCGCGTGATTCTCGCCATGCTGGCGCTGTGCGCGGTATGGGGCAGCACCTGGATGGCGATCCGGGTGCTGGTGACGGCGGCGCCGCCGATGCGCAGTGCGTCGCTGCGCTTTTTGCTGGCGTCGGCGCTGCTGCTGCCGTTTATTCGCGGGCTGCGGTTGGCGTGGCCGGCAGGGCGCGGACTGCGGGCGGTACTGCTGCTGAGCTTCACGATGATCGCGGTGCCATCCGCTCTGACCTTCTGGGCGGAGCAGCGGCTATCTTCGGGGCTGACGGCGCTGATCTTCGGTGCGATGCCGCTGATGACGGCGATTCTGACGCCGCTGATGGCTGGGCGCAGCGTGCCGCGCACGGCGTGGCAGGCGATGATTATCGGGCTGGGCGGTCTGGGGTTTGTGCTTTCGGGCGCGATTTCAACCTCGCTGTGGCAGGCAGTGGGCGCGGTTGCTGTGCTGGGTGCGGTGTCGCTGTATGCCTGGTCCTCGGTGTACGCGAAGCGGACATTGGCGGGCGTCCATCCATTTTTGAGTACGTCGATTCAATTCTTCTTTGGGGGAATCTGGCTGGGACTGGCGAGCCTGCTCTTCGAGCGCAACCGGCCGTCGCACTGGGAGACAAGCTCCATAGTCGCGCTGGTGTTTCTGAGCATCTTCGCCAGCGCGCTGAGTTTCACCCTCTACTACTGGGTGTTGAAGCACGTTGAGGCGTACCAACTGACCAGCCTGCAGCTTGTGGTGCCGATTCTTGCGGTGGTGGAGGGTGCGGCCTTTATGCGCGAGGCGGTGCCGTGGACGATGATGCTGGGGGCAGCGGTGGTGCTGGGCAGCGTTTACTTTGTCATGCGTGCGCGGCCGGACGATGACAGTGCTGAGCATCTTGGGCTCAACAGCGAGGCCAGCCGTTAATCGGCGCGACTATCCAGCGGCCGAAATGTCCTGCCGCATGCCCGAGCGCCAGCTCGCATAGGCGGCGTCCAGCGCCTGCTGATTGTTACGGCCGTCCGCAGCTGGCGCGGCGTATTCTCCGCCGCCTTCGATCCACGCACTGAAGGCATCGAGCATGCGGCTATAGGCGTCGGCGTTCGAGACGCGCTGATTGTCGAGGGTCTCGCCGCCACGCAGCAGCCGCACCTCTACCGGATGATCGACGTCCATCGCATTTTCCGCCTGGATGGTTCCATTCTCGCCTGCTACTTCAAGAAACGAGCGGTAGTGCGAGCGAAAACCGCTCATGACACAGCCGAGCGTTGCCCCGGAAAAATCAAGTGCCAGCACAGCGTTGGTGTCCAGTCCGCCGGAGTGGTCGTCCGACTGCGCGATGGCGGACACTGCAGAAACATCCTGCGAGAGCACGTAACGGAGGGTGTCGATGCAATGGATGCCGACATCGCCGAGTGAGCCGCCGCAAGCGAGCGAGGGGTTGTCGATCCAGGCGCGCGGGCTGCGCTCCGCCTGAAAGTAAAAGTGGGCGGTGGCGAAACGGGGTGTGCCGATGCGGCCGGATTGCACCCAGTTGCGAACAAGGCGAAGGCTCTCGTTGTAGCGGAAATTCTGTGCCACTCCAAATCGGACGCCGGCTGCGTGGGCCGCGACGAGCATGCGGTCTACCTCGCCGGTGTTCATGGCCAGCGGCTTTTCGCAAAGCACATGCTTGCCGTGACGAAACGCCAGCAGCGCATCCGGCATATGGAAAGCATCCGGCGAGGTGATGAAGATGGCGTCGATCAGCGGCGAGCGGCAGAGTTCTTCGGCCGACGGGAAGATGTGTTCGATGCCGAAGCGTCCCGCGCTTTTCATCGCCTTTTCGGGATCTCTGCGCCAGAGCCCTGCCAGGCGAGAGTGCTGCGCCCGGTCAAAAGCGGGAACGAGGCGCTTGCCGCTGTGGTGCCCAAAGCCGAGAATTCCGTAACGGATCAATTTATCCTCCGACGTTCTACCGGTAGGCTTCCATTTCCGCAACCCAGGAAAGAAAGCGCAATAACTGACCCTTTTCCGAGGAGAGGAACTGGAAGAATACGGCGGCATTTACCGTTTCTGCGGGGATGCCGGAGTATGTCTCAATGCGCCATCGCAGGTATGGGCTGCGCCAGGGAGCCAGCCAGTGGCCACGCAATGCGTGGCGGAGGAAACGTAGCGGGGCGAGATATTTTTGCAGGCGGTGCATAGCGTAAGAGGCTAAGTGCTCCAGCAAACGGCGGAGCGGCTACTGTACGGCCGCAGCGGCTGGCGCTTCACTGTCGCGGAATACGTTGCCGATGCGGCGAATCTTTGCGCCGACGCCGCGCAGCTTTTCTTCGATACGCTCGTACCCGCGATCGATGTGATAGACGCGGTCGATGATGGTTTCGCCTTCCGCAACTAGCGCGGCGAGAACCAGCGAAGCGGAGGCGCGCAGGTCGCTCGCCATTACGGCGGCGGCAGAGAGCGGAGAGCGGCCCTGCACGATGGCGATGCGGCCATCGACGCGAATGTTGGCGCCCATACGAATGAGCTCCTGCACATGCATGAAGCGATTTTCGAAGATGTTTTCCGTGACGACAGAAGCGCCCTGGGCCTGCGTGGCAAGCGCCATGAACTGCGCCTGCATGTCGGTGGGAAAGCCGGGATACTCCTCCGTCGAGATGTCCGCGGCGCGCAAGGCCTGGCTGCCGCGGACGCGGATTGTGTCGGTCGTGGTTTCAATGCTGACGCCGCACTCCCGCAGCTTGCCAAGCACGGACGACAGATGAAGCGGATTGCAGCCGGTCAGGGTAATGTCGCCGCCTGTGATGGCGCCTGCGATGAGGAATGTGCCCGCTTCAATGCGGTCGGGATTGATGCGATGACGGCCGCCGTGGAGCTTCTCGGCGCCTTGCACGCGGATGGTCGCACTGCCGGCGCCTTCAATGCGCGCGCCCATGGTGGTCAGCAGAGCGGCCAGGTCGGTGACCTCCGGCTCGCGGGCGCAGTTTTCCATGACCGTTTCGCCGTCGGCAAGAACGGCAGCCATCAGCAGATCTTCCGTTCCGGTGACGGTGATTTTGTCGAAGACGATGTGAGCGCCGCGCAGACGGGATGCGCGCGCTTCAAGGTAGCCGTGCTCCTGGACAATCTCCGCGCCCATGGCCTGCAGGCCCTTGATGTGGAGATCAATGGGGCGTCCGCCGATGGCGCAGCCGCCTGGCATGGCGACGCGCGCCAGGCCGGTGCGGGCGACCAGCGGCCCTAATACCAGGGACGAGGCGCGCATGGTCTTGACGATTTCGTACTTGGCGACGGGGTCCGACAGAACGGCGCAGCGGATGCGCGTGCGATGATGGGCGCGGCCATAGCCCAGTTCCACCTCCGCGCCCATAGAGGCGAGCAGGCGGCGTTCGGTCTCGATGTCGCGGACGTCGGGAATGTTCTCCAGAACGACCTCATCCTCTGTAAGGATGGCGGCAGCCATGCAAGGGAGCGCTGAGTTTTTGGCGCCGCTGATGCGGATCGATCCTTCAAGCGGCGTGCCGCCGCGGATGATGAACTTATCCATGAGAGCTCCGGCGAAGCTGCTGGCTTCTGATCCCGGGGGCGCGAACGGATGCAGCCCGCGCCACCGGCCCGTTACGGGATGTTACAGGTCGAGGGTGGTGTCTTCAATGGCGCGGCGAACATTGCCATCCGCACGGTGCAGGCGGCGGACAGCTTCCTGCTTATCGACGTTGGCCTTCAACATGACCATGGCGATGGGAACGCTCTTGCCGGACGCCTTGATGGCGCGCACGGCCGTGTCGTGATCCACGCCGCAGGCCTGCGTCAGAATGCGGATGCCGCGCTCGACCAGCTTGGAGTTTTTCATGTGCACGTTGACCATCAAATTGCCGTACACATAACCCAGTCTCGTCATCGCGCCCGTGGTGATCATGTTCAGGATCATCTTCTGCGCGGTTCCGGCCTTCATGCGGGTAGAGCCAAGGACCACTTCAGGGCCCACTTCGCCGACGATGGTGACATCGGCGACGGTGGCCAGCTCCGAGTTGTAGTTGCAGGTGACGGCGGCGGTTTTGGAGCCGCGTCCGCGGGCGTATTCAATGGCGGCGACAACGTAGGGCGTGCGTCCGCTGGCAGAGATGCCGATGACGATGTCTTTGCGCGTGGGGCGCCGGCGCGCAATGTCGCGCTGGCCAAGCTCGCGAGAGTCCTCGTTGGCTTCCATCGAAGAGGCAAGCGCCTTGGGACCGCCGGCCATAATGTACTGCACGGTCTGCGGGGAGGTGGAGTAGGTTGGCGGAATCTCCGAGGCATCCAGCGCAGCGATGCGGCCGCTGGACCCGGCGCCGACGTAGATGAGGCGTCCACCATCGCGAAGTGCGCGGGCTACGTTGTCGATGACGATGGCGATCTCCGGCAGCGACTTCTTGATGGCTGCGGCGATCTTTGCGTCTTCATGGTTGATGATGCGTGCAATCTCAAGCGCGGACTTGGTGTCCAGACCCTGGGAGGCTTCATTTGCGCTTTCTGTAACGAGTCGATCCAGTTCTGTGACGGAAGCTTTGCCGTTATGATCGGCCCCTTTGCTCCGCCGTTCGATCGTGCCGGTTGTCATAGGCCTCAAAAACTCCGCCGGAACGTTTGATGCGTTCCATAAGTCGATTGTATCGCCTGCATCGTAGCGGGACGCGCAAAATGCAGCCGGGTCAGGCAAGCGAGAGTTCACGCATCACAGCGTCATGAAAGGCTGGGCGGACAGTGCGAATCCGGTCAAAGTCGCCGCGAGGCTGCGTCCCTGGCCAGGTCCGGTTGGTGAGCAGCACAACTGCGAGGCGGCGCGTGAAGTCCAGCCATAGCGATGTCCCGGCATATCCCAGGTGGCCGGCCGAGTGCGGGCTGAAAAATGCTCCAGACGAAGAGGGTGCCGACGGAGTATCCCAGCCAAGCGCGCGGCTGCTCCCGGCGGGCGAGGCGACGCGTGCAGTGAACCGGTGGACGGTGTCGGGCTGGAAGATCGGTGCTCCGGAGTTCAGCATGCAGGCGGCAAAGCGCAAGCAGTCCGCGGCATTGGCAAACAGGCCGGCGTGTCCAGCGACGCCCCCCATGGCGCGGCAGTTTTCATCGTGGACGATGCCCTGGACAATGCCCGGAGAGAGCGTGTCGCCGGCGCTGGTGGGTGGAATCTGCGGGCGTGCCGTCGCAGCCGGCCGGTACGTTGTGGACTGCATGGCGAGGGGCCGGAACACGGTTTGCTGGCAGAATGCGTCGAGAGACGCGCTGGCGAGCTGCTCGAGCAGCGCTCCCAGCAGGATGAAGCCGATATCGGAGTAGAGAGCTCGCGTGCCGGGCGGCGCTTCAAGCGGCATGCGGAGGCAGGCGTCCAGGACCTGCTGACGGCTGGCGCACTGCTCATAGAGCCGCCGATGCGCCGGTAGTCCTGAGCTGTGCGCTAGAAGCATTTCTATGGTGATTGCGCGTCGAGGGCTGCCGGCAGGTTCGCCTGCGGCAAACTCCGGCAGTACGCTGCAGACAGGCGTGTCGAGCCGGAGAGTTTTCGCCTCAAACAGGAGCATCGCCATGGCTGTGGTGGCGATGACTTTACTGAGGCTGGCAAGGTCAAAGACAGTGTCTGGCTGCACAGATGGGGCGTCGGCCTGGTAGGTGAAGCGGCCCACCGCGCCGAGCGAGAGGACGTTGTCGCCAAGAAATACGCCGTATGATGCGCCGGGAAATGCGGCTTCGCGGACTGCGTCGCGGAGAACTGTCTCGGACTGCTGCAGAGGAATCATGCGTGGAAGTAAAATGATAGGCGAGGAAATCCCCGTTGTCCCCAGAACAAAATTATGAAGAGCGTGCAGACGGCGCTCCGCTGCCTGCGCCACCCGCGGCTCAACCTTCGCTGCTGTCTTCCTGGCTGCGTGATCTGCTCTTTGCAATTGGCATTTCGTTTCTGATCATCACCTTTCTGTATCAGCCGGTGCGGGTGGAGGGCACCAGCATGATGCCGGAACTGCAAGACCAGGAACGGCTGTTCATCAACAAGTTCGAGTATCACTTTGAACCGATTCATCGCGGGGATGTAGTGGTGTTCCACTATCCGCGCAACCCCGTAAAAAGCTATATCAAGCGCGTCATTGCCATCCCTGGGGATGATGTGCGGATCGACGATGGCCGTGTCTACGTCAACAATCACCTGCTGCCGGAGCCGTATGTACCGGCCCGGTTCCGGGATGACCGTTCTTACCCGGATACGGTTCTGAGCGCGAATCAGTATTTTGTGCTGGGCGACCATCGGCTGATCTCGAGCGACAGCCGCGATTTTGGCCCGGTGGCGCGCAACCTGATCTACGGGAAGGCCTCGTTTGTGTACTGGCCGGCGGGTGATGTGGGTGTGGTGCACTAATTGCGCGGCATGGCAGCGCGGGGATGCGGCACGGGTGCGTTAACTCTGGTAAGATCGTAAAAATCCATCCTGCGGAGAAACGATGCAGGCCATCCTAGCGCTCGAAGACGGGCGTATCTTCCAGGGCCGCGGCTACGGAGCCAAAGCCGAATGCTACGGCGAAGTCGTTTTTAATACCTCTCTTTCCGGCTATCAGGAAATTTTTACTGACCCATCCTACGCCGGCCAGATCGTCGTTCTCACCAATCCACAGATCGGCAACTACGGCACCAACTTCGCGGACGATGAGGCCAACCGGCCTTACATCGAAGGCCTGGTGACGCGCGAGTTTTCTCCCATCAGCTCCAACTGGCGGTCACAGCGCGTGGCCGACGAGTATCTCGAGCGCTTCAATATTCCGGTGATTTCGGAGATCGATACGCGGGCACTGGTGCGGCATCTGCGCACTCACGGCGTGATGCGCGGCGTCATCTCCTCGCTGGAGTCCAGCCCGGAGGCGCTCATCGCCAAGGCGCGAGCCATTCGTAAGATTGATGGAACCGATCTGGCGAGCGTGGTGACGACGAATGCCCGCTATGAGTGGGATACAAGCGATCCGCAGAACGCGAACGAAGATCCGCTGGCGATCAGTCCGCAACCCGCATTACCGGCGCCGGACTTACACGTGGTGGCGTATGACTACGGCATCAAGCGCAACATTCTGCGCATGCTGGCGCAGCAGGGCTGCCGCGTAACGGTGGTCCCGGCACAGACCTCCGCGGAAGATGTGATGGCGCTGCATCCGGACGGTGTCTTTCTGTCGAATGGACCGGGCGATCCGGAGCCGGTGCACTACGCGCAGGAGAACATCCGCCGTCTGATGGGCAAGACGCCGATCTTTGGCATCTGCCTGGGACACCAGTTGATTGGACTGGCGCTGGGCGGCAAGACCTACAAGCTGAAGTTTGGGCATCACGGCGGCAACCATCCCGTGAAGCACAACGGTACGGGCAAGGTCGAGATCACGGCGCACAACCATAATTTTGCGGTCGATCCTGACTCCCTGAAGCAGAGTGAGGTGGAGTTGACGCATATAGACCTGAACGACAATACGCTTGAAGGTCTGCGCCATCGCAGCCTGCCGCTGTTCAGCGTGCAGTACCATCCGGAGGCCAGCCCCGGGCCACACGATTCGCATTATCTGTTTCAGGATTTCCGGAAGTTGATGCAGGAGTGGAAACGATAATGGGCTTCGCGGTTTTGCTGATGGCCGCGAAAACAAAGACTCCAGGTGAGATTTTCGCTTGAAGTCGCGCCTGTTAAACTTGTTTAACAGGGAGCGTAATCATGCTTGGAGTGCGATTAGAGCCGGAGATTGAGAAGCGGCTGGATCGGCTGGCAAAGAAGACTGGCCGGACCAAAAGCTTCTATGCGAAGGAAGCGATCTATCGGTTTTTGGAAGATCGGGAAGACTACTTGCTGGGAATTGCTGCGTTGGAGAAGCATAAGTCCACAGTGAGCCTGGAAGAGATGGAGCGCAGGCACGGTGTGGAAGGTTGAGTTCACCGACATCGCCGTAAGGAAGATAGAGCAGCTTGATCCACAGGTCAAAAAACGCATCATTGGATTCTTTCGCGAGCGCGTTGTGCATGCCAGCGATCCCGCTTCGATTGCAGAGCCGTTGCGAGGGGAGTTTCGCGGACTCTGGCGTTTTCGAATCGGAGATTACCGAGCGATCTGCGATATCCAAAGAAAACAGGTACTGGTTCTGGTTTTAGAAGTAGGACACCGCAAAGAGATCTACCGCTAGAAACGGATGGTAAATGCCGCGTAGAAACGATATCTCGAAGATTCTAGTCATCGGCTCCGGGCCGATCGTTATTGGGCAGTCGGCGGAGTTCGACTACTCCGGCACGCAGGCGTGCAAGGCGCTGAAGGCCGATGGATATGAGGTGGTGCTGGTGAACTCCAATCCCGCGACCATCATGACGGATCCAGAGCTAGCCGACCGCACCTATATTGAGCCGCTGACCCGCGAATATCTGACAGAGATTCTCCGCATTGAGAAAGAGATGCAGGAGGAAGCGGGCGATCACGGCGTTTTTGCGCTGCTGCCGACTGTCGGCGGACAGACGGCGCTGAATTTGGCGGTCGAGCTGTCGGACTCCGGCGTGCTCGAAAAGTATGGCGTGGAGCTAATCGGCGCCAAGCTGGACGCGATCAAGAAAGCGGAAGATCGCCTGCTGTTCAAAGACGCCATGCAGCGTATCGGGCTGGATGTACCGCGCTCGGCGCTGGTGAACAACATTCGCGATGGGCTGGAGTTTGCGGGGAAGGTTGGATTTCCGGCCATTGTCCGGCCGTCGTTTACGCTGGGCGGTTCCGGCGGCGGGCTGGCGTTCAATCGCGAAGAGCTGATGGAAATCCTCGCACGCGGCCTGGACCTTTCGCCAGTGCATGAGTGTCTGATTGAAGAGTCCGTGCTGGGGTGGAAAGAGTACGAGCTGGAGGTGATGCGCGATCTGGCGGACAACGTCATCATCGTCTGCTCGATTGAAAATCTTGACCCGATGGGCGTGCATACGGGCGACTCCATAACCGTAGCGCCGGCGCAGACACTGACGGATCGGGAATACCAGGCAATGCGCGATGCTGCGCTGAAGGTGATGCGCGAGATCGGCGTGGAGACTGGCGGCTCCAACGTGCAGTTCGGCGTGAACCCTGCGACGGGCCGGCTGGTTGTCATTGAGATGAACCCGCGTGTTTCGCGTTCGTCCGCGCTGGCCTCCAAGGCCACGGGCTTTCCGATCGCGAAGATCGCGGCGCGTCTTGCGGTGGGTTACACGCTCGATGAAATTCCAAATGATATTACGCAGAAGACGCCCTCCTGCTTTGAGCCGACGATTGATTACGTCGTCGTAAAAATTCCCAAGTGGCAGTTTGAGAAATTTCCCGGCACGGATGAGGGTCTGGGCCCGCAGATGAAGTCTGTGGGCGAGGCGATGGCGATTGGCCGCACGTTTAAGGAAGCGCTGATGAAGGCGCTGCGTTCGCTGGAGACGGGCCGTTCGATCAGCGCAGAGACGATTGAGCCGCGGCGCCTGACGCAGCGGCTGGTGACACCGCATCCCGAACGGATGTCGTATATCCGCTATGCGTTTCGCCGGGGATACTCGGTGCGCGAAGTGGCGCGCATGACCTCGATCGATCCGTGGTTTCTGCAGCAGATCAAGGAAGTCACCGATACGATTGCCGAGCTGGCCGAGACGACGCCGGAGAAGATTGAGCCGGACGCATTACGCCGGGCCAAGCGCATGGGGATCTCCGACGCGCGGCTGGCCGACGTCTGGGGCATGGAGAAGGCAGACGCGGCGCGGGAGATTCGCAAGCTGCGGCAGCGGCACAAACTGAAGCCCGTGTACAAGCTGGTGGATACCTGCGCGGCAGAGTTTGAAAGCTATACGCCATACTTTTATTCCTGCTACGACGAGGAAGATGAGGCGCTGCCGACCGCGAAGAAGAAGGTCATCATTCTGGGAGCGGGGCCGAACCGGATCGGTCAGGGCATTGAGTTCGACTATTGCTGCTGCCACGCCGCTTTCGCGTTGAAGGACGATGGCTTTGAAACCATCATGGTCAACTGCAACCCGGAGACGGTTTCTACCGATTACGACACCAGCGACCGGCTGTACTTTGAACCGCTGACGCTGGAGGACGTGCTGGAAGTCTACGAGCACGAGGCGCAATCCGGGGCGGAGATCGGCATGATTGTGCAGTTCGGCGGGCAGACGCCGCTGACGCTGGCGCTGCCGCTGAAAGCTGCGGGCGTGCCGATCATCGGTACTTCTCCGGAGTCGATTGATCTGGCGGAAGACCGCGACCGCTTTGGAAAGCTGCTGGAAAAATTGAAGATCCCGCAGCCGCCGGGCGCGCTGGCCACGAGCGTCGAAGAGGCTGTAGCGGGGGCGCAGCGGGTAGGGTATCCGGTGCTGGTGCGGCCTTCTTATGTGCTGGGCGGCCGGGCCATGGTGATTGCGTACGACGACGATGCGGTGACGCGATACATGCGCGAGGCCGTGGAATATTCGCAGGAGCGGCCAGTCCTGATCGACCACTTCCTGGAAGACGCCATTGAAGTGGACGTGGACGCGCTGTGCGATGGCGAAGATGTGGTGATTGCCGGGATCATGCAGCACATTGAAGAGGCCGGAATCCACTCCGGTGATTCTTCCTGCGTGATGCCAACCGTCGATCTGAGCGAAACGGTGCTCAAGCATATTCGCGAGTACACCATGAAGCTGGCGCGGGCGCTCCACGTCATTGGGCTGGTGAACATTCAGTTTGCGGTGCAGCGGGAAAAGGTATTTGTGATTGAGGTGAACCCGCGCGCCTCACGTACCGTGCCGTATGTTTCGAAGGCGACCGGCGTTCCCCTCGCGAAGATTGCCGCGCGTCTGATGACAGGGCGCAAGCTGCGGGAGTTTCTGCCGGAGTACGTTGGCAGCGGTCGACTGCTGGAGACCGGGCCGAACTACTTCGTCAAATCGCCGGTATTTGCATGGAATAAGTTTCCCGGTGTGGATACGGTCTTGGGCCCGGAGATGAAATCGACCGGTGAGGTGATGGGCGTCGGCGCATCCTTCGGCGAGGCGTTTGCGAAAGCTCAACTTGCGGCGGGGCAGCGGCTGCCGGTTGAGGGGACAGTATTCCTGAGTGTCAACGACCACGACAAACCTGCGGCAGTTGCGCTGGCCCGTCAATTCATCGAGCTGGGATTCCACCTGGTAGCGACCCACGGAACGGCGGATGTTCTGGAAAAGGCTGGTTTTGTGGTGGAGCGCGTGTACAAGGTGAAGGAAGGCCGACCGAATATCGTGGACCTGATCAAGGGCGAGCGGATTCACCTGATTATCAACACGCCGCGCGGGCAGGATACATTCTTTGACGAGAAGTCCATCCGGCGCGCTGCGGTCACCCAGCGTATCCCCACGAT
>JAKAUB010000012.1 GCA_021827845.1 Acidobacteriota bacterium | reverse complement strand
CGACGACAAGGCGGTGAGCGTCGAAGACCGGCGCATTCCGTTTCGGATTGAAGATCCGCGCTCCCTGCAATCGCGCAGGAAAGCGGATGCTGGTGGCTCCGGAGCGCGACCGGTTATGGCGTCCATGCCGGGACGTATCATCCGGCTGCTGGTGCAGCAGGGAGACGCCGTGGAAGCGCATCAGGGCCTGATTGTCGTCGAGGCCATGAAGATGCAAAACGAGCTGAAGGCTCCGAAGGCCGGCACCGTGGTGCGCGTTGCCGTTGAAGTTGGCGCCACGGTCCAGGCCGGCGCTGTCTTGCTCGTCATTGAATAAAGCGCTGCACGCAAAGATTGTCTTTGCTGCTCTGCCTTCGCCTTTGCGTGATAGCACTTTCACTTTTGCTGGAACGGAACGTTCGTCATTCTGAGCGAAGCGAAGAATCTGGGTATTGGCTTTTCTCTGCAATACAGAGATCCTTCGCTGCGTTCGGGATGACATACGGTGATGCTCACGCACTTGTCATTCCCGTTGGGAATCTGCTTCTGCCGTTGCCGTTCCAGCGGCATGGAGCACTTCGGCCATCTGCGGACGACTGAAGAGCAGCACGGCTGCCCACAGCCCACGGCTGCTCGCCTGCCACACCCTGTCGCCTTGCAATAGCCGTGCAATCAGCTCCGGCGGCAGGTCGTGATACTGGCCGAAGTATTTTTCATTCCAGGCGCTGTCACCCAGACGCAGCCAGTTGGGCAGCCGCACAATCTGGTATTTGGTTGAAAATATCAGCGCCGCGTCATAGTCGCGCAGCGCCATCGCCCGCTCCACCTGCGGCAGGGAGAAGTTGTCGATCGCTACCACCCGCACCGGGCGTTTCACGTATCCAAGCTCTGGCTTCCGCAGCTCGTCGGTTGTCGGCCATGCGGTCAGCACCACACCGCCGGGCGCCACGCGCAGCAGCTCTGCAATGCCGCGCTGCTGCAGCACAATCATGCTGCGGTATGTCAGGTTGTCTTCCGGGGCAAAGCGATACGGCGGATTGATGAACAGCGCCAGAAGGAACGCCACGCCCGACAGTGCAACCAGCCATCCCCACTGCCGCACACGCCGCCGCCACGTTGAGACGCACAACAGCAGGATCAGCGGATACAGCGGGAGCAGATATCGCGCCAGCAGCGCGCCACCCAGCACGGAGAAAAGCAGAACGTTCGCCAGCAGAAGAATGCCGATCTGCGCCTGGGCATTCCAGGAAACGCGCGGCCGTTTCACGCCTGGCTCATCCTCCAACGCCGGCAGAAACATGGCGGCGACCATGCACAGCACCGGCACAAACAGGTTCATGTAGAACGTAACCTGCATCAGACGCTCACCCAGCGCCAGCACAAAGCGGATCACATGCAGCGTGCCGACTGCGTTGTAGCGCACATACTGCGGATTGCCGAAGATGTGGCCGGTTTTCGCGAAGTGATAGGCATACCAGGCTGCGAGCGGCAGCACAGGCGTCAGGAATTGCAGGGCCGTGCGGCGATGGTCGCGCGCCTGCTCCGGTTTGCGGCGTATCTCCCAAACGTGCCAGGCGCACAGGGCGAGCGGCATGGCAATCGCCGTCTCCTTGCAGAGCGCGGCAATCGAAAACCACAGCGCGGCCAGCCAGCCCTGACGAGTATCCGGCGCCTCGTGGATTGCGAAGTTGAGCGCCCACAGCGTCGCCGCGGCAGCGAAGATGTCGGCCTGGGCGAGTGTGGTCTGCGTAAACCAGACTGGGTACAGCGCCGTCAGCAGTGTGGTCGCGGCGGCTACGGAGTCGTTCATGAGCCGGCGGACCAGCAGAAAGAATCCCGTCAACCCGAACGCGGCCACCAGGCAAACAGCCAGCCGCGTCACCGTCGGCACAAAGCCGGAGATCTTCCACCAGAGCGCCAGGTAGATAGCGGGCAGCGGCGGATGCGCGTTGGTCAGCGTGGAAAAGGGAATGAGCGTGCCGGTGCGGAAAAAGTCAAAGGCAGCCGGGATGTAGTAGCCGGCTTCATCCCAGAAGTAAGGAAGCCGCAGCAGCGGGATATGCGTGAGAAACAGGAACGCGTAGATGATCGGAAAGATGAGCCACGCCGGAACGGGATCATTGCGGTGCTCGCGGTAGAGCACGCGCGTGGCCCAGCGCGAGCGCTCGGCGGGAGAGTCGTGACGAAGCGATGAATCAGCGGCCAACGAATATCCTTCCGTGTTTGGGCTTAGCTTGGCTCTGGCTTCGCCTTTGTTCTTCTTGGTGTCATTCCCGCAGGGAATCTGCTGTTCGGCCCGCTTTGCGTCGGCCGCTAGTTCACCTGGTTGCCGCTGACGGCCGCGGCCCCGGGAAAGCTCTGCGAGGGCTCGAGCTGGATGGTGCCAAACGCCTGCTCGTACTGCGCCAGATTCTGGCCTAAGAGATTCCACAAAGCTTTGGCCTGCTGCGGGCTCAGATAGATCCCCTGGAAGTTCTGCAGCAGGACCTCGTTGGGAGCATCCTGCCGCGCCGCGCCAAAGACCAGCATAAAATCCCAGACGCTGGTGCGTACCTGCACGCTGTTGGCGTAGCTGTCCCGGTAATCCGGCGCGTTGACGATGTTGATGGTGGGTGTGTGGGTAGGCTGGCTCATGCGACTAGAGTATCGCGAGCGCGCAGGGCGATGCGTTCCGTCCAGCCAGGTCTTTCATTCCGCACCAACCGGCGGGATGGACAGGCGTATTTTTTGAGCCATATTAACTTGGCTTGAATCCAGCAGCTTGGACATTCCCGCACTCGCTCAGGATGCGAGCACTGCGATGCCGTCGATGAGGCAGTGTGCCAGGATGTTACCCCAGAGATTTCTCCGCCACACATATTGAGCGGTAAGAACAGCTCCGCCGAAGCCCGCCAAAATCACATGCGTCCAGCCCCACGTGCTGACGTGTTCCAGCGTAAACACAGACCACGAAAGCAGACAGGCTGCAGCCATGCTGTTGGACAGCTCCAGAGTGCGTTCCATGGCATAGCCGCGAAACACCATCTCTTCGGCAACGGCGGCGCGGATCACGGAGACCAGCCTCCACCATAGCGGTGTCGCTGCAAGCTGGTGCACTGGCTGGCTCTCGTTCCAGTGCAGCGCCGGAAAAATCCAAAAGTAGATGACGGCGATTCCGGCGACGGCCAGAATGCTTGCGCCGATACCAATAAAAATGTCGGCGGACTTCGGTCTTCGAAATCCGATGGAAGCAAGAGGCCGATTCTCAATTTGCAGAACATACAACAAGAGAGCGATAACCATCGCCCACCAGATCGCCTCATAGCCGATCAGGTGTCCGACGCCGGCAAACTCGTTCTCCCACCGTGAAAGCGGCAGGCCAGGAAGCGTCAGGAAGAGAACTAATCCGAGCGCAGAAGTTCGCCAATCGCTCCGTGTAACGTTCATGCGTTACTCCCCCGCCGCGGGACAAGCGAGTCCAGACTTTTGAGCCACACCGTCACCGCCCGATTCACGCGAGGGCGATCCTGCGTTGCGTGAAGATCCATCAGAAAGCCGCGCAGGCCCGCGACCATCACAGTTGCCAGCAGCCGCGCGTCGCTGGCCGCGTACCCGTCGTTGCGAAGTTGTTCCACGGAAAAGAGGAGCCAGTCATCCACCGCTGACTGGAGAAATTGCTGATAGCGTTTCGGCTGACGCAGAGCAATTCCGTACAGTTCAAAAAAGAGCCGCCACTCCGGCTCTGCGGCGGGAGAACTGATCTGCTTCCAGATTTGACGGCCCGCCTCTGCGAAAGAATCCGCTCCAATCTGGCGAAGGAGAGAATGCTGCCGCAGCCGGAGCTCTCCGATAGCATCGGTCAGCAGCTTCTCTTTTGAGCCGAAGTGGTAAAGAAGGCCTCGCGGGCTGGAGCCGACAGACTTGGCCAACGGACGGAGAGAAAGGTCTGTAACGCCGTGCTTCAGCAGGTAGCGGAGAATGGCGTCGCGCAATTCGATCGGACGGTCTTCGTTCACGGAACGGCTCATTCCGTTACCGTACTATAAATGAAACAAGTGTTTCAATAAAAAGAGAAAAACTGTTATTACTGAGATTGACGATGGATTATTTCCGCTGACCAGCTCGGCCGAGTGAACGGAGCTCCGGGCCTGCTACGTAGTCGAGCAGGCTCAGAGACTCCGGATTCGTTACGGACAGGTGGAACCCGCGGGCGGGGTATACGAAATACTGCGGTCCGCGAGCACGGCAAACGCCGGCTTCTGCGCACCGGCGCTGTCGAACAAGGACCAGTGCTGCCCATCCGGCTCCCACGCGCGCGTGTAATAGAGTCGCGTGATCCGGCTGCTGGCGCTGGCCGTCAGGTTCAGCAAGAACGCTGCGGCGCAGGCCTGCGTGACGGGGTTTGGATTTGTTTGCGGATTCTGCCCCGCACCGACCTCCGTATCCCAAATCTCGACGAACTTCCAGGTGTTATGGGACAGGCTGTTCAACAGCGCGTAGATCGTACATTTCGAATCCGACAGGCTGTTGCAGTTTGGATTCTGATTGATGTAATCGTTGATGTCATCCCAGCCGTGATAGGAAAACAGCTCGGGCCGGAACTCGCGGCCCTGGGCCAGTCCATACGCGCGGGCATCCAGCACCAGGTAGTGCTTGTACGTATCCATGTAGGTGGCGTTGCTGCACAGAGGCGCGCGATCGTTGGTGCAGTTCTGGACGAAGCCTTCACCCAGATGGCCGTTGGAGCCGAAGTCCCCCGCCGCTACCCGGCAATGCTGCGCCGGGCTGCAGTGCTTCCGGATCGCCAGATAGTAGTCGGCTGCAGTGTGCGCATCCAGAACCGTAGTGAGTCCGTCGCCACTTCTGCTGCCATTATTCGGTTCATTCCACGCCGTAAAGGCAAAGGTACCGGTCCAGCCGGTATAAGCCCACGATGTTTGCTGAAACTTTACGAAGGCCGCCTCAAACGCCGCCGGGGTGGGAAAGCCTGTGCCCGTACTCGCACCCTGCACGTACTTGAAGGTGATGAGCGCCTGATCGCAATGTCCCTGATAGTTGGCCAGCCATTGCTCAAACCAGGCACGGCTGCCTCCAATCCTGATACTTCCAGAGCCGGCCGGCTGCTCGGCGATATCCCAGGAGACATAGGCGTGGCAGTGGCGGTCACCCGGCATCTGGCGGCCTAGCTGCTGCTCGTAATACGCTTCGGTGGCCGTGAAGAATTGATCGATGTAGGGCAGCTGGTCATCCGCACCGGTCGTATCTGCGCCGTTGAATCCGATGTTGAGATTCTGTGCATTCTCAGCAGGCGACGGCGGATGTGCATCGCCGCGATGCCAGAGCTGGCCATACGCCGGCAACGCAAAAAGTGCCAGAGTGAGTGCGGCGCCCGCCAGATACCTGACAGCGCGATGAGGGACAGAAGAAAGCCAAACGATCATGGCGGAATTCCTTCGCGTGGATTGCCGGTAATGTTCTGCTCGCGTGTCTTTGCAGTGCGTACTGCAGGAGATTTTCGCTCACGACGATAGATTGCAAAACATCACGGCGGTCAACACGGTATCACGTCCTCTGAGACACCGACAAGTGAACGAGTCGCAGCAAAAATGACCGATAATGGGCGGACAGCGAGCCAGTACGGGACGGCAAACGGCATCCCTCCGTGGTGGCTGGGGATGCCGTTTGCGGAAACTCATTCCAGAGCAGGCGTTAGTGTCGCCTGGGCATCTCCCGGGGAGCATACCGCGCGGCCACGATGTCCTGCTGCACCCTTTGCATAGTGTTCGCAGAGGGCATGCCTTTCGTCATGACGCCCTCAAAGAAATATCCGGATGCCCAGTTGCTGTTATCGCCGCCGATGCCCAGGATGATCGCACCCTCCTGTTGCATCGGCCCATAGCCCGGAGGCAGCGGCAGTGGTCCGGTGGTGGTCAGCGTTCCCGACTGCGCATTGCCCTGATAGATGGCGTAGGATTTTTGTCCGTCATTGGCGCCCATATCGGTGACGAACTCGGTGCCGTCCGGGACCTTCAGATGCCCGTAGATGCCGTTCTCCATATCGAGGCCCGCATTGGCCCCGCATGGAATCGTTCCATGGCACATGATGTTGATCGCATCCATGTGGCCGGCGTTGTTGTCCAGATCATTGGACTCCGCATTGCCGAAGTCGAAGCAGCAGCGATTGTTCAGGTAGAGAGCAGAGGTGACCATGTAGACGCCCTCCGGCTGCCCATGAACGGCTGTGCCCTTGGGATGATCGATGCGGTAGCCCATGCCGGGGCGGATGGCGATTCCGTAGGCCTTGTGTCCGGCAACCGTAATGACCACTCCGCGTGCGGAAGCGGGCAGGTCATAGCCATTGAGATACGGGCCCGCGGCTGCACCGCCGCGCGGCGCCGGCACCATGTCGTTGTGGTTCGCGGACTGGTCATACAGCTTGGTAATCGCGCAGGCGGAATGGGCGCAAAACGCATCCTGCGCCGCGGCATCGGCATAGCCGTCCGGCAGCAGGCCGATGTCTTTCTGCGCGCCATCGACCAGCCGGGTCACTTGATACAAGGGGCCGCGATAGCTGCTGTAAAGAGCTCGGGTGGTGCTGAACGCGGCGACGCAGGGAGTGGCCGCTGCGTAAATGTCGCATGCCCGCTGCTCGGCTGCGCGTGCGCCCTGCGTGTACGCCAACAGCATCGCTGCCAACAAAACCGCGTGTCCCAACCAATCCAGCATTCTGCGTGTCATGCAATTTTGACTCCTGCATTTGTTTGCATCCATCATGCGCACTCCATTAAAAGCCGATGCGTGCCTGGACACAAATTCTGATGCAATCTTCTTGCTGCCATTCGCGAGAGGGAATCTTCTATTTGCGAGGATCGTGACTGCAAAAAAAAGGGCCGCGAACCCTCCGCTTGTTTCACACACCCGCAATGCTTCGCGCAACGCCGCACGCCTAGCTTTCCTGCAGCAGAACCGCTCCGGTGCCTGTCGTGAGAAGGAGCATGCCATCCCGGACTTTTACGGTCTCAGTTTTCAGCGGCTTCCATGCCGCAGTCTTTGCCGCCACGGCAGCGCCGCCGAAGGTGACCTGCTCCGAATGGAGACTCGGTGCTGCGAGGCGGAGGGCCTGCATGGCTTTTACATTTGTCCCTTGCAATCGCAACTGGATGGTAGCCGGGTGCAGGCTCTTGTTGATGATCCCAATGGTCAAACGCCCGGCCCGCTGAGCGACGTAGAGTCTGCATTCGGGATTCGCTGGCTGAGGAACGTTCAGAAACTGGCCGCCTGCAAAATACTCCGCGAACATCATGCCGTAAAAGAGGGGCATGGCTTCGACGGGATCACCGTCCTCGCTGGAGATCGGCGTATAGAAACCGTTGGTGCGCCGATGCTGACCGGCAGGAAGAATTTTTGCACCGGGATTGTGATCGCCAAGCCCTGCGGAAAGCACCGTGGATTTTCCGCCGTGCAGGTTGACGCCCGCGCAGCCGAGCGACGCCAGCTGCAGCATATAGTCTGCGCCCCACAGCGTGGCGGCGAATGCGTTGCTCATACCGGGTTTGCCACCGCGATAGCAGCTGTTGCCTTCTGTCATGCGGTATTGCAGCCCATGGGCATCGGCTGCCTGAACAATCGCTGCAGTCTGTTGGGCCATCCGGGGATCGCCGCGCAGCAGTCGCGCGGTCGTCGTCGAAGGCGTATCCGGCGGACCCTCCGCATAGTAGTGCCCCGTGAGAGCGGCCAGTCTGCTTCCTAACTTCGGCGCTACCTCATCGCCAAAGCGGATGACCCAATCCGAAGAGGCTCCGGTGTCCGGTCCGCCGAAGCGGGCCTGCGGAACGCGCGCAGAGATCGCATCGGCATAGCCGAGCCATTCGCGCACATAATCCTGAAAGCCCCAGGATGCGGGCCGAACGCCATTATTCGCATCCTTGTAAAAGTCGGGTTCATTGCCAATCTGGAAGAAGAGAAGATGGCGGCCAAGCCGGGAGGCCACAAATGCAGCCTCCGTTGCAGCCCGCTCGGGCGTGCTGTTCCCATAATTGAGCCCATAGATAGCCTGCCAGCCTGTAGCTTGCAGAAACCCGGCTAAGGTTTCAATCGCGTTGGGTTCGATGACAAACAGACGGTGCGGCATCCAGCGCTGCGACAAATCTCCCGGAGGCGTACGAAGCGCGATCGCAGTCGTTGCGGGAGTGGCGCGGAACCAGCAAAACTCACTGGTATTCCCACCGATGCGGAGTACACCGGAGGGGCTGAGCCGTTTGAAAAAGGCTACAAGCTCTGTATTGGCTGGCGAAAAGAACGAGGCGTCGGCGAGCTCCGCCAGCTCATAGCTGAGACCCACGAAGTTCGTGGGCACGATACGGCCAAGCCTGGCGGGATCCACGGGAATCGTGCGAGGAATCTCTGCATCCTGCAGGATTGCGCCGAATCCATCGCCGCGCATGGCCGTACCCAATCCGGCGAAGACACCTGCTCGCAAAAATGTCCGTCGCTGCATTATGCTCCGGCCTTGCGCCTGGGCCCCGGTCACTCGGTCAATGCTGCGGATCAGGATCCGGGACTTCCGCGTCGTAGATCAGAAATGGCGCTTGCTGGGCATAGTCCGCCGGCACGCCGGGACCTTTCAGCTTCAGCACCACGGCGTATTCGCCGTTTAACAGAATGCTCTTTGTATCGTTGAGCGGGAAGGCTGCCGTCGCCACCAGAGCGCCATCGGAGGCGGGCAGCCACTGCACGGGCTGTTCCGCAATCTTTGTCCCCTTCTCATCGACCACAAGGAATGAGCCCTTCCAGCTCTTCGGCGGCCGCTTGGCCAGTTTGCCCACTGGCGTGATGCGCACCAGCGTCCACGCGACGTCCTGTGTGGAGAAATAGTGGCTGGGATCGGGTGTGATTTCGCATTTTCCGGCGCGCAGATAGTCCACGTGCGTGGGCTTGCCCGGGGTGGGCGGGGCAAATTTGCAGGATTTTCCCAGAACCAGCGAACTGATCAGAAGCTGCTCCCCGGTGCCGGGGTCTACCGTAAAAGGGTCTTCCGTGCCCGCGGCGATATTTCCCTGGTTTTCAGCGGCGGCCACCCGCAGCCGGTAAGCACCCGGCGCAAGGTCAACCGCGGTGTTCAGCTCTGGTCGGGAGCCGGACCAGTCGAAGTGACCGACGGTAGTGTTTACCATAAAGCCGGTGTTGGTCTGCTCCAGTTGCAGGGCGATTTGCAGTGTCTTCGGGGGAGCTGTCGTCGGCGTCCAGAAAAATCCGGTCGTGGCAATCTGCGTGCCGGTTTTGCCATCGGGATGCGGAAAATAAGAGAGCCGCGTGGCCAGTTGCAGGGGCGCGTCCGCGGCCGCCGGTGGCGCTTTGAGCGCGTGACGCAGCGTCGGGGAAGCCAGAGCCAGTTCCTGAAGCTGGCGCAGGTCCGGGGCCATGTAATACTGCGGCGCGTTGACGATGACGCCTTTCATCAGCGGCGTGACGGAGATCGCGCGCGGCCGTCCGTCCATCTGTTTGGGATCCAGCGGCAGGTCGATCTGGTACGCGCCGGTACTATCCTGACGAATCTCCTGGATGGTGTCCGCGACGAAGTCGGAGATCCAGCCCTCGAAGTGATCGTCGCGGGTCAAAAGCATCCACGGCCCAAACCCGACGATGTAGTAGTAGGGGAACAGGCCGCGCAGCGGGCCCACCTCCTGAAAACTTTCGGCGGCATAGATTACAGCGCCGGCATTGCGCGCGGCTGCGGCTACGTCGTGCGCTTCGAAGTTTTCATACATGAGTTGCGTTCCGTCGTACGCCATCTCGTGGAAGATATCGCCCAGCGACATGACAATCCGGCGGCCAGGCAGGACACGCATGCTGGCGATGGCGAGCGAGGCCGTACGGCGCCAACTCTGCAGATCGGTTTCCGCCGGGTCTTCATTTTTGATCTGCTGCAGCTCCGAGATGACAGTCTTCATGTCACGGGTGTACGGCGTCTGGTCGCCGCCGTCGTCGAGGATCGAGATGTTCCATCCGAGATCCGGTTCCCGGCTCAGGTCGCGGATGGCGTTGTTGAGGGCGTCGTTGCGATACTGCGGGCCATCGAAGGGAAGGATGATGAGCAGGTTGGGCCTGTCCTCCGGCTTGCCTGTTTTGGCATCGATTGTGTCAGCCCACGGACGCGACAAGGTGAAAGCGACCGGCTTGCCATCCACCTGCACCCGCAGATTGGAAGGAGTGAGATTGCTCACAGGGCGCGTGGTGTCGTGATAAACCGCCATGAAAGGGACGTGGACAATTCGCGCCCGCTCAATAAATGCGGGAACCGTTCCCTTGGCAGGGGCGGAAGATTGAGCGGCTATGGGCTTCGGCGGCAGGGCGACCGCAAACGCGGCGACGGCAACCCAACCCCATGGAAACGATCTGTTCACAAACGTCTCTGCGGCGGCCCTGCACAACGTTTCGGCAGGCGACCGACCATCCAGTGTATCCGCACCCGACATCAAGCTGCGTGGAGGCGGGAAAGTGGTTTTCACGGGAAGCGCTGGTGCGAAAGGGGGGACTTGAACCCCCATGGGTTACCCCGCCAGATCCTAAGTCTGGTGCGTCTGCCAATTTCGCCACTTTCGCACGCTTGGTGACGGTGGCGATGCACGCCCCGTCCAACCATATTGTAATGCGCACCCCGCGCCGCCTGTTACACCCGTGTGGTAGCATCGGACGGTTCCGGCGCGCACAGCGCTGGCCCCCGGTAGAGCGTCGCAGACTGCCCGCAACGCTTTACGCATCTGAGTAAATCGGACGGAATGCCTGAATGAAAGAGACTCTCGGAGTACTTCTGGCGGGCGGAGCCGGTGAGCGGCTCTATCCTCTCACGCGCGACCGGGCAAAGCCGGCCGTACCGTTTGGCGGCAACTATCGCATCATCGACATCACGCTGTCGAACTGCATCAACTCCGATCTGCGCAAGGTCTACATTTTGACGCAATACAAGGCACTTTCGCTCAACCGGCACATCCGCGAGGGCTGGGGTTCGGTGGTGGCGAACGATCTGGGAGAGTTCATCGAGATTCTGCCGCCCATGCAGCGTGTCAGCTCCAACTGGTACATGGGAACAGCGGATGCTGTCTATCAGAACATCTATTCCATCGGCAGTGAGCAGCCGAAGCACGTTCTGATCCTGTCGGGCGACCACATCTACAAGATGAACTACGAGCGCATGCTGCGCCAGCACCTGGACTCCGGCGCGGATGTGACCCTGGCCACCCTGCCCATCGACCCCTCCGAGGTCTCGCGCTTTGGTGTCGTGGAGGTGTCGCGCACCGGCGAGGTGATCGGCTTTATTGAGAAGCCGCGACAGACCGACGTGCGGTCGCCGTTCTATCCCGAGAAGGTCGATGCCTCCATGGGTATCTATCTCTTCAACACGGATGTTCTGCTGCCCGCCCTCATCCGCGATGCGGAAGATCCGGAGTCGGACCACGACTTCGGGCATAACATTCTGCCCGCCATGCTGGGCCAGTACAAGATGTATGCCTTCAACTTTGTCGATGAGAACAAGCAGGAGGCGCTGTACTGGCGCGATGTCGGCACGCTCGATGCCTACTATGACGCGAATATGGATGTGGCGTCCGTCACGCCGATCTTCAATCTGTATGACAAGAGCTGGCCGATGCGCACGCGTCCGCTACAGTATCCGCCGGCAAAGTTTGTCTTCGGCGAACCGGGCCGTACCGGCATGGCCATCAACTCCGTCATCTCGGCCGGCTGCATCGTCTCTGGCGCTACGGTGCGCAACAGCGTGCTGTCGCATGATGTCCGCGTCAACTCCTACGGCGAAGTGGACTCGAGCATCCTGTTTTCCCACGTTCGGATCGGCCGCCATTGCCGCATCCGGCGCGCCATTATCGACCGCGATGTACATATCCCCGAAGGTACGGTAATCGGCTATGACGTCAATGAGGACCGCAAACGCCACCTCGTGACGGAAAGCGGCATCACGGTCGTCAGCCGGGACTACTCGCTGTTCGAGAATCCGGTTTCTTCAGACTTTCTTCCGCAAGACATGTAAGCTCGGTGGAACGGCGGGCGGAACTGCCCGGCCCGAGCCTGCGTATCCTTCACCATGGGATCGCCGGCCTGGGCATTGCCGCATGGAACGCCGGTCCGGCTGCAGAAGCCGGTACGCCGGGAAAGTTCTGCGCAGGTTCCGCCGCAAAAACCCAGGACTTCGGGAGCCAACGAACGAATGCCGGCTGGGCCGAACGAAGAAGTCAACGGGCTGGTGCGCCGCTGCATGCAGGGCGATGGCCACGCCTGGCGGCAGATCGTTGCGCTGCACCATCGGCGTGTGTACGGCCTCTGCTACCGTTTTACCGGCTCCTCCGCTGACTCGGAAGACCTGACGCAGGAAGTCTTTCTGAAGGTCTATCGCAGCCTGCAAAGCTTCGATGTGGAGCGGGGCAGCTTTCAAAGCTGGCTGACGGCGTTGACCCGCAATCTGCTGGTGGATCACTTCCGCCGCAATCGCTCCACCCAGGGGACGCAATCGCTCGACGCGGGCTGGGATGACCCCGAAGCTGCGGCTGCTCCCATCGAAACGCTTCCGGGCTCAGAGACGGATCCTCTTACGCGCGCGATGCAGCGGGAGCTGTCCTCGCTCATCCAAAAGGCATTGCTCAAAGTCTCGCCGGATCTGCGGGAGGCGGTCATCCTCCGCGATCTGCATGACATGGACTACCGCGAAATCGCCGAGACGCTGCGGATTCCAGAAGGCACCGTGAAGTCTCGCATCAGCCGCGGCCGCATGGAACTGGCCCGGCTGCTGGAACGTAACAAGAAGCAGGTGATGTAGATGACGGATAAAGGCCAATTCGACAGCAGGCCGCCTTCCCTGGAAGGCTCTCGGCTGGATTGCGCAGCCGTCGAGTTGCATCTTGCCGAGTGGGCAGAAGGCGGACTGAACGACGCGGAGCGGGTGCGAATGGAGGCCCATGTGGCCGCCTGTC
The DNA here is from genome assembly GCA_021827845.1 of Acidobacteriota bacterium. Taxonomy (GTDB): domain Bacteria; phylum Acidobacteriota; class Terriglobia; order Terriglobales; family Acidobacteriaceae; genus JAKAUB01. Next base: position 6,192 of record JAKAUB010000012.1, on the reverse strand, counting down.
CGGCCTGCCGCGAGGAGCTGGAGCAGGCGCGCCGCGGGCGCGAATGGATGCTCCTGTTGAAACAGGACGCCCCGCCCGTACCCGCACAGTTGCTGGAGCGCATTCTGGCCGCGACGCAGGATGCTGGTGCACCGCACGCCGCGCCGGGCAGGTCGCGCAGCGCCACGGCTGCGGGCGAGAGCGCGGTGGCCCAAATGGCCGGCGCCCCGGTCTGGCAGAAAAATTCTGTCGTCGTGCTGCGCCGCACCCTGTTCGAGCCGCGCATAGCGCTGGTCGCGGCCATGGCATTCTTCTCGATTACGCTCACGCTCAACCTGATGGGCGTCCGGCTGCGCTCGCTGCAGCTCTCTGACTTTACGCCGGCCGGCATGCGGCGCGCGATCACGCGGCAGTATGTTCAGGCGGACTCGCGGGTGGTGCGCTACTATCAAAACCTGCGTTTTGTGTACGAGGTGGAGGCGCGGGTGCAGGAATTGAAGCGCGCCACCGAGACCGCGCCTCCGCCTGCTGCTGCCCCGCAAACAGAGACCGGAAAGCCCGGCCGCGGTCACAGTTTCAAGCTGCAGCCGGGCGCGAATCCGCCGGTTGAAAATCCAGCCGACCGGCAAGCCAGAAAGCAGCATGAGCCGGAGCAGCCGTCGGCGCCCGCGCCAATCTCCTATGGGGGCGCCATGGATGTTATGCTCCGAATCACTCCAGGCTGCGGTTTGACGGCGCAGGAACCAGCCATCGACTCTCCATCCCCCAACGGATTGCAAGAAAGGAGATTTGCGTGAACTGCGCCAATCATCCCGATACACCCGCAGCGGCGTATTGCCAGTTTTGCGGAAAACCCTTGTGCGACAGCTGCATCCACCGCGTTGGCGGAGTGGTCGCTTGTGAGCCCTGCCTGGCTTCCCGGATTGGCGCGGCCGCGCCCGGTGCGCAGCAGGCTGCTCCCGGATCAGTCCCGCTCGGCCAGTCTTACGCAAACAGTAACGCTGCCTGGACCACCCATCCGTGGGGTACTGAGCCGTGGGTGGCCTTTGCCCTGGGATGGATTCCTGGGGTCGGGGCGATGTACAACGGCCAGTTTGTGAAGGGGCTGGTGCATGTAGTGGTCTTCGCCCTGCTCATTAACCTGGCAAACGTCAACAGTACCCTCGGCATTCTGGTCGCCGCCTGGATCTTCTACCAGGTCTTTGACGCTTATCAGACAGCCCGTGCGCGGCGCGATGGACTGCCGCTGCCCAACCCGCTGGGGCTGAACGACATTGGCGCGTGGTTTTCGGGTCGTACGCAGACGCCGGGAGTGCCACCCAATTCGGCAGCCGCGCCCGGCCCTGTGCCTCCGCCCCCGGCAGCCGGCGCACCGCCGTGGACACCGGCTGCGCCATATGCCCCGATGGGTTCTTCCGTTCCACCGGTGCCGCCGGAACAATTTGACACCCCGGATCTGCGCGTCTGCGGTCGCCATGGGATTCCAACCGGCGCGGTGGCGCTGATTGTGATCGGTGTCGGCTTCCTATTGGCCAATATGGGCATTCTGAGTGAGCACTGGATCGATCGCGGCTGGCCCATTCTCTTGATCGGACTCGGCGTTTGGCTGGTTATTCAGCGCGGCCAGCATCCGCCGCAGGCAGGGGGCCGGCCATGAACTCCTGGTATACGCTGCGCCGGATGCGCGGTGCCATCTATCTGATACTCGTCGGAGTCCTGGCGCTGCTGGACCAATACCGCCTTCTGACCTGGGGCCAGAGCTGGCCGTTCTTTCTGATTGTTCCGGGGGTGCTGATGCTGGCAGAACGCGCTGCGTGGACGGCCGATATCCGCCGCCAGCAGGAGGAGCAGGGAGCTCCGATGCCGCAACCGAATTCAACCTGGCCAAGCGACGCGGGTGGGCCGCACGGCGGTGCTGCGTTCATCCAGACCACGCCGCCCCCGCCGGAAGATTCCAGTCGCGAGGAGCAATAGCATGGCCACCCAGATGCCACCGCCGTCCTCGCGCGCGCAGTGGAAGGCGCAGCAGGCGCAGTGGAAGATGCAGCGGAAGATGCAGCGGGCCCGTTACCGCGCCCTGACGCGCGGCTCGCTGATCGGCCCCATCCTTCTGATTGCGATCGGGGTTGTCGCCCTGCTGGCAACGATGCACCGGCTGAACATGATCGAGTTCTGGCAGTGGTACGGCCACTGGTGGCCGCTGCTGCTCATCGGCGCCGGTGTTTTGCTGGCGCTGGAGTCTGTGGCCTTTGCCCGGTATTCGCGCGTCCGCATCGGCGGCGGCGTGGTCTTGCTGCTCATTTTTTTCACGATCCTCGGCATCGCTGCCAGTCACAACCGGCTTGCATGGGACTGGTCGGCCGTCAGCAATCAACTGGATCTTGGGGATTCCGGCAATTTGGAGCAGATCTTTGGCGAGAAGCACCAGGCAAATGAGACGGTCACGCAGACTATTCCCCCCGGCACCGCGTTGATCGTGCAGAACGCCCATGGAGATGTGACCATAAGCGCCGAGCCCACCACTGCGGCCGACGGCACGCTGCACCTGACGATGCAGAAGACGGTCTACACCGGATCCAACGGTGACGCCGAGCGCCGTCTGAAAGCGCTGGAGCCGCTCATCACCAACAGCGGCGGGGTGATGACCGTGCACATGCCGACCAGCGATAACGCCTCCGCGGACATGCAGCTTGTGCTGCCGGCCGATATTTCGGTGGACGTGCATGCCGGGCACGGCGATGTCGCCATCAATGGGCGCAACGCGAACGTGACGGTGGACGACGACCATGGCGACGTGCAACTCGCCGGCATTCAGGGTGCGGTACATACCACGATGCGCGATGGCGATTTTTCAGCCCGGGAAATTACCGGCAACGTGACGGTGAACGGGCACATGAACGATGTAACCGCCTCGCACATCACCGGGACGGCTACGCTGGATGGCGAATTTTTCGGCGACGTGCATCTCGATAACATCTCCTCGGCGGTTCATCTGCACTCCAGCCGGACAGACATCCAGGCGGCGCAGCTTGGCGGCACAACGACGCTTGACGATGACGATCTGACTGTGGACGGCGCCGGCGGGCCGGTGTCGGTCGCGACAACGGCCAAGGACATCTCGCTGCGTCATGTCACGGGCGACATTCGTGTGACGAATGCGAACGGCTCGATTTCGATTCATGCCGTCTCACCAGTCGGTTCCCTCAGCGCAGAGAACCGCGAAGGCTCCGTGGACGTGACGGTCCCGGCAGACGCAAAATTCTCTGTCGCAGCGACAGCCGTCGACGGCGAGGTGCATTCGGGCTTCAGCCTGACGACGCAGAACGGCAGCTCGCATAGCACCGTTTCAGGGTCTGTAAACGGAGGCGGTCCGTTGTTCCACATCACCGCGGAAAAAGGCGATATTTCGCTGCTGAAAGCCGACTGATTCCGGCGGTTAGCGTCCTAGTGCCGGTGCGGCCTCAAAGCGTCCCGCTGCGGCCACGCTGTCGCGGGTGGTGTTCTTCACCTGGTACATCGCTAGGTCTGCCGCGCGAATGATGGCGTGCACGTCCGTGCCATCTTCCGGCGCCGAGGCCACGCCGAAGCTGGCGCGCAGACTCACGTTGACGCCGACATTCGTCAGAAACTGCGTGGCGGCCAGATTCTTGCGCAGGCGGTGCGCAAGCTCCACCGCCCGCTGCTTGCCCTGGTGCGGCATCAGGATGACAAATTCATCGCCGCCGTAGCGGTAACCCGTGTCGATCAGGCCCAGGCTCCGTTTAACAATCGCGCCCACTTCGGCCAGCAGCCGCGTGCCGTTCAGATGGCCATGCGTGTCGTTCACCCGCTTGAAGTTGTCCAAGTCAAAAAAGACGAGGCCGACCGGCTTGCCGCTGCGAGCGCTCCGCGCCAGTGTGTGCTCCAGCCGCTCATACAGGTGCCGGGAGTTATACAGCCCGGTGCAGTCATCGGTAATGGTCAGCTGGTGAATCTGCTCAAAGGCGCGGGCATTTTGAATCGCAATGGCCGCGTAGTCGCACAGCGCGTGGAGAAAAAAGATCTGATCGCTGCGCATCTCATCCGGATGGCAGTTGATCATCTGCAGCACGCCGAGCGTGCGGTTGCGGACGCGCAGCGGCAGGCACACGATGGAGTCCACCCGGGTGACACCGGCGGGCATCTGGTCCGGCGTCTCCTGATCCTGAGTCGGGCTGTTCAGGATCATCGGCTCGCCGTGCTGCGCAACCCAGCCCGGGATACCTTCACCCAATGCGACCCGCTTGCGGCGTAGGGTTTCCGTATCGCCGCCGGAGATGACGCCGTAATAGAGCTGCTGGGTGGCCTCATCCAGAATAAGGAGCGACCAGGCCTGGGGCGCAAAGAAGCGCGTCATCTGCTGCATGATCGCGTTCAGAATGCCTTCCAGGTTCACCGATGAGGTAAGCGCGCGCGCCACCTCGTGAAAGGTGCGCAGCTCGACGGCCGGCTTCGCGTCAGGGAACTGGATGGTCTTCGCCACGCTCTGCTCTCAAACCACTGCGATCAATGCCTGGAAGAAGCTACAGGATACCGCGGGTGCGGGAAAATTCAGCCGCCGATGTGAACCATGCTGCGGGAGGGCTTCAGGAACCCCGGCTCCCCGATGTGATGCCGCGCTTCCTTGTGGTCAACGACGCGGCGGATGTAGGCGGCCAGAGCAGCGTCATCGGCGCCGCGGCGCATCAGCCCGTAGAGATCATGGTCAGACTGGGAGAACAGACAGGTACGCAATTTGCCGTCAGAGGTGAGCCGGATGCGGCTGCAGTGGCCGCAGAACGGGTGCGAGACCGGCGCAATGATGCCGATCTCCCCCACGCCATCTGCAAAAGTGTAGCGGCGCGCCGTCTCGCTCTGCGTGTTCGGCGGCAGCGGCACCACGGGCAGAAAGCTGTTCAGCTGCTCGACAATCTCCTCCAGCCGCACAACGGAGTCCGGCGTCCAGGAGCGGTCTTCTTCCAGCGGCATGAATTCGATAAAGCGGACGATAACGCCTTCGTCCCGGGAGAATTTCGCAAACTCGACGATCTGGTCTTCATTGAAGCCGCGCAGCAGCACGCAGTTCACCTTGACGGGCTCCAGCCCTGCAGCCTGGGCCGCGCGGACACCAGCCAGCACCTGCCGAAAGCTGCCGGGTACGCGCGTGATGCGCGCAAACTTCGCCGGGTCCACGGCGTCCATGCTGACGGTCACGCGGTTCAGGCCTGCATCTTTCAGCGGCTGCGCCAGCTCCGCCAGCAGATGGCCATTGGTCGTCAGCGCAATGTCCAGCGGACGGGCCGCACCCGGGATCACGGCATTCGATGGCTCCCGCAACCGGGCAACGCCGCGCACCATGTCAAGCACGCCGCGCCGCAGCAGCGGTTCTCCGCCGGTGATACGAATCTTCTCAATGCCAAGGGAGACCAGCACCCGCACCATGCGCAGATACTCGTCGATCGGCAGCTCCGCATACTGCGCGCCGTCGTTGCCGGTGCGGCAGTATACGCATTTGTAATTGCACCGGTCAGTGATGGCCACGCGCAGGTCTGTAATGGCGCGGCCGTGACGATCGGTCAGCCCAGCAGATTCAGAAACTGGCACGCTGATGGCTACAGGAGGCATCGGGACTCTTCTCTTTCAGATGCTACGCCGCAGCCAGGGTTTCAGCCGTTTGCGCCCTTCCGGTCGAAAGGGAGGAAAATCAGGCATCCGCTCTGATCTTTTGAATCTCTTCCGTCAGCGCCGGCACCACTTCAAACAGGTCCGCCACTGCGCCAATGTCGGCGATCTCAAAGATGGGCGCTTCGGCGTCTTTGTTGATGGCAAGGATGGTGCGCGCGCCCTTCATGCCGACGATATGCTGAATCGCGCCGCTGATGCCTAAAGCCAGATAAAGCTTGGGCGACACGGACTGGCCGGAGCTGCCGATCTGCCGCTCGAGCGGCAGCCAGCCCGCATCGCAGATGGGCCGCGAAGCCGCAATATCCGCGCCCAGCGCGGTTGCGAGCTTCTCGGCGATCTCCAGGTTTTTTTGCTCCTTGATGCCTCTTCCCACCGCAACAATCACTTCGGACTGCGACAGGTCGACCGCTTGCTTTGCTTCGCGGAAGACCTCATGCGGGTGGACGCGGATCGCATCTTCAGGGATTTCGACAGAGACGGTTTCGACCGGCGATGGCGCAGGATTTTCAGCGTCTGCGCGGAATGCGCCAT
>JAKAUB010000007.1 GCA_021827845.1 Acidobacteriota bacterium | reverse complement strand
TGTGGAAGAACGTGCGCTACGCCATCCTCGTCATCTTCATCATCGCGGGTATCATTACGCCCACGCCCGATCCACTCAGCATGTGCATCTTCGCCGCGCCCATGCTGTTTCTTTACGCGGTCAGCATTCTGGTGGCGCATCTGGTGCATCCAGAACGCCGGAAGCAAAAAGCGGCGAAGGAGGCCTGATGCGGCGCGCGTGTCTGCTGCTGTTGCTTTGTCTATGCGGCGTTTCTTTGCCGGCTCTGGCTGCCGTTGGCGGCCTGCCAGCTCCATCGGCCTTTAACGGTCAGCGCGCGTATGACTACGCGCAGCAGATTGTGAACTGCGGGCCGCGCTGGATCGGAAGCACAGGGCACGTCTGCGCGGAAAATTATCTAAAGAAGCAGTTCGCCAAGGACCACCTGGAAGAAGACACCTTCACCGCCAGCACGCCCGTCGGCCCGATGACGATGCATAACTTCATCGTGAAATTTCCCGGCAAGAAAAATGGCGTGATCGTTCTGGCGTCGCATTACGAGACCAACTATCCGCTGCGCAATATCCATTACGTCGGCGCCAACGACGGCGCGGCTACCTCCGGCGCGCTGATCGAGATGGGCAACCTGCTGCGCGGGCGCACTCTGGATGGGGACAGTGTCTGGCTGGTCTTCTTCGATGGCGAAGAGGCCATTCAGCAATGGTCCGAAACGGATTCCCTCTACGGGAGCCGGCACCTGGCGGCGCGCTGGGATCGCGACGGAACCCTGCCGCGCATCCGCGCATTCCTGCTGCTGGACATGATCGGCGACAAGGACCTGAACGTGGACCGCGACATGAACTCGACCCAATCACTGCTGAATGTGATTGGCCGTGCAGCGAAGATGGAAGGCGACCAGCGGTATTTTTTCGGCAAGACGGAAGCCATTGAAGACGACCATCTGCCGTTTGTGCAGCGCGGCGTGCCGAGCGCGGACATCATCGACATTGAATACGGCCCGCACACACTTTTGCATCCTGACGGCTATCACCACACCGCGGCCGACACCATGGATAAGGTCAGCGCGCACAGCCTGACCGTAATTGGCCAGACCCTGGTCGAAACACTGCGCTTGTTGAATCAGAAGTAAGCCGTATGCGCAGCGGCCTGCTTGCTGGCGCGGTCGCCGGCGCACCCCTCTGGCTGTGGATTGCGTTCCACGCGCTCGTGCTCTGCCTGCTGATTGCGGACTTTTCGCTGACGCGCGACGCGGTGCCACGCAAGACCGTCGAACGCCGCTCCTTCTGGCTCACGGGATGCTGGGTAGCTGCTGCCCTGCTCTTTGCGCTCGTTGTCGGCCGCGCGCTTTCACCGGCCGATGGTGTGGCATACCTGACCGGCTATGGGATTGAAGAAGCCCTCAGCATCGACAATCTCTTCGTCTTTGTCGTTCTGTTCCGCCTGTTCCGGCTGGATAGCGCGGACCAGCGTAGGGTGCTGTTCTACGGCGTGCTGGGAGCGATCGTGCTGCGAGGCGCGATGATCTTTGCCGGCATTGCCCTGCTCGACAACGTTCGCTGGATGAAATTTCTCTTCGGCGCCGTGCTTCTGCTCACTGCCTGGCATTTGCTTCGCGAATCGCGCAGAGAAAGCGAGGAGCAACCGCCGCGCGCCATTCGGTGGCTGGTCCGGCATCTGTCGGGCGGCTCAGAAAAACGTGGAGACAGCGGCGGCGCAGCGCTTCTGCGGCTGCTGCCCGCGATCCTTGCCATTGAGGCGACCGATGCCCTGTTCGCGACGGATTCCGTGCCCGCGGTGCTGGCCGTTACGCACCATCCCTTCGTCGCTTACGCGTCGAATATTCTGGCGGTTCTCGGTCTGCGGTCCCTGTACTTCACCGTGGCGGCTGCACTGGCGCGGCTCTCCCGCCTGCACTTCGGCCTGGCCGCCATCCTGATATTCATTGGCGGCAAAATGATGCTGGCGAAGATTTGGGAGCCGCCTGTCTGGGTGTCGCTTGCGGTGGTTGCAAGCTGCCTGACCGTCAGCGCAGCGTGGTCGCTGCTGCAGCCGGCGCCGCTTGAAAATCAATAAAGTCAACACGCCCTTGCACCACGCGGGAATGGCGCGCGTCGCCGGGAAGATGCGCGGGAAAGTCGGTCCGCGCATGCGCTCCGCGCGACTCATGCCGCTCCAGGGCACACTCGGCAATCAACTGCGCGACGGTGTGCAGGTTGCACAGCTCTACCTCCGCACGCGAAGCGCCTGCGGGTAATTCGCGCTGCATCGCCGCCAGTCTGGCGCGCAAAGCTCGCAGACCCACTTCATCCCGCAGAAGGCCGGCATCTGCCCACATCGACCGGCGCAGCGTGTCGCGCATCTGCGAGACGGCAACATCCGAGGCAGGCGCAGGCGGTGCGGCTGGGGGTGAAATGGTGCGCGCAGCGTTTGGCAGGCTGCCCGCCTGAGCCGCGGCCACCATGGCGTCTGCCGCCCGCGCGCCAAACACCAGCCCTTCCAGCAGCGAATTGCTCGCCAAGCGATTGGCGCCATGCACGCCGGTGCAGGCCACTTCACCGGCCGCATACAGACCGGGCAGCGTCGTTGCACCGTTCAGGTCCGTGCGCACGCCACCCATCAGGTAATGGGCCGCCGGACTTACGGGAATAAGATGGTGCGCGAGCGACAACCCATATTGGTTCAGGAATGCCGATATGCCGGGAAAACGTGTTCGTAGATCAGTCCCGGTGACATGGCGCATGTCGAGGTACACCGGCAGCCTCTCACCGTGCGGGCCAATCGCCTCGCGCGCAATGGCACGCGCAACAACATCGCGGGGGGCGAGCTCTGCCAGCTCGTGATAGCGCGGCATAAAGCGGTCGCCCTCGCTGTTGCGAAGGTGCGCGCCCTCCCCACGTAACGCCTCGGACAGCAAAAATCGCGGCGCCTCCGGCAGCGCCAGCGCAGTCGGGTGGAATTGGTAAAACTCCATGTCGCAAATTTCCGCACCCGCACGATAGGCCATCGCAATGCCGTCTCCGGTGGCGACTGGAGGGTTGGTGGTCTCGCTGTAGACCTGTCCGGCGCCGCCGCTGGCCAGCAGCACCGCGCTGCCGGTGAACTCACGGACATCATCGCCGGGCCCGATGGTGCTGACACCGCAGACGCGGCCGCCCTCCAGCAGCAGGTCGCGCGTCGTGATGCCCTCATGGATCTGGATGCGGGGATTTGCTTGCGCACGTACCAGCAAGGCGCGGCCAATCTCGCGACCCGTCGCATCGCCATTGGCGTGCAGAATGCGGGGCAGGCTGTGGGCGGCTTCGCGCGTACGCAGCAACTCGCTGTCCTTCAGGGCCGTGCTGCGGTCAAACTCAGTGCCCCAGGCCAGCAGTTCTTCCACCCGCGGCGCACCCTCTTCCACCAGCACGCGTGCCGCCGGTTCAAACACCAGGCCGTCGCCCGCGCGGATGGTGTCGCGAAGATGCAGTTCAACATCCTGGGGCCCTCCCATGGCAACGGCGATGCCGCCCTGCGCATAATGTGTGTTCGATTCAGACGCCCGCTCTTTGGTCAGCAGCGTCACATCCCCGACGGCAGCCAAGGTTAAAGCAGCACGCAGACCGGCGATTCCGCCCCCGACAACGATCCAGTGAAATTGCGATTCCTGTAGCACTTTTCGAGGGTAGCATGCAGCGCGGCCCCATCAATGATCCGCGCTGCGTGTCATGAAATGGCATCCGGGCGCGGCTGCGGTAGGATGAGCATCAGCGATGCCTGTCGTTCCCGTTGAAACAACCTCCGCCCGCTATCCGGTCATCATCCAGCCCGGCCTGCTTGCCGAACTGCCGGCTCGCCTGGCAGCGTTGCCGGTTCCCTGCCATTCGGTATTTGTGGTCACGTCGCCGGAGATTTGGACCGCATGGGGCGCGGTGGTGGAAGCCTCCTTTACCGCCCAGGGCGTGCCGCTACATCGGCTGGATGTCCCTGCCGGTGAGTGGCACAAGCGGCTGCGGACCGTGGAGCGGCTGGCAGTGGCGATGAGCCGCGCCGGTGCTCGCCGCGATGCGCTGCTGGTCGCGCTCGGGGGCGGCGTTATCGGCGACATGACGGGATTTCTCGCGTCCATCTATATGCGCGGCGTGGCGTACGTCCAGGTACCCACCACGTTTCTGGCGCAGATTGACTCCTCCGTAGGCGGTAAAACCGGGGTGAATCTCGCGTCTGGCAAGAATCTAATCGGCAGCTTTCACCATCCTCGCGCTGTGTTTTGCGACCCTGCGACGCTGGCCACGTTGCCCGCGGCAGAGCTGCGGGCCGGGCTGGTGGAGGCCGTGAAGGCGGCCGTCCTGGGCGATGCCGAATTTTTCGCACGGCTGGAGCGTGATATAGATGCGCTGCTGGCAGGCGACCTTGCGGCGCTAACCGATGCCATCGAACGCTCTGTGCGGATCAAGGCAGAGATTGTTGGGGCCGACGAGCGCGAGAGCGGCCGCCGCATGCTGCTGAACCTTGGCCATACCGTCGGACATGCGATTGAAGCGGCAACGGGCTATCGCGCGCTGCTGCATGGCGAAGCCGTGGCGTGGGGCATGATCGCCGCGCTGCAACTGGCCGTCGCGCGGGCAGCGTTGCCGGTGGAAGAGGCACAGCGCGTGCAGGATCTTCTGTTTCGCCTGGGACCTCTGCGGCGATTCAAGGCAACGCCTGCGCGGCTGTTACGCCTGACCGCAAGCGACAAAAAGCACCTGCACGGGAGGCGGCGCTTTGTACTGCCGGTCGCGATCGGCCGCGCCGTGGTGGTTGAGGATGTCACCGAGCCCGAGCTGGCAGCGGCCATCCGCGCCATGCTGCAGGTAATGCAGGAGCGTGGCGTATGACCGGCACGGCGCGCGGTGCAGAACCCATCGATCCGCACGGCAAGGAGCCCGTCAATGAGGCGGCGCAGGCCGAAGCCGTGCGCGTCATGTTCAATGGTATTGCGCATCGCTACGACACGCTCAACCATGTGCTCTCGATCAATATTGACCGCCTGTGGTGGCGGCGCGCGGCGCGACAGTTCCGCCACATTCTGGCGCGGCCCGAGGCACAGGTGCTGGACGTGTGCTGCGGCACGGGAGACATGACGCTGGCGCTGCTGCGCTGGCGGCCGGAGAACGGCGAGCCCGTGATGGCGCTCGATTTTGCCCGCCGCATGCTGGATCGCGCTGATAAGAAATTTGCCGCGCCTGCGCTTGGTGCCCGCCGCGCTGTCACTGTGGAGGCGGATGCGTTGCACATGCCGTTGCCGGATGGCTCCGCCGATCTGGTTACGTCGGCCTTCGGCTTCCGCAATCTGGCGAACTATGAGGCTGGATTACGCGAGTTTCATCGCGTGCTGAAACCCGGCGGCGAGCTCGGCATTCTCGACTTCAGCGAGCCCCGCGGCCTGCTCGGCGTCGCGTACCGCGCCTATTTTCATGGCGTCCTGCCGCGCATTGGCCGGTTCGTGTCAGGCTCGGGCGAATCCTACGAATACCTGCCGCGTTCGGTGGCGCGCTTTCCGGCGCCGGCGGAGATGGTCGCGCTGATGGGCCGCTGCGGCTTCCGCGATGCCAGCTGGACCGCCTACTCCTTCGGGATTGCAGGACTTTACCGCGCTGTGAAAGCATGAGCGTCGGCGCCTGCTCATCCGCTGCAGCAGTCGCCGCTCGCTGACAGATCATGCCGCGCTCTGCCGCCATCATCGCTCCGGGATCTTCGCACGTCGCCGCGAAAAAGCGGACGGTGGCGATCTCCCTGCTGGCCGCCGCAGTGATTACCGGCCTGAAATTATGGACCGGCCTGGTGAGCGGCAGCCTCGGCATGTTGTCCGAGGCGGCGCACTCCGGCCTCGATCTGCTGGCCTCCCTGCTCATTTTGATCTCCGTCACGGTCTCTGACCGGCCAGCCGACGAAGCCCACTCCTACGGCCACGGCAAGATGGAAAACCTTGCCGCGTTCACCGAAACGCTGCTGATGCTGCTTTCCGTGGTGTGGATCCTGGTGGAAGCCGGGGAGCGTCTCATGCGGCATCACGCGCCACTCCGGCTCTCCATATGGCCGTTTGCGGTGCTGATTCTTTCGATCGGCGTGGACTTTTTCCGTTCGCGGGAGCTAGCGCGGGTCGCCCGCCTGACGCGGAGTCAGGCGCTGGAGGCAGACTCCGTGCACTTCGGCATGGACATCTGGTCCTCCGCCGCTGTGATGGTCGGCCTGCTGGCCGTCGCCGCCTCGCAGGAGTGGCGGCTGCCGTGGCTGCGCTTCGGCGATCCACTGGCCGCCATTGCCGTCTCCGCGATCATCCTGAAGGTGTGCTGGCGCCTGGCGCGGCAGACCGTCGATGTCCTCACCGATGCCGCACCGCTGGAGATCCGGCTGCAGGTGAGCGAATCGCTGCGGCGGTTGCCGGAAGACTTCACCATCGAGCGAGTCCGGCTGCGGCTCTCCGGCAATCACTACTTCGCCGACCTGACGGTCAGTCTGCCGCGCACCTTAAGCTTCCAGCGGATCGACCAGATGAAGGACGATGTCGCCGCCGCTGTACACCGCATTCTGCCGGACGCGGACGTCGTCGTGAGTGTCGTCCCGCGCCCGGGGAAATCCGAGAGTATCTTCGATCGCGTGCGCGCGGTCGCCGCGCGGCACAACCTGACGGTCCACGATGTGAGCGTCAAGCAGCACAACGGCAAACTCCATCTGGAGCAGCATCTGGAGGTGGGTGAATCGCTGAATCTGCGCGAGGCCCACTCACTGGTGAGCCGCATTGAAATGGAGATGCGCCGGGATGTGCCGCAGATCGAAAGCATCCTGACGCACATTGAAAGCGAACAGGGCTCGATTGAGACCGAAGCGCAACGCAGCGAGGACCGCGCCATGGAGGCCGCGCTCCGCGAGGCTTCCGCGGAATTCCCCGATATTCTGGACGTACATGATGTGCTGGTTTCAAGCGCCGGCGATCGCGTTCGCATCTCGTGCCATTGCACGCTGCCGGACGACCTGAGCATGAAGCAAGTACACGCTCTGATCACAGCGCTTGAGGATCGCGTCAAGGAGAACAATCCGCGGGTTGCGGGAGTCTTCATTCATCCTGAACCCGCCGCTGACAACGCCCGATAGGAGAATATTCCGATGCACGCAAGCGCACGCTGGATCGCCGAAAAGGTTTACGAAGGTACATCGCAGAGCGGACACACCATCACCATGGACACATCCCCGGAACATGCCAAGGGTCCGTCTCCCATGGAGCTGGTTTTGACCGCGCTGTGCGGCTGCACATCGGTCGATGTCGTCAGCATCCTAACCAAGAAGCGCGAGCCCCTCCTCGGCCTGACCGTCTCAGCGGAGGCTGAGCAGGCGCACGAGGCTCCGGCTGTCTTCACGCATATTCACCTGACCTACAAGGTCTCCGGCGCCGTCTCGCGCAAAGCCGCGGAAGATGCGGTGCGCCTGTCAGAGACAAAATATTGCTCGGTCGCACAGATGCTCACCGGCAAGGTGCAGATCGAATACTCCATTGAGATTGAGGGTGAATAGGTGCGGCGCCTGTTCCGCGGCATAGCGGCACTCCTGCTGCTGGTGATGATTGCGCTGGTATCGGCGATGGTGACGATGCGTCTGGCGATCCACGGCACGGAAGTGCGGGTACCGGCGCTGGCAGGCATACCCGTTGCGGACGCGGCGAGAACGCTGCGCGCGCGCGCCCTGCAGGTAACGATTGACGGCCGCTACTACAGCCCAACTGTGGCCGCCGGTGCAGTGCTGACCCAAAGCCCGGCCGCCGGAACCCGCGTGCGCAAACGCTGGCCGGTTCGCCTGGCTGTGAGTCTGGGCCCGCAAAAGGTGCCGATTCCCCCGCTCGAGGGTCTGGAGGAGAGCCTGGCGGCCATGACGATCCGGCGCGTCGGCCTGCAGCTTGGCAACGTCGTCGTCTTGCCCTATCCCTACGCCCCGGCAAACACTGTGATTGCGCAGACGCCGCTGGCGAAGGCTGACAGCGTACTGGACCCCCGGGTAAGCCTGCTGACCGCCGCGCCGGAGCAGACCGAAGCGGCCGCCAGCATCGTCCCCGATCTTACCGGCGTGCCCTTCACGCAGGCGGCGTGGACGGTAATCCACGCCGGGTTCCAGATTGCCCCTATCCGAACGCCCGCCGCACCGCAGCCCCGGTCAGCTTTCGGGGCCGCACCTGTGCCGCCCGGGACGGTCGTGGCGCAGAATCCGCCGGCGGGCAGTCAAATTCGCGCCGGTGAGGCGATCCAGCTCTCCGTGCAGCCGTAGGGCTGAAACGGCGACAGCGGATTCCCTGCGGGAATGACAACAAGAAAAGCAAAGGCAGAAGCGGATCGTCCGAAGGTTCAGCCGAGTTGTTCGCCCGGGGTCGGCGCGTAGCCATTGAAAAATGCACTGACTGGCATGCGGCGCTTCCCTTCCAACTGCACCTCCAGCAGTTCGAGCAGCGTGCCATTGCCACAGGCGACCAGTACGCGGTCCTGGGCGCGATGCATCGTTCCTGCTGCGGCTGGGCTTGCGTGCTCGCCTGCCGGGCGCATGGCATGAATCGTCAGGTTTTTCTGGCGGAAGCGCGTCCAGGCTCCCGGCCACGGCTGAAAACCACGCCAGCGGTTGTAAATCTCTTGCGCCGGGCGGGTCCAATCGATGCGAGCGTCATCGCGCGTCAGAATCGGCGCGAGCGTCGCCTGGGAGCTGTCCTGTGGCTTTGCCTGCACCGTGCCATTCTCCAGGCCGGCCAGCGTCTCCACCATCAGCCCTGCGCCTACGGTCGCCAACACAGGAAACAGATCGGCTGCGGTCTGATCCGGCCCTACCGGTACGCGGCGCTGCAGCAGAATGTCGCCGGTGTCGAGGCCCGCATCGAGCCGCATCGTCGTGACGCCGGTCTCGGTCGCTCCGCGGGCAATGGCCCACTGGATGGGCGCCGCGCCGCGATAGAGCGGCAACAGTGATCCATGCAGATTCAGATTGCCGAAGCGTGGCAGCACAAGCATCCACGGCGGAATGATGCGGCCATATGCGACGACGATGATCGCGTCCGGCGCAATTGCAGCCAACTGCTGCTGAAGCTCCTGATTGTCGCGCAGCTTTACGGGCTGCGCCACGGGAACAGCCCGCGCCAGAGCCGCCTGCTTGACGGCGGGCAGACGAACCTCCAGCCCGCGCCCGGCAGCCCGGTCCGGCTGCACCAGGGCCAGCGCAATCTGGTGGCCCGCGTCGAGCAGCGCATGAAACGTGGGCACGGCGAACTGCGGCGTGCCACAGAAGACCAGCCGCATGCCTACCACTCGCCGTTTTTCTGGAGCTTACGGATCTTGCGAAGCTGCAGATCGCGCTTCAGCCGGCTCAGCCGGAAGATGAAGAGGATGCCGTCCAGGTGGTCGATCTCATGCTGCAGCGCGCGAGACAGCAGTTCTGTGCCGGAGACTTCAAAGAATTCGCCGGAAACATTCTGGGCGCGCACCGTCACCTCTGCCGCGCGGTTCACCTTGTCGCGAATCTCCGGCAGGCTCAGACAGCCTTCTTCTTCGCACTGCTTGCCGGTCCGCTCGATGATCTCCGGGTTAATCAGCGTAATCTTTTGCGCGGGATCCTTTTGAAAGCTGACGTCGATGACGGTCAGCCGTTTGGCGATGCCGATCTGCGGGGCCGCCAGTCCGATACCCTGCGCTTCATACATGGAGGCGAACATGTCATCCACCAGCTGCCGCAGATTGCTGTCAAAGACGGTGACTGGCTGCGCAGGCGTCTGCAGCACGGGATCGGGATACTTCACAATGGGGTAGATCATGAACGTGTCACTTGCGGATTAGAACCTGCGAATCTGGTCGCAGTAGCCATCATAGTTTCGCATCATCTCGCGCAGGGAGTCGCCGCCGAACTTTTCGCAGGCGGCCTTTGCCAGCGCCAGCGCGACCATCGCCTCAGCGGCCACGCCGGCCGCCGGAACCACGCAGACATCCGACCGCTCGTACGCCGCCTTCACTTCTTCCCGCGTAGCGAAACTCACGGATGCCAGCGGCCGCCGCAACGTGGAGATGGGCTTCAGATATCCGCGTACGATGACATCTTCGCCATTGGTGATGCCACCCTCTAGGCCGCCCGCGTTATTTTGATCGCGCCGAAAACGTGTATGTCCGTCTGGTTCATTTTCCGCCGCGTAGTGGATCGAGTCGTGCACGGCAGAGCCAAACTCGCCGGCCGCCGTAACGCCGCGTCCAATCTCCACTGCCTTCACCGCTTGCAGCGACATCACGGCGGCGGCCAGCTGCGTATCCAGCCGCTCATCCCAGTTGGCATAGGTGCCCAGTCCCGGCGGCACGCCGTGCGCAATCACCTCGAACACGCCGCCAACCGAGTCCCCGGTTCGCAGAGCCTGATCGACGACGGCTTTCATGCGCTGCTCCGCGGCAGAGTCCACGCAGCTCAGCAGAATCTCCTCGCGGTCACGCAGAGCGGCGACTTCCTCCCATGCGGCGGGATGATCCAGCTCCGCTGAACCAACGCGGATGACGTGGCTGGCGATCTGAATGTTGAGCGCTGCGAGGAGCTGGCGCGCGATTGAGCCCGCGGCGACACGCGCCGTAGACTCGCGGGCGGAGGCGCGTTCAAGCACATAGCGCGCATCTGGAAAGTCATACTTCAGAGCGCCTGGCAGATCGGCATGTCCGGGCCGCGGCGAGGCGACCGCCTTGTGCTTTTCCGGGTCACCGGCGCCAACCGGCAGCGACTCAGTCCAGTTTTTCCAGTCATTATTCGCAATCTGCAACGCGATGGGCGAGCCGATGGTCTTGCCATGACGCACGCCCGACAGGATGTGGGCCTGGTCGCGCTCAATGCGCATGCGGCCGCCGCGGCCATAGCCCTGCTGGCGGCGCCACAGTTCATGGTCAATCGCCGCCTGCGTGATGGGCACGCCGGCCGGCATCCCTGAAACCATGGCGATAAGACATTCGCCGTGCGATTCACCAGCGGTCGAAAAACGTAGCATGCCGTCCTGCATCCTCTCCTGTTTTTGCCATTCCACGCACACCGGCGGCGCATCGGCCGCTCGCTATGCAACCAGCCAATCGTACTGCGCCTGTGTCAGCGGCACGACGGAAAGCCGGCTTTGCCGCACCAGCGGCGAATCTTTGAACAGTGGCTCTTCGCGAATGGTATCCAGCGATTTAGCTTCAATCGCCTCACCCACCTTGATCCGCACTACAGGCATTTTGGGGTCTTGCGCGTCCACGCTAACCACCGTTGCCGTGCCGACGGCGGCCCGCTGACTGCCCGTGTGATAGATCACCAGGCGCTCATTCTTGTGCAGCTGCCGCAGGAACTTTACGGCCTGGGGATTGGTCACCCCGTCCCATACCGTCTCACGATCCCGCGCGAGATCGGCCCAGGAGTAGCAGTCGGGCTCTGTCTTAAGTAAGTACGCCATCAGGCGGCTCCGGTTTCCGGGCATCGCCGGCAAGGTAGACGCGCGTGTTGAGCAGCGGCCCGTTCAGCACGGGCACGCGATCCACCCACTCTGGCGCGATGCCGTTCTCTGGCTGGCACACCTCACGCAGCGCGACCATCTTGGCTTCGATGTTATCCAGATAGTGCAGCAGGACGGCTTCCGGAATCATCGGCAGCTTGGGTGAGCCAAACTCATACGCGCCGTGGTGGCTGAGGATCATGTGTTCGACCAGCATATGCAGCCGCTTGGGGAACCCGGGAATGCTGCGCAGCTTCAGATCCAGCATGCGGGTCGCAATGGAGATGTGCCCGACCAGTTGCCCTTGGCGCGTGTAATCGAACGCCAGATCCCACTTGAGTTCGTAGACCTTGCCGATGTCATGCAGAATGGCGCCGGTCAGCAGCAGATCGCGATGGATCAGCGGGAAATGCTTCGCCGCCAGGTCGCAGAACTCCAGCAGATCCACTACGTGTTCCAGCAGTCCCCCCACCCACGCGTGGTGCATGTATTTGGCAGCGGGAGCGGACTTGATGCGCGGAGCCAGTTCCGGATCGTCGAGAAACGCGAAGACGAGGGCCTTCAGATTTTCGTCGGTGAAGCTGTCGACAACACCACGCAACTGCGCCCACATCGCGTCCACATCGCGGGTAGTGCTGCGTTGAAAATCTGCGCGATCGACGGATTCGGGCGATATTTTTTCGAGGTTTGTGATTTTGAGATTGGGCCGCTTGTTGTACTCCTCGACCACACCCGTCACCCGGACAAAATCGCCATTCTGAAATTTGGAAGCGGTCGCCTCCGGGTTCTCCCACACTCGCCCGTCGATCTTGCCGGTGCGGTCGACCAGGCTGACGCAAAGATATGGCTTGCCATCCTTGCGATCGCGCAACTGCTTATCCAGCGCGACAAACTCCGAGGTTATCGGTTTGTTGAGAAAATCCGCCGCATTTGCAACAAAGAAATCTTTCATGGATTTCGATCCTGAGAAAGACCGGCCAGAGTCTCCCGGAGCTGAGGACCGGCTCCCCGGTCCGGGATTCCCGTTTACGGCTGCGGCTGCGTGGAGCCGCTCGAACTCGAGGAGTCTGCCGGCGCCGCCTTCTCAGACTCCTTCTTTTGATTGCTCAACCGCGTTTTGCCTGTATGCGCCGGTTTCGCCTTCTTTTTCTTCGTCTGCGTCGAGCTGCCCGCCAGACCCAGCGGCGCGGACTGCACCTTCTGGTTTGCCTGCTCTTCAGGGGTCAACGCGGAAGGCGTGGTGCTGGTCTTTGCCTTTTTAGCTGTCTTGGCGTGATGCTCCGCGTGCTTTGCATGCTTTGGGTGCTCAACTTTCTGCTTCTCGCGCAGGCGGTCGCTGAGCCGGGTCTTCCCCTGCTTCGGCACGTTGACGACGGGAGCATGCTCCAGATCCGGGCCCAACGGCTGCACGTCCGGCGCAAGCGCGGAAGCCGGCAGCGCTGCATTGTCCGGCGATTCGGGCGCCGCAGCCGGGGCGGCGGGCGCACTCGAGCTGCCGGTCGCTACCTGCTCCTGCGAAACGGATTCCGGGGGCGCCTGCCCGAAGCGGAGTTTCTGCCGCTTGGGTTTGTGCGCGTGCGAATGACTGGTCTTCCGCAGGAAATGCCTGTGGGAGGATTTCGTGGCGGCAGCGGCGGACCTGTTCGCCGTGGTCGCCGTCGCTGTACCCGCAGCGCCCGCTCCAGCGGCCACTGCGGCAGTCCCGGCTGGCGCAGCGCTCGAAGCCACGGCCACCGGCGTCCTGCCCCGTTCTGTCATGCGCTGGTGCGCCGGCAGTCCGCGCTCAAAGCGCTTTTTCTTCTTTTTCTTCTTGGGCTGTGGCGGCGTGTACGCGGCGTAGGTCGGCTTGGTTTCCTTGGCGCTGGCGGCCGAATCGGTATATCCAGGCCGGATATCGATATATGCTTCTTCGCGCAGACGGGTCAGATACTGACGCACCGCCGGCGAAATCTTCTGCATATAGATGTCCTGTTCGATCTCCGGCTCTACCTTCTGCATGGGCTGCGTGCCACCCGGAATGTGCTGCGTCACCTGCAGGATGATGTATCCCTGCCGCGTGCGGATGGGCGCGGTGTAACCGCCGACAGGCAGGTTGAAGGTCTGATC
Organism: Acidobacteriota bacterium; assembly: GCA_021827845.1. Taxonomy (GTDB): domain Bacteria; phylum Acidobacteriota; class Terriglobia; order Terriglobales; family Acidobacteriaceae; genus JAKAUB01. Next base: position 5,695 of record JAKAUB010000007.1, on the reverse strand, counting down.
CTCCAGCACCTTCGCCAGCGCACCACGCTTGAAGTCACCCAGATCGCCGCCTTCCTGCGCGGTGGGGCCACCGGAGTACTGCTTGGCCAGGGCCTGGAAGTTTGCGCCGCCTTTCAGCTTGCTCTCCACTTCTTTGGCTTTGGCTTCAGCGGCGTTCAACTGCGCGTCGGTCGGATTATCGGGCGTCGGGATCAGAATCTCGCGCAGATGCACCGACTCAGGCTGCGTGAAGCTGTCCAGGTGCTCCTGGTAATACTGCCGAATCTCGGGCTGCGAAATCTGAATGTGGCTTCCGACCTCGTCGCGCACCACTTCCTGGGTAATGATGTTGTTGCGGATGTTCGCCTTGAAATCTTCGTACGACGTGCCTTGCTGCTCGACGGCCTTCTCCAGATCGTCCAGCGTGGCCAGGTGGTTCTGCTTGCGGATGTCGTCGAGCCGCTTGATCAGCTCCGTATCGCCGGTGATGCCGAGCTGCTTGCCTTTGGACAGCAGAAGCTGCTGATCGATCAAATCCCGCAGCAGGTTTTTCTGTGCCTTGTTGTATTGCTCCAGGGTCCAGTTATTCTGCCGGGAATCGTCGGCCAGTTGCGCCTCCGCCCGCTGCAGGTCAGAGTTTGTAATCACGCGGTCATTGACACGCGCGATGATCTCCACGACAGGCGAGCCGTAGAGATTTGCCAGTGCGTTGGAACTTCCGGACAGGCTGGTGCTGGAAGCCAGGGTGGGTGCGGAGGGTTGGGTACTTCCAGCGGGCGTCGACTGAGCCACAGCCACGGTGCAAAGGGCCGCAAAGGCCAGCGGAAACGAAACACGCGCAACTGCTCTCAACATCATCAAAATTCGCCCAATATCCTTATGGGAATCGCGCCGGCTCGCGCCGCTCACCGCTCTGTTTTGGGAGCGCCGCACAGCCGCGCACAGCAGCAGGCTCGGTTCGATTCCGTTCCCTTCATTCTAACCGCATCCCGGCGCCTAACCTCAACGCCACCCGGCAGAAAGCGCACGAGTTGCCGCCGGGCCATGCGGCAACGGCATGCCGCGCCGGTGCTACACTGGCCCTAGATTCCGCCGGCGTTCAACCCTTCGCCGCCCTCTGTGGGAACCGGCGTGCAATCGCCGGAGGAAATAACCGCCTGATGACCCCGCGTGGCCGCCGCTCTCTGATTACCGTTATCGTTTTTCTCGCGGCCTGCGGAGCCGGTGGAACCTTTCTGGCCCGCTCCGTGGGAGCCGCACCCGCCGGCAATGAGTCCGTTCTGCGCGACAGTCTGAAGCAGTTCACCAGTGTCTATAGCGTGGTGGAGCAGAACTACGCCGAGCCCATGACCAAGGACCGGATCGACACCGCCATCTATGATGGCGCCATTCCGGATATGCTGCACGTTCTCGATCCGCACTCCAATTTCTACGATCCCAAGGCATTCGCTGCACAGCGTGAGGAGCAGAGCGGGAAATACTACGGCGTCGGCATGCAGATCATGCAGCAGAACAACAAGATCGTCGTGGTCAATCCGTTTGAAGGCACGCCGTCGTACAAGGCCGGTATCCGGCCGGGCGACGTGATTATTGCTGTCGATGGCAAGCCCGTGAACGGGACCGGCCCCGACGGCAAGGCAACGCGACCCGCCACCACGCTTGACGTCGCGAATATGTTGAAAGGCTCCAAGGGCACCTCGGTCACGGTGACCATCGCCCGCGAAGGACATCCGGAGCCGATCGTATTTCACCTGGTCCGCGCAGAGATTCCACGCGACAGCGTCGATCTGGCCTATGACATTCAGCCCGGAGTCGGGTATGTGCACATTAAGGATTTTGCCGAGGAAGAGACCAGCAAACAGTTCGATGCGGCGCTCAATAAAATCGGCCCAGTGCGCGGCCTGGTTATCGATCTGCGCGGCAATCCCGGCGGCTTGCTGAGCGAAGCCGTCTCCATTGCCGGAGACTTTCTGCAGAAGGGTCAGATCATCGTTTCGCAGCGTGGCCGGTCGTTTCCGCCCATCACCTATCGCGATCCCCACGGCGACCAGGGCCACAACTATCCCATCGTCGTGCTAGTCAACCGCGGCACTGCGTCGGCTGCAGAGATCGTCAGTGGCGCCCTGCAGGATCATGATCGCGCTCTGATCGCGGGAGAAACCACCTTCGGCAAAGGTCTGGTGCAGACGCTGTACCCGCTCTCCGGGGATACCGAGCTGGCGCTGACTACCTATCACTACTACACGCCGAGCGGCCGCCTGATTCAGCGCAACTACACCGGCGTCTCCATGTACGACTACTTTTTCAATCCCGCGGACCGGCCCAGCAGCGACGCCAACCGCGAGGTAAAGCTCACGGACTCCGGCCGGCCTGTATACGGCGGCGGCGGTATCACGCCGGATGTGAAAATCGACACGCCGCATTCCAATCGGTTTGAAGACATCCTGATGGAGCAGTTTGCCTTCTTCAATTTTGCCAACCACTATCTCGTGAACCACACCGTCACCAAGGACTTTCAGGTGAACGATGCGGTGATTCATGATTTTGAGACCTACCTGACCAGTAAGCAGATTCCCTGGACGCCGCAAGACATTGCCGGCGCGCGCGACTGGATCGACATGAGCATCAAGAGCGAGCTCTTCACCTCTGTGTTCGGACAGAAGGAGGGCCTGAAGGTTCGCGCCGCGTGGGATCCCATGATCGCCAAGGCCATCACCCTGCTGCCGCAGGCTGCGGCGCTCCAGCAGCACGCGCAACAGGTGATGGCGATGCGTTCCGGTGGAACGACAGGCGAGACCGCTGCGGCCGGTCATTGATTCGGCAACGCCCAATCGGCGCTTCGGAATGGACGCAACGGCAGCACCGGGAGTAATCTGAATCGCAATTCGCCGTACTTCGTAAGGATGTTTGCCGTGCGGCTGCAATTGGCTGGCTATCGGCCGCGCGTACAGTACGTCCAATGAGATATCCGCCTCAGGAGGCCGGTTTGCCAGTCGCCGTTATTCAGGCCCCCCTTGCACGAAAGCCGGAGCTCCAGGCTCTCCCCAGCCGATCCCAACAGGACCTGAAGAGATCTCCGGCCAGCCAGTTTCTAACCCGCCCCTCGCGCTTTTTGCCGCCGCTCACGCTGGCTGCGCTCCTGCTGCACGGGTACCATCCTTTTGTCGACGACGCCGCCATTTATGTTGCCGGCGTGGAGATGGCCAGCCGTCCCGCGCTCTTTGCGAACCACGCCGAGTTTGTGCTGCCGCACCTGCATCATTCGATTCTGGCATTCTTGCTCGGGGGCGCCGTCCGGCTGACGCACATACCCATCGTATGGGCGTTGTTCCTGGCGTATATCGCCTCCGTAGGGATCACGCTCTACGCCAGTTGGCGGGTGGCCGCAGCTTTATTTTCCGGCTTGCGCGAGCGCTGGGGGGCGCTGCTGACGATAACCGCTGCACTGACGATGCCGGTCGCAGGAACGGCCATCTTCTTCACCGACGCTTATCTGACGGCGCGCTCTTACTCGACGCCAGCGACCCTGCTTGCAGTCGCTTTCGCGCTGGAACGGCGCCGCCTGGCAGCGGCACTCTGTATTGTTTTTGCCATTGCGCTGCACCCCTTGATGGGAGCCTGCGGCGCGGGTTTTCTGCTCGTGCTGCTGCTGGTTCAGCACGCCCGCTGGGGCTGGTTGGCTGCCGCGGCTGCCGCCGTGTTTGCGGCTGGCGCGGTCGCTGCCCATTTTTACGCCGCGCAGAGCGTTCCACTGGCCTATCGCACCGCAGCCGTCAGCCGAGTCTATTTTTTTCTCAATCACTGGACGTGGTTTGAGATTTTTGGCCTGATCCCACCGTTGTTCGTCGCCGCCTTCGTCCTGTGGAGGCGCAAACAGTTCTCCGGCAATGCGCTGCAAAACGTCGCCGCAGCTTCGCTCTATACCGGCCTGGTGGCGGTCGGCTTCGCCCTGGCGTTTACCCGCACGGATGCATCCTTCATGCTGGCGCGGCTGCAGCCGCTGCGTACCTTCCACATCCTGTACCTGCTGTTTTTTATCCTTCTGGGCGCGGGCCTGGGACACGCTACCTTCCATCGCAGGCGATGGTGGATGGGGGCCGGCGCGCTCGGGCTGACGGCGGTTGCCATGTTCCTGACCCAGCAATACGCTTACCCTTCCCTGGCGCATGTGGAATGGCCCTGGGTGCAGCCCGCTAATCCCTGGGAGCAGGCATTCCTATGGATTCGGAAGAATGCCCCCGCGGACGCGTTTTTTGCGGTCGATCCCGATTATCAAGGCCTGCCTCAGGAGGACACCGTCGGCTTTCGCGCGATGACGGAGCGAGGCGTTCTGGCGGACCGCAGCAAAGATGGCGGGATCGCCGCCATTGACCCGGCGCTGGCGGAGCGCTGGTGGCAGCAGACCGAGGCCGTTCAGGGCTTTTCGCACTGGAATGACGCCGAGAGAGCGCAAAATCTTGCGCCCTACGGCGTTTCCTGGATTGTGCTGCCAGCCACAGCGACCACCCACTTCGCCTGCCCATATCGCAACACCGCCGTCATGGTCTGCCAGTTGCCGCAAACTGCCACCCGCTGAGCCATTTATCATAGAAGTATGAACGTTCTGGTCTACTCCGCAGCCTGGTGCCGCGACTGCCGGGAGGCAAAACGCTTCCTGCAGACTCACAATATCCCCCATACAGAGATCGACATTGAAACCACCCCCGGCGCAGCCGATGAGGTGGTGGCCCACGTCGGCAAACGCGCCATCCCTCAATTTGTCATCGATGGCCGCTGGGTGCAGCCCTACCGGCCAGGAGCCGGCTTTCTGCACAAGGAAATGGCCGAACTCTTCGGCGTAACGTCGCGCTGACCCGCGCAAAAGGGCGAGGACTTCCGCAGTGATCGAACGCTACACGCGCCCCGCCATGGGCCGAATCTGGACCGACGAAAGCAAATACCAGGCGTGGCTGGAGGTGGAATGTGCCGCCTCCGAGACGCTGGCCGAAGCCGGCATTGTCCCTGCCGAAGCCGCCCGCGCCATCCGCAGCAAGGGCGCTATCCATGTCGCGCGCATCCGCGAAATCGAGGCGGAAGTGCGGCACGATGTGATCGCCTTCACCACCGCGGTGGCAGAGACCATCGGTCCGGAATCGCGCTGGCTGCACTACGGCCTCACCTCCAACGATGTTGTCGATACGGCGCAGGCGCTGCAGATCAAAGCCGCCTCCGCCATTCTGGAGCAAGGGATCGAGCGGCTGCTGGAGGTGCTGAAGCGCCGCGCCCTCGAGTTCCGCCACACGCCAACCATCGGCCGCACGCACGGCATTCACGCCGAGCCCACGACCTTTGGCCTGAAGCTGCTCAACTGGTACGCGGAGATGCGCCGCAACCAGCGCCGCTTCCAGATGGCGGCGGAAGACTTGCGCATCGGCAAACTTTCTGGAGCGGTCGGCACGTTCGGCCATCTCAAGCCGGAGCACGAAGCCCGCATCTGCGAAAAGCTCGGCCTCAAACCGGCATCTATCGCCACGCAGGTGATTCAGCGCGACTTCCACGCCTTCTACATTGGCGCGCTCGCGCTGCTGACCGCGACGCTCGACAAGATTGCCGTCGAGGTCCGGCACCTGCAGCGCACCGAGGTCCGCGAGGCGGAAGAATTCTTCTCGGAGAAGCAAAAAGGCTCCTCCGCCATGCCGCACAAGCGCAACCCGATCACCAGCGAGCAGATCAGCGG
>JAKAUB010000152.1 GCA_021827845.1 Acidobacteriota bacterium | reverse complement strand
GGTGACGATTCGCTTCAATGGTCCTCCAGGCGTTGATCGGTAATCCGGCGCCAAAGCGCAGGGCCGCAGAAAGTATCTCAAATCATAGGGCGGTCGGCGGCCGACGGTTGCCGAATTCATGATTCGGACGTAAAGTGCAAGGGAACGACCCGAAGGAGATTGCGCCATGAATTTCGATCTGGAAGGTATTTTGGACTCTGCGAAACAGAAGGCGGTAGAGATGGCCACGGAGAAGTTTGGCCAGGGCGCTACGCCGATTGCCGAAGAAGTGGCCGACAAAATGGAAGAGGCCGTGGCGGACCGTATGGGCGTCACGCTGAACCATCAGGACTCCGGTACGACGGACGATTCGAACAGCTAGCGCGGTCTTCGCGATCCGCCGCTTCTCCGGAAGCTACAATGGGCGTGTGCCCGCACGGGCGAGTAGCTCAACCGGATAGAGCACCGGCCTTCTAAGCCGGGGGTTGCGGGTTCGACTCCCGCCTTGCCCACCATTCTGCACTCCCCTCATTTCTCCTCGCAGGCGTAAGAAATTTTCAAGAGCTGCTGCCGGTTTAGACGGAACCGATCCCGCCGCAGACGGTCCGTTCTGCGCAACACACTGCAGCCCGATAGAACGGCCATCTGAGGCGATGCACAGCGGACTGCTTCGGTCAGTCGCGGTGCGTGGGCGCGCGCGACCGGCGGTACACTGGGCAAAGAAATCTGCGGAGCGTTGCATTATGCATCAATATGTCGAGAAGGTTGTTGACCTGACCGAGCCGGAAGAAAATTACATCCTGAATATGCCAGCCGGGGAAGCGGTGGAGCGGTTGCGTTCGGGAAAGCCCGACGCCGTGGCCGGTATCCACGGATCGTTTGCGCTGATGGCGCGGGATGGCACCACGGTGCGGATGGCGCGCTCGCTGGACCGCCCGATGCGTTACTTCCTTGCCAAGCGGCAGGAGGGACCGGTCCTGATCGTGGCAGCACGCATCGATACGATCTACCAGTGGCTGCAGGCCGAAGGGCTGGACGCGCAGTTTCATCCCAGCTACACCCGCATGGTGCCGGCGCACCACATTCTGGAGCTGCAGGTCATCGGCTGCCCAGATCCTGATCCGACCTATACGCGCTTCTTTACACCCCCGATGGGCACGCTGCCGGAGGATCTGGATGCGATCGGCCACGCGTACATCAGCGCGCTCGCGAATGAAATTCAGGATTGGCTGCAGCGGGTTCCGGAGCGCGAGCCCATCGGGGTCTGCTTCTCCGGCGGCATCGATAGCGGCAGCGTTTTTCTGACGACATATTTCGTTATGCAGCGGCTGGGAATGAATTTGAGCCGGCTGAAGGCGTTTGTGCTGGACCTGGGGCGCGGCCCGGACGTAGCGCAGGCGCGGCAGTTTCTCGATGCGCTGGGACTGGGTCTATTTCTGGAGCCAATCGAGGCCGATCCCGATGCGCTCGACGTTGAAGAGACGATTCGCGTGATTGAAGACTACAAGTTGCTCGATGTCCAGTCGGCCACGATGGGCATCGCGCTGTGCCGCGGTATTCGCCAGCGCTATCCCGAGTGGAAGTATCTGGTGGATGGCGACGGCGGCGACGAAAATTTGAAGGATTATCCGATCGAAGAAAACCCGGAGCTGACGATTCGCAGTGTGGTCAACAATCCCATGCTGTATCAGGAGGGATGGGGCGTCGGGAAGATCAAGCATTCGCTGACGTACAGCGGAGGCTTCAGCCGCTCCTGCACGCGCACCTATGCGCCGGCCCGCAGCTTCGGATTTTCCGGCTTCAGCCCGTACACGCGCCCTGGAGTGATTGCGGTCGCTGAAGCCATACCCTTCATCCGGTTGACGAACTACGACGTCGAAAAGCTCTATGCGCTGAAAGGTGAGATTGTGGGGCGTGGCGTCGCCGCCGTAACAGGAATGGCGATGCCAGTGTTTCCCAAGCGGCGGTTTCAGCACGGCGCCATTTCGCAGGAGGCGATGCAAGCGAACCTCCCCTGGCAAGAGGCTCAGTATCGCGGGAAATTTTTAGCACTCTACTCGTGACCTCCCGTGCTGCTGTGACGTTTCCGGAAACTGCTGAAGAACGGGACCGCTGGATTCTGTCGCGCCGGCCAGCACGAAATCCCGTGCATGCGTATGAGCCCTACGCGTTCTTTACGGAGGAGGAGTGCGGTCCATCGGGCAACGCGGAGCCCGTCGCGACAATTTTTCTTACCAACCGCGAGTGCCCGTTCCGATGCACGATGTGCGATCTGTGGAAGAATACGCTGCTCGCGTCGGTGCCCTCAGACGCGATCTCCGCACAGCTCGACTTCGCGTTTCGCCGATTACCCGCCGCACAGACGGTCAAGCTTTATAACAGCGGCAGCTTTTTTGATCCGCGCGCCATTCCGCCGGGAGACTACCTGGAGATTGCAGGGCGACTTCAGAAGTTCGAGCGCGTCATTGTGGAGTGCCATCCGGCATTTGTTGGAGACGCCTGCACCCGCTTTCGCGGCCTGCTCCCCGGCCGGCTAGAAGTTGCGATGGGGCTTGAGACGGCGCACCCGGCCGTGCTGCAAAAACTGAATAAGCGAATGACGCTCGAGCAATTTACCGCAGCGGCAGATTTTTTGCGGAAGAACGATATTGATCTGCGCGTCTTCATACTGGTTCAGCCTCCGTTTCTAGCTGCCAGCGATGCGCTGGAGTGGGCGATACGGTCGCTGGACTTCGCGCGCGACTGCGGTGCCACCGCGGCGACACTCATCCCAACCCGCGGTGGGAACGGGGCGATGGAGGATCTGTCGCAAGCGGGACTTTTCAAGCCGCCCAGCCTCGACGTCTTGGAGCGAGCCTTTGAACACGGTTTGCGCCAGCGTGGCATGCGTACCTTTGCGGACCTGTGGGAGTTGCCGAATCGCGGAGCCTGCGAGCAGTGTTTTCCGCAACGTCTGTCGCGGCTGCGGGCGATGAATCTCCGCCAAGAGCCGTTGCCGGCGATTGTGTGCGACGTTTGCCGCCAGGCAGGGTGCGGCGCATGACGGAACGCTTCGATGTGGCTGTCCTGGGCTCAGGATTTGCAGGGTCGCTTGTGGCGATGATCGCGCAGCAACTGGGCCTGCGCGTCATCCTGCTGGAACGCGGCCATCATCCGCGGATGACGATCGGCGAATCCTCCACGCCCTTATCCAACCTGTTGCTGGAAGAGCTGGCGGAGCGGTATGGATTGCAGCCGCTTCGATCGTTGAGCAAGTGGGGGAGCTGGCGCGCCACACATCCTGAGCTTTCGTGCGGGTTGAAGCGGGGCTTTACGTTTCTGCATCACGGGGTCGTCGCTTCGAACACGATCGGGCGGGAGGTTCAGCTACTGGTGGCTGCCAGTCCACATAACGCAATTGCGGATACGCACTGGTATCGCGCGGACCTTGACGCGTATCTGGTGCAGGAGGCGCAACGGCTGGGTGTTGTCTATCGGGATGCAGTGGCGCTGGACGCCTGCGAGCCCGATGGGAGCGGCATGCGGCTGACAGGAAATTGCGGCGAAACGACCGTTCGGATCACGGCTCGCTTTGTCGTGGATGCGACGGGTCCGCGCGGGTTTCTATCGCGCGCCCTGAGTCTGGGCGAGCGCCCGCTGGACGGGATGCCTGCGACGCAGGCGCTGTATAGCCATTTCATCGGGGTGCGGCGGCTGGATGATAGCGGCTGTGTCGATCTTCCCGCAGAGCCACCGTATCCGCTCGACGACGCGGCCGTGCATCACCTGTTTGCGGGGGGATGGGTGTGGACGCTTCGATTTGCCAACGGAGTCACCAGCGCAGGCGTCGCGGCGACGCAACCACTGGCGGAAACCTTGCGGCTGCAAGAAGGTGAGCCAGCGTGGCAACGGCTGTTGCATCGGCTGCCGGTGTTACAAACTACGTTCCAGGACGCTACGCCGGTGCAGTCTTTCCGCCATCTGCCGCGGATGGCATATCGCAGCGATACGATTTGCGGAACCAACTGGGCGCTTCTTCCCTCTGCGGCCGGTTTTGTCGATCCTCTCCTCTCGACGGGCTTCCCGCTGACGCTGCTGGGCATTGCCCGACTGGCAGCCATCCTGGAAGAAAAATTTGGAACGCCGGAGTTCAGCGTGAGGCTGCAGGAGTACGCCGCGCAGACCGATGCCGAGCTGCTGGCGGCCGCGCGGCTGATCGGCGCGCTATATGCGTCGCTTGAAGACTTTCCGCTCTTCTCTGCGGTATCGCTGCTTTACTTCGCATCCGCAAGCTATGCCGAGACTGTGCGCCGTTTGGGACGACCGGATCGCGCGGGCTCATTTCTGTTGCATGACCATCCGACCTTCGGACCGGCTGCGGCCAGAATTCTTGCCAAAGTGCAGGACGGCGCGACTCGGCGCGACTCGGCGGCATGCATCGAGGAGATTCGGCGCGCCATTGAACCCATCGACGTGGCGGGCCTGACGGATTTCGGGCGGCGAAACTGGTATCCGGTTCACGCGGAGGATTTGCTGAACGCGGCGCACAAGGTCGGCGCGAACCGAGCGCAGATTCTCGAGATGCTGGCGCGTTGCGGCTTCCAGGCAGGCTCTACTTCGCCGGTTCAGGAGTCTCCGGCAGCGGCTGCGACGCAATAACGCCGCGGCCCTGCTGAACGGTGATGAACGCATCCGGGTGCAGATCGCGCAGGACTTCCTTGCCGCCGCCCGGCCAAGCGATGGTCAGCGTGATGCGCTCCGCAGCGTTCGGCTTGCCCAGCCCAAAGGTCAGCGGCAGCTCGCTCTGCGACAGATAGCTGGAACCGCTCTTTACCATCTCACTGGTACGCTGGCCGGTTGACGTGGTGAGCACGGCATACGCTCCAATCGCATCACGGTTTGCCTGGGAGCCGATCAGCCGCACGCGCAGCATGGAATTTTGATTGCCGCCGTCGTTGCGGAGCAGGCGCGCCGGTCCGTTGCTGGTGCTGAAGACGAGATCGAGATCGCCGTCATTGTCAAAGTCCGCATAGGCTGCGCCGCGGCCCACCTGCGGGCGGCGAAAATCTGCGCCAACTTTTCGGGAAACATTTTCAAACTTGCCGTGACCCATATTGCGAAACAGCAGCGGCGGCTCAGCGTAGGAAAGTGTGGGCTGCAGGATGGAAACATCATCGGCCACGTGGCCATTTAAGGCGAGCACGTCGAGCAGACCATCGAGATTGTAGTCAAAGAAAAAGGCCGCAAAGGTGAGCGATCGCGCGGACGCGCTAGCGATGCCGTCCATCGGCGCGTTGTCGGTGAAGAGGCCATCTTTGTCCACGTGGTAGAGCGCGATGCTCTCGTTCGTGAAGTTGCCGATTACCAGGCCCTGCCGGCCGGAGTTGTCATAGTCGGCCGCATCCGCGCCCATGCCCGCGCGCGACTTGCCGGCGTCGCTGTATGCGACGCCGGACTCCACCCCTGTCTCCGTGAAGGTTCCATTGTGGTTGTTGTGGTATAGCTTGTTCGGCTGCGTGTCGTTTGTGACCAGAAAATCCAGCCAGCCGTCGTTGTCGTAATCCAGCAGTGCGATGCCGAGCGCCTTATCGGTGGGGTCATACACGCCTGCGGCCCGGGTGACATCGGCAAATTTTCCGTGGCCTAGATTGTGATACAGCGTAATGCTCTCGCCTTTATAAAGCTCCGGCGTGCAGTAGGATTTGTGAACGCCGTCCAACGAGCAGACCTTGTCGCCAGCCATCGACCAGTCCACATAATGGTCCACGACTAAATCGAGTTTGCCGTCATTGTCATAATCAAACCACGCCGCACTGGTCGAAAAGCCCGACGAACCGACGCCCGCCTGCGCGGTCACATCCTTGAACCTGCCGTGGCCCAGGTTGCGAAAAAGATGATTGTGATCGAGCGCTGTGACGTAAAGGTCGTCGTGCCCGTCATTGTCGTAGTCACCAACGGCGCAGCCCATCCCGTACATCTGCACGGCCAGGCCTGCCTGTTGGGTCACATCGGTAAAGGTTCCATCGTGGTTGTTGTGGTAAAGGGCGGGATAGGAAGGCTTGCCAGGATGCCCGGGCCAGTCCTTTGAGTTGACGAAGAAGAGATCCTGCCATCCGTCGCCGTCGTAGTCGATGACGCAGACGCCGCTGCCCATCGTCTCCGGCAGATATTTTTTGCCGAAGGCGCCGCTGGTTCGCGTGAAGTGGATTCCGGCTTGCGCTGTAACGTCTGTGAAATGCACGGGACCGGTGGGCCGCGCGTTCTTCGCAGAGAGGGTAATAGGAGCCTGCGCCGCCGGCAGTTTTTGCGGGTTTGCTGCTTGCTGCGCCGTCGATTGTGGGGCCTCCGCTTGCGGCGCGGAGGAAGACTTCTTCCGGCACCCGCTCAGCAGACAGAGGGAGAGGCAAAGGAAAAAGTATGCTTTGTAACGGGTTGCGGCGATCAACGATGTTCCTTATCCGCGGCTGGGCGGCATGGCTGGGTTCGGCTCCATGCTAGACGGGAATGCGGCGTCCGCCCGCCGGCGCTTGCGCGCGTCGAGCGCCATTTCAATCAGCAGGGCGATGGGTCCCACCCAGAACAGGGCGTAAAGTTCGGCGTAAATGCTCTGATCGAAGCGGAAGAACATCTCCACAAACGCGACGCAGAAAGCGACGAGGCATTGGCCCTTCTTCGAGCGGACCGTAGTCTTTGGATCGGTGATCATGAAGAAGATGAAGAGCTGATACTCCGGCCCGGTGATCGGTGAAACTTCTGCAAGCCAGGGCTGATGCAGGATCCACGAGCGGATGAGCGCAAGGACCAGAAACGAGATGGCATACGTCGCACTAATGTGGAAGCGCCGCACCCGCCAGATGATGATGGAGCCGAGCACCCAGATGACGGCCATGGACGCCAGATTGTTGCCCCACTGGATGCTCAGCATGGCGACGCTGGCCGGCAGCAGGAACAGCACCACGCTGATACCGAAGTTGGAAGGATTCCAGAGATGGCGGCCGCGGAAGCGCAGCACATATTTTGAGCTGATGGCCAGCGCTGCTGCCACCGCATAGGGCCAGAAATCGGGCGAGCGCAGCAGAATTCCCACGCTGATTCCCGAGATGTAGGCGCTGGCCAGGTTGACCCATTTGCCGAGAAAGATGCGTCCCAGCACGAGTTCCGTGGCGATGGAGGTGGCGATTGCCAGCAGCGTCCGCTCATAGCTTTCGAGAATTCCGAAGGAGAGCTGACCGGCCAGCAGGATGAGTGTGATGAACGCGGGCGGCACGTAGCGGTTATCGAGCGATAACCAACTCTTCCACTGCGGGCGCGGCGGTTTATACGCGGGCGCGGCGATTGCGGCCTGGCTCATTGCTCCTCCCGGATGGGAACGATGTGATTCGGTGCGAGGTGAAGGACGGTCTGCACCTTGCCTGATGGCCAGCGGATGACCAGCTTTTCCAGATGCGGATCTTTGCCCAGGCCAAAATGAAGCCGTAGATCGTTCTGCGCTGCGAACCCGGAGCCAGCCGATACCTGCTGCAGTTGCTGTTGCCCATCCCAATACAAGGTCGCCTGCGCTCCAATGGCGTCGCGGTTGCTTTTGGTGCCTTCCAGGGCAAACTCGATCCACTGGTTTGCCGGGTCCGGATGGTTGGCGTAAACCAGAAGCGGGCCACCCTGGTTTGCCATGATGACGTCGAGTGCGCCGTTGTTCCAGAGATCGGCGACGGCTACCGCGCGGCCGTCATGGCGGTCGGTCACGCCCACCGCGCTCGCTACGTCTTCAAAGTGCCCGGAACCGTCGTTTACCCACACACGCTTTTCCTGATAGCCAGACAAGCTGCGCCCGTCGAAGGGCGGCCAGTTGCTGGCGTCTCCGATGATAGCGCTATTTCCTGCGGTCACCTTCGCAAAGTCGTACCAGTAGCTGCGATGCCGGTCGAGCGAGACGTAGCCGTTGGTCAGGAACAGGTCGAGTGTACCGTCGTTGTTCCAGTCGCCAAATTGCGCGCCAAAACTCCAACCCCCCAGCTCCGCGCCCAGAGCATTTGCCATGTTGACATATTTGGGAACGCCGCCGGCGGTCGAATCCTGCGGCACCCAGAAGTTATTTCCCTGGATCAAAAATCCAGGCTCGGAGATGTTCGAAACGTAAATTGAAAATTTGTTTTGATTGAAGATGTCACCGAACGCGACGTTCATTCCACTCTTTGGCGAGTAGCCGACGCCAGCAAGCTTGCCCACTTCATGGAAGCGGCTCCCGTCGTTCATGTATAGCTCCGACACCCCATAGTCATTGGCGACAAAGAGATCCGGATGGCCGCTGCCGGTCAGGTCTGCCGCACCGGCGGCCAGTGCCCAGCGGTTGCTGCGAATGCCCAGCTTTTCGCTGACCTCTTCAAACCGGCCACTTCCAAGATTGTGGAACAGATATTTGCGGCCTCCGTTCTCGGCGTACTCGAAACTATCGGGCATGATTTTTGTCGTGTTGAGGTGCCACAGGTCGTAGGTCTCGTTGAAGTACCCGCCGAGAAACAGATCCAGCTTGCCGTCTCCGTCGTAATCAAACCAAACAGCGGTGTCGGCGTTGACCCACGCGGGCAGCCCGGCCTGCTTCGAGACATCCGTAAAACCGTGTCCCCGATCATTGTGGAACAACATAGGCCGGCCCCACTTGATGAGAAACAGGTCGGGATATCCGTCATTGTCGTAGTCGCCCCAGACTGCGCCCGTCGAAACACCTGTGCCCGGCTGGTTCACGTCGGCAATCCCGAGTTGCGGCGCAACATCAGTAAACGTGCCGTCGTGGTTATTCCTGTACAAGGCATTTTTAGTACCCTGACGGCTGTTGGTTACGTAAAGGTCCGGCCACCCGTCCTGGTTGTAATCCACGACCGTGACGGAGGCTCCCATCGATGCAATCTCCGGCATGATGGGGGCAAGCTTCGGGTCGAGCTGCGGCATCTGGTGCACGAAGTGAATCCCCGCCTGTTGCGAGACCTCCGTGAAGTAGAAGCCGTACCGGGCGAGCGCCGCGCGCGTGTCCAGTTGGGCACCCGCGGACCCTGACGGATTTCTGCGAGTGAGAATAACCGGGACGGCGATGAGCCCGATAAAGAAGAGGATCAACACTGCGCGCGCGATGGGGCCGCCCTTCATTGATTGGCCCCGCTTTCCAGCGCGTTCGTGAAAACATCCGGCGTCACATAGCGCGTCTGATAGGTTTCCCAGTCTTCGGAATGATGCCGGTAGACCCACTCGTCTTCCAGTGGGAGCGGTGGGGTGTCGTATTGGCGGCGCGCGTGGTACGGCAGCGGCCGCACCGTCGCTGAGTCTACTGAATTGAAGTCGCCGTCTTTCACCCAGCCATCCCCGGCCAGGACATAATCCCGCACCCAACCGGCTGGCGGCGACGCAGGAGCAGGGAAGCGTAGTGCAAGTTCATCGCCCGCGTTCATGATGACGTAGCGATCATCGATCTGCCGCAGCAGCGGCCGCACATCTCCGAACCGCGTGTAATAGCCGGTGAGATCCCGCCAGATTTGCGTAGTGGCGAGCAGCTCGCGATAGTCCGGAATCTCCGGGGACGAATGGCCATTCTGGTGAATGACCGAATAGCCCCGATAATGCAAATCCGCGTACGCGGGCGCGAGCGTGCTCACGCGAATTTTTGCGTCCGGTAGACCCTGCGCCCATTGCACGCGGTCCCAGTAAATTTCGAGATTGGAACTGAGGCGGATACGTTTTGGTGCGCCCGGCCGAATGAGCCCCGTCAGATCGATCAGGCATGTCTTGTTTCTGCCTTCAGGAAAGCCAAGGTTCGGACGAACGACGCGCCACGTTCCGTCCGCGTTCTGCACGGACAGGCTGAGCGGCTGCGGACGTTCGTGATGTCCCTGGCTCATGGCAACGTTGACCGTCGAGTCCGACGGGTGCAGCCATCCCTGCGCGATCAGGTAGACGGGCTGCGAGGTGGGGAAATCTTTGCCGAGATCGATCTGCAGATAGTGGCTGCGGGCAACGCCCTGATATTGCCCCTCGCCGAAGGTATCCACATAGCGGCCATCCAGAGCGCGCACGGTCTCTGTCATGTCATTGCCCTGGTCGTCCACCGCGCGCGCAATTGCGTGCGGTTCGCCAGTCACCGTAATCGCCTGCTTCACCGGCGGTATGGCGTAGCGCTCATCCGTATAGATTTCCGTCCCCTGGGGATGATCCACAACCATGAGCGATAGAAAGTCGTAGTAATACGTCTCCCACAGCTCCCCGGTGATCCGCAGATCGTACGCGCCATGACGGGGAACCAGGTCGCGGCCGGGAATCTTGTACCACTCTGTTGTTGCAGCGATGGCGGCTGTTCCGATGTTGTTGATGCGCAATCCCAGGGCAGACCCCCACGGCACCGTGTCCATCACGAACTTCATCGCATGGCCGTTCCAGGCAAATAGAAACGGACAGGAGCCTTTCAGCCGCTGCTCCGTCAATATCTGCTGATCTGCCTTCAGGCCGAACTCCGCGCTGACGGTTCCGTTCGGCCACTCGATGCGCGCCACATCTGTCTGATCGTGGGTTCCCAGTCCAAAATGCAACTGCGGGCTGTTGATTGGCGCGGTTTGCGTCAGTAAGCCGGAGCGTATCTGCACCTGACCGCCAATTCCAAAGGAGTTGACGCGTTGATCGCCGGTGGCTTGGCGTGCGCGCGGACGGATGGTCTGCCAGTGGTACGGCTTTGTGCTCTCAGTGCGGGCGATCTGAGGCTGGCCGTTTTGCGAGATGCCAAACAGCGCGAGGTGGCCGTCCGCCTTGATGTCTGCCACGCCGAAGATCTCTGCGCTTCCGACTGGCGCGGGATAGCGTACGAATTTTGCGCCGCCCTCACCGAGCCAGAGTTGCGCGCCGCCTGCGCGACCGCCCAGAGAAACCTGCGCAAGCAGAAGGTCGACTGCGCCATTGTTGTCCACGTCGGCGGCGTAGAGGCGTACGTCTCCGGCCAGGCTCGCCGCCGGATCGGTGACATGCGCGAGCGTCGTAGCCGACCAGCCGCCGTTGGCCGCGCTGGCAAGGCTCGCGACGGTTCCGTCCGGCAGCACGGCCACAAGCGAGAGCATGCTGCGGCCTGCGATGTCTGCCGCGACAATCGCCCGGGCAGCAGCAAACTGTGCCGGAACCGGCGCCTCCGCGAACCGCGCGGCGCGCTGGTTGAGGAAGATGTGCAGGTGGCCAGCGCCATCGATCACGGCAGCGTCTGCGATGCCGTCGCCATTGAGGTCCGCCCATACAAACTGATGGATGCCCGAGATATTTGGGAAAGGATGCATCACGCTGAAGGTGCCATCGCCGTTGTTGCGCAGCACGGTCGGGAGGCCCGAGTCTTGTCCCAGAACGATATCCAGATCGCCGTCCGGTTCGATATCGACAGCCCAGGCGCCGGTGTAAGAGGCCTTCAAAACGTCCGCAGGCAGTCCAGACTTTGCGGTGACAGCGGTAAAGACAGACGGGCTCTCCTGCCGCAGCAGACGAACACCCCCGAGCCCCGCCAGGACCAGGTCTGTCTTGAAGTCGAAATTGAAGTCGATGGGAAGGACACCTTCTGGTGACGGAGGCGTTGCGGAAGCTCCGCCAGGAAATGGGAAGCTGGCGCCGGTCGACAAGCGCACCTGTCTTCCGTCGGCAACTGCAAGCGTGGGCGTTCCTTCACCGTCGAGCGAGATGGCTCCGATCCAGCTCCAATGCTGCGCTCCGCTAGTGCGGGATAATTCCGGTGCGGCTGTGGTCAGGAACTTCATTGCCGTATCCGGCGCGGCGGGAGCCGAGGAAGGATTCGGCAAGCGGAGGAAATGTGTGAAGGGCTCGGCCTGATCGCCGGGCGGCAACATGATTGCCGTGAGACTGGCGCGGAAGGCGGGCACCTGCAAGAGAACATTGCGGAGGAAGACGCTGCGTAGAGCTGCCGCATGCGAGTTGCCGCTCGACGTGGCGGTCTGCAGGACTGCGAGCTGCTGTTTGGCGGGCGCAGGCCAGTCGCCACTTAGCGCAGCAAGGCGGCTAACCGCCATCTGCGCGGTGTTCATATCGCCACGCCGCGCTGCAATCCGGGCCAACTCCACCAGCGCGGCCACGTTGTCCGGACGCTTAGCCAGTATTTGCTCGATGATCTGCTGGAACTTCTGCTGGCTACCCGCGCCTCTTTGCCGTTCCACGGCCATTGCCAGCGCGTACAGTGGCCGCACGTTGCCGGGATCCAGGTTCGCAGCCCGCTGAAAGTCGCTGATGGCCGGCTGCAGGCTGCCTCGCTCGTCGTCAAGCAGACCCAGCAGAAAGTAAACGCGGCCGTTATTGGGAGACAACTTCAGAGCGCGGTGCAGACGCTCATCCGCCAGTTGAAAATTCCGCTGACGCAGCGCCAGAATTCCCCAGTCTGCCCAGGCCACCGGCTCACCGGATGCGATCTGTGCCGCCTGCCCCAGGCTCTGATCCGCACGAGCGTCGTTGCCCACCTGCAGCGCCGCCAGCCCCACATAGAAGGCGGAAACAAATTGCTTATACGCCGGCGAATCGGCCGCAGGCAGCCCGGCGTGCGAGTGGCAGCCCGTGAAGAGAAAGATCGTTGCGGAAAGGGCAGCAATTGCGGCTCGCAGCGGGCGCAACGGAGGGTGGCAGGAGCGATAATTCATAAACGGACTGGCACTGAAACAATGGGGCGCGGAAATCTCAAAGGCTCTGGCGTGCGTGCCCGTTACATTTCCGGTGTGGCCACATTCTTTCATGGGAGCACCCGTCTCCAGCGCTGAAGCGTGCGAAAAAAATCAGGATCGCGCGGCCCGGCGTTGGCGGGTGGATGCTGGTCTCATCCTTTTGGCGGAGGCGCATTGCAAAGATACTTGTGTAGACTTGCGGGACACTCGATGCATCCTCTGTGATACCCGAACGGACCCGGCGCACCAACCGCAATGACGGATCAAAAGACTTTGAAATCGTACGCATGGCTGAGACCCGTTTTGTTTGCGGCCGCGCTGCTGGCAGCCTGGCAGCTTGCGGTGTCCCTGCATCCGCATCAGTTGATGCCGGGCCCCTGGAAGACAGCCCAGGGTATCGCGGATCTCTTCCCGCATGGGTTGATTGCGAAATACATTATTGCTTCCGTCTTCCGCGTCACGTGGGGCTTCTTCCTGGCCGTGCTGCTGGCCATTCCGCTGGGTCTGGCGATCGGGTGGTACCAGCGAGCGGAGCTGGCGGTGAACCCGATCCTGCAGATCCTCCGTCCCATCTCCCCGCTAGCCTGGATACCGATTGCGATTCTGTGGTTCGGCGTGGGAGATATGGCCGCTATCTTTCTCATCTTCATCGGATGCTTTCTGCCACTGTTGCTGGCCGTGATTGACGCAGTCCGCGCCGTGCCGGCTGTCTATATCAACGCCGGCCGCAACTTCGGCTTGAAGCCGGTTGCGTTGATGCGCCGCGTTCTGTATCCCGCCATTGTGCCGCGCCTGATGACCGGTCTTCGCATCACGCTAGGCATTGCGTGGCTGGTGGTCGTCGCGGCGGAGATGATCGCCGTAAACTCCGGCCTGGGATTTCTGATTGTCGACGCCCGCAACGCAGGCAACCGCTATGACCTGGTGGTCGCCGGCATGGTCATTATCGGCGTGGTTGGATTGCTGCTGGACTATGGGGTGCGGTCGCTGGAACGCACAAGCTCCCTACGCTGGGGCTTTGAGGAGAAACGATGACGTCAGTTCTTGCAGGTTCGTCCGCGGCTGGCGCCGTGCCCTCTGCGGCAACTCCGATCAAGCTGCGTGTGGAGAACCTCGGCATTTCGTTTCAGCGCGACGGCGTGCTGATGCCCGTGCTTGGCGACATCAACCTGGAAGTCCGCGATGGCGAGTTCGTCTGCCTGCTGGGGCCCTCCGGATGTGGCAAATCCACACTGCTGAACGCCATGGCCGGGTTTTTGCAGCCAACCAGCGGACAGGTTCTGGTGGATGGCGAGGCCGTGCGCGGTCCCGATCCGCGGCGCATCTTTGTGTTTCAGGAGCGCGGCGTGTTTCCCTGGCTCACCGTCGCGGGCAACATCGGCTTTGGCCTGGGCAAACTGTCGCGCGAGGAGCGGGCAAAGCGCGTGCAGCACTATGTGCAGATGGTTGGCCTCGAGGGTTTTGAATCGTCGTATCCGCATGAGCTGTCGGGCGGGATGAAACAGCGTGTGGAGGTGGCGCGCGCGCTGGCGGTGAACCCTGACGTCATGTTTCTGGACGAGCCCTTCGGCGCGCTCGACTCCATCACCCGGATGATCATGCGCGGCGAACTGCTCCAGATCTGGCAGGCCGAGCGCAAAACCATCCTGTTTGTCACCCACGATATCGATGAGGCGGTGCAGTTGGCCGACCGCGTTGTGGTCCTCAGCGCGCGTCCGGGACGCATTCAGCGGATCGTCAATGTGGACCTTCCCCATCCGCGCGACATCAGCTCCGCGCGCTATCTGGAGCTGCGTGACGGAATTCTTGCTGAGGTCGGATTAGCGCACCGCATATGAACCAGACGAGCAGAATTCAGGACATGGAGCGATGGCTGTGGCCGATTCTGGCGACGGTCGTGTTCCTGCTGCTGTGGCATTTCGCGGTCCTGTGGTCCGGGACGCGCATCTTCCCGTCGCCGCGGGAGGTAGAGGTGGGGCTGAGTCAGTTGGCCCAGCGCGGCGTTCTTTACCGGGACATCATCGATTCGCTGCGCCGCGTCGCCATCGGCTATTTTGCCGCAGTGGGTCTGGGTATTCCGCTCGGACTGTTGCTGGGCTGGTACCCCGCCGCAGACCAGACGGTCAATCCGGTGATCCAGATTCTGCGCCCCATAAGCCCGATCGCCTGGATTCCGGTTGCCATCCTGTTCTTCGGCGTTGGAGATGACGCGGCGATCTTCCTGGTGTTTCTTGGCGCGTTCTTTCCCATCGTCATTACATGCGTGGATGCAGTGTCGAATGTGCCTTTGATCTACCGGCGCGCGGGCAGCAACTTCGGACTGACAGCTCCACAAGTGCTGGCGCGGGTGGTGTTTCCCGCGGCATTGCCACAGATTCTGGTTGGCTTGCGGATCGCGCTCGGGATCGGCTGGCTGGTGGTGGTGGCCGGTGAGATGATCGCCGTCAACTCAGGACTCGGTTATCTAATCATCGATTCGCGAAATTCTGGCAAGCGCTATGATCTGGTCGTCGGCGCGATGCTGTTAATTGGGATCATTGGCCTGGCGCTGGATGCCATCTTCCGTCGCCTCGAATCCATCAAACCCGTCCGCTGGGGGTTCCGCCATGAGTCATAACGCGCTGTCTGGTGTCCGCGCCTGGAGCCTGAAGAGCAAGGTGATTGTCATCGTCATCGCCTGGCTCGTTATCGTCTCCGGCCTGCATAGCTGGTTGAATGTCAACTGGACCGCCGTGCTGAACGACTATCTTCCTGTGCAGAAGCGAAAGATCGTCGTGGGCTACATTCCCGTCACTTGTCAGTTGACCTGCCCGGTCACGGACTATATCTCCAAATATTCCGACAGCGGCGAAACGTATCTGCCGCGCATGTTTCAAGGGTTTCCGGAGTTGAAGGAAGCCATCATCGCCAACAAGATTCAGGCAGCCTTTATTGTTGCGCCCATGGCCATTGCTCTGGCGGCGCAGGGCGTACCCATCAAAGTTGTGTATCTTGGGCACCGGAACGGCAGCGCGGTTGTCGTACGCAAGGATGGCCCAATCCACAACTTTGGGCAGCTTCGCGGCAAGACCATCGCCATTCCCAGCCGATTTTCCGATGAGCGGCTGTTGCTGTTCCGCGCGATGCAGGCCTACGGCATGCCGCCGGACTCGGTCAAGATGGTGGAGATGGCGCCGCCAGATGTCTCTGGAGCGCTCGAAGCCGGTGCGATCGATGCGTTCGTGATGGGTGAGCCGTTCCCCTCGCAGGCGGAGATGGGTGGCTATGGCCGCATTCTGTTTTACGCGGATAAATACTGGCCCAACTACATGTCCTGCATTCTGATCGCGCGCGAAGACCTGATCC
Source organism: Acidobacteriota bacterium (assembly GCA_021827845.1). Classification (GTDB taxonomy): domain Bacteria; phylum Acidobacteriota; class Terriglobia; order Terriglobales; family Acidobacteriaceae; genus JAKAUB01. Next base: position 4,041 of record JAKAUB010000152.1, on the reverse strand, counting down.
AGAAGCGGCCGGAGGCGGTGCAGGTTCTGGTTGATGGCATCGCGCGCTCTGGCCTGTGGCTGGATACCAGCCGTCCGCATCGCGTGGATGCAGCTGATTTTGTGGGACGCTACTACTACCACCAGAAGCCCGAACTGCTGCGTTGGGCGCTCACCAAGCCAATGTCGCGCATTCGCTACAACGCGCTCGAGCCGCAGAAGGCGGACTTCGATGAAGTGCGCGACATGATGATCGCGACCGGCGTGTTGAAAAAGAAGATTCCGTTCAGCGCTTATACAGATTTGCAGTTCGCCGACCACGCCACGATCGCCACACCATGGAAATATGAGCCGGGCGACGCAGTCGCGCGATGATCGGGAGCGTCTTCATTCGGCAAGAAAAAGTTGCCGCCGCCTGGCGGGAAACTTCAGATCACTTTTCTCATTCAGCAGAGAGTGCGTGTGCAACACGCGAAGTCCATCGCTGAGCGTAGCGAAGGGTCTCTGCGTGGCAGCAAAAAGCCACGACCCGGCTTCTTCGCTTCGCTCAGAATGACGGACTTTTCTCTACGGCAACAGTAAAGGTGCTCGAAGCGAGTTAGCTAGCGAAGACAGCTTGGCGCTTTAATATCCGGCAGCTTTTCCGTAGCTGTGCCGATGGTCGTGGCCGCCTTCAAGTTCGCCGGTCTTCGGGTTGACGGCGATGCACTCCGCATCGCTCCAGTAGGGCTGATCGGCGGCGACGGTGTAGCCCATGGCGCGCAGTGCCGCCGCGGTCTTGGCTGGAAAGCCGCGTTCCAGATACAGCACATCCGGCAGATATTGATGATGGAAGCGTGGCGCATCCACGGCCTGCTGGATGTTCAGACCACCTTCGGCAACGCTCAGGAAGACGTTAGCGACAGTTGTGGTGATGCGTGGTCCGCCCGGCGAGCCCAGCACCATCGCCAGCCTTCCGTTGCGCAGCACGATGGTTGGCGTCATGGCGGAGAGCGGACGCTTGCGCGGCGCAATGGCGTTGGCCGGCCCCTGAATCAGCCCATACATGTTGGGCGCGCCCTGTTTGGAGGCGAAATCGTCCATCTCGTCATTCAGCAGAAAACCGAGACCAGGCACCGTAACGCCAGAACCAAAGCCATTGTTCAGCGTTGTGGTCACAGAGACGGCGTTCCCCGCAGCGTCCACGATGGAGTAGTGCGTGGTCTGGTTGGAGATGTGATGCGGGGGCACAGCAGCCGGAGGCGGCGGCAGAAAGCCGGGCGGCCGCTGCAGCGTTGCGGACGGCGTTGCGCGGTCCGGCAGGATGCTGGCGCGCCAGGCGGCGGCATATTGCAGGCTCAGCATCTGCCGCACCGGAATCGCCGTAAAGTCTGGGTCGCCAAGGTACTGCGCCCGATCCATAAACGCGCGGCGGAAGGCCTCAGTGATGAAATGCACTTCCTGCGGCGTGCGGTCGTGCATGGCGGAGAGATCGTAAGGCTCGAGAATATTCAGTATTTCCAGCAGGCCCAGGCCTCCGGCGGACGGTGGCGGCGCGCTCAAAACCGTATAGCCGCGATAGCTGCCGCGCAGCGGCATGCGGTCATGCACGTGATACGCAGCTAAGTCCTGCGCGGTGATCAGTCCGCCGCCAGTGGTTGAAGCAGCGGCAATCTGCCGCGCCATGCGGCCGGTGTAGAACGACTCTGGATGGATGGAGAGACGTGTCAGCGTTAGCGCGAGTTCGGGCTGACGGAAGCGTTCCCCGGCCTGATAGTAGCGGCCGTTGCGCTGAAAGATGCGCCGCGATTCGGGAAACTTCGCCAGCAGGGGATCGTGCAGCTCCTGCGCCTCACCGGGCAGCAGAATGAAGCCGTCGCGCGCCAGTTGGATAGCGGGCTGCATGACGCGGGCCAGGCCGAGCCTGCCCCAGCGCCGCTCCGCTTCCACCATCCCCGCGACTGAACCTGGAACCCCCACGCTGCGCCAGCCCACAGTGGAGGCGCCGGGAATCACGTTGCCGTGCGCGTCCAGATACATGTTGGCCGTTGCCGCGCCGGGTGCCTCTTCGCGGTAGTCGAGAAAATGCGCGTCGCCGGTGTGCATGCGGATCAGCATGAAGCCGCCGCCGCCGAGGTTGCCGGCCGCCGGATGCACGACCGCCAGCGCAAAGCCGACCGCAACGGCAGCATCGACAGCGTTTCCGCCCTCACGCAGCACGGCGACGCCCGCATCGGTGGCATTATGCTCCACGGTCACCACCATAGCGTGGCGCGCCCGCACCGGCTGCTCCGCTTGATAGTCAATGCCGGTGTTTGGCGTCTGGGCGCGCAGCGCGGTTACGGTGCTGAGAGACAACGCGGCCAGCGTGAGCCCTGTGGCGCGCAGCCTGTTCATTGGGCTGCCTGATGCACGGCGTGCATCATTTGCTGAATCTCCGGATTGGCCATAAAGCTCCTCCAGATCAGGCCGGTGCGATGGTTCTCGATCATCACCACCATCGGCGCCTGATTCAGACCCATGGTAATGCCGGAGTACCAGTTCTCCTGCTGATTAAAGGCATCACGAAAGCCGTAGATGCTCCAGAGCTGCGCTCCCAGGTCACGGTAATAATGCTTCAGCGCCAGCATGGAGGCCTGCGGTGTGTAGGCGAAGGACGCGATGGCGCCCGTCGGCGCGATGGTGCCATCGTCGGTGAAAAACGGTTTGTATTCGCGGTAGCCGTGCGGCCCATCGACGGCCGTCAGGCCCCAGGTATCTGCGCCATAGCCCTTCCAGTGAAACGGATTCGCAACGCTGTAGGCCTGGCTGACACGCGCCTCATTGCGATTGTTGGTGAAGTAGTTGGCGTAGGGATCCTGCCATTGCTGCGGGTCAAAGCCCATGTAGGAGTACTGCGTGAAGAACAGCGGTCCCGGCGTGCCGGGGATGTAATCCATAGCGATGGGAATGCCGTAGTACCTATGCGGTTTGCCGTAGACATGCGTCGCGCTCTGGTTGATGTAGCCGGTGTAATACAGGCTGGCCGGCACGGGGTGTGTCGGCGAAGCGATGGCTTCGAGGTACGTGATCATCACCTCATTCCAGCCGGTCAGACGATTGGCGATCTCGAAGGCGTAGTCCGGCGACCAGTGCCAGTAGAGCGCGCGGCGTCGTGGCGTAGCGCGGAACCACTGCCAGTCGATGCCTTCCCAAAGCTGCGTGATCTGCTGGTACAACTGTTGCCCGGCAGGGCCGTCGTTTTTGAAGTACTGCCGCGCGGCCAGCAGGCCTTCCATCAAAAACGATGTTTCCACCAGGTCTGCGCCATTGTCATACATGCTGAAGACAGGCAGCGTGTGGCCGGTGCTGTCGCTGAGGAAGTGCGGCCATGCGCCGTGATAGCGGTCAGCGTGCGCGAGGAAGTCTGTGATCTTCAGAAGCCGCTGCACGGCCTGCTGCCGCGGAACAAAGCCGCGCTCCGCGCCCACCATGATGGCCATCACGCCAAAGCCGCTGGCGCCCAGCGCAAGGATGTCGTCATTGCCAGGGGTGTTTTCGCGCGTCATGCCGGAGCGCGGACCCGCGGCCTCCCAGTAATAGCGGAATGAGGCCTGCTGTACCATCGTCAGCAACTGATCGTCGGTCAGTGGATGTGTGGAGGCAGTTGCAACCGCAGAGGGGCGAGAGGCTTGCAGCGTCGAGGTGCGGGCGGTGACGCGATAGCGCGCGGTGGTGTGGTCATTGCCCAGAAAGTCGCAAAAGCGATTGACACCCGGACGTTGCACGCCGATGGCCTGAAAGGGCGCATTGCCGATCGAGCGTTCGATGACGTACTGCGCCAGATGCGGATCGTTGACCGGCGACCAGGTGATGTCAATGTGGCGGTCATAGCCGGTGGCCGCGACACGCTGCGGCGTGGCTGGGGCCGCCTCGTGGGCGGGGGGATCATCTTCGATGCGAATGTCATCGAGCAGCAGCGTGTGCAGCGTGCCGTCGGCTGCACCCTGCGAAAACACCAGCGTATTCAGGCGGTGCGATGCCCACTTGCTCCAGCGCCTCGCGCACGCGGCGGCGGCGCTCGGTGCGGCCGATGCCGCTGCGG